>JAISUF010000062.1 GCA_031272195.1 Propionibacteriaceae bacterium
GTCGTCAACGCCTCCAAGATCGCCCTGACCGGCAAGAAGGCGACCGACAAGCTGGCCATCCGCCACTCCGGCCGCCCCGGCGGGCTGAAGTCGGTGCCCTACGGCGAGTTGCTGGCCAACGATCCGCGCAAAGCCGTCGAGCGGGCCGTCTGGGGCATGCTGCCGAAGAACAAGCTCAGCCGCGCCCAGCTCAAGAAGCTGAAGGTTTACGCCGGCCCGGAGCATCCGCACGCCGCGCAGCAGCCGCAGGACTACCAGATCACCCAGATCGCCCAGTGAGTAAGAGGGACCAATGACCGACGTTGTGACAGAAACTCCCGCCGAGGACGAGATCGTCCCCTTCGTGGAAGGCGACTTGGAGATCGCCTACCGCTCCGAGGCCGACGCCGAGGGCCAGCAGGCGCCCGGCGGACGCCCGGCCGTCATCGCGCCAGGCGCCGCCACCGGCCGCCGCAAGGAGGCCATCGCCCGCGTGCGGATCACGCCAGGCACCGGCCAGTGGAAGATCAACGGCCGCGCCCTGGAGGACTACTTCCCCGGCAAGCTGCACCAGCAGACCATCAACGAGCCCTTCGTCACCGCCGGCGTCGTCGGCTCCTATGACGTCGTCGCCACCATCGTCGGCGGCGGCGTCACCGGCCAGGCCGGCGCCCTGCGCCTCGGCTTGGCCCGCGCCTTGAACGGCGTCGACGCCGAGGCCAGCCGCCCCGCCCTCAAGAAGGCCGGGCTGTTGACGCGCGACGCCCGCGTCAAGGAGCGCAAGAAGGCCGGCCTGAAGAAGGCCCGCAAAGCCCCGCAGTACTCCAAGCGCTGAGTTGGCGATGGCCCGGCTCTTTGGCACCGACGGGGTCCGGGGGCGGGCTAACCGCGAGCTGACCGCCGAGCTGGCGTTGAAGCTGTCGGTGGCCGCCGCGCTGGTCTTGGGGGAGGCCGGCGACTTCGCCGAGAAGCGTCCCAAAGCCCTTGTGGCGACCGATTCGCGGGCCTCCGGCGAGTTCCTCGAAGCGGCCGTGGTGGCCGGTTTGGCCTCGGCTGGCGTCGACGTCGTCCGGCTCGGCGTCGTCCCAACCCCCGGCATGGCCTATCTGGTCGGGCAGCTGGGCGCCGACTTGGGCGTCATGCTTTCCGCCTCCCACAATCCGATGCCCGACAACGGCATCAAGTTCTTCCAAACCGGCGGGGTGAAACTCGACGACGACCTCGAAGACCTCATCGAAGAGCGCATGGACACCCCGTGGGCCCGCCCGACCGGGGCGGGAGTGGGGCGCGTCACCACCGACGCCGCCGCCATCGAGGCCTACATCGCCCACCTGGTCGCCTCGCTCGGCCCGGCCGCCTCCCTGGAGGGGTTGAAAGTCGTCGTCGACGCCGCCAACGGCGCGGCCTCCGTCTCCGGCGTGGCCGCCTTCGAAGCGCAGGGCGCGACCGTCATCCCGCTGCACTCGCGTCCCAACGGTCTCAACATCAACGACAACTGCGGCTCGACCCATCTGGAGTCGCTGCAGGCCGCCGTCATCGCCACCAAGGCCGACCTCGGGATCGCCCTGGACGGCGACGCCGACCGCTGCCTGGCCGTCGACGCCCGCGGCGAGGTGGTCGACGGCGACCAGATCCTGGCCATCCTGGCCATCGCCATGAAGGCCGACCATTCGCTGCACTCCGACACGGTGGTGGCCACCGTTATGAGCAACCTCGGCTTCCACAAGGCGATGAAGGCCCAAGGCATCCACGTCGACGTGACGAAGGTCGGCGACCGCTACGTGCTGGAGTCGATGAACGCCAACGGCTTCACCCTCGGCGGGGAGCAGTCCGGCCACGTCATCATGAGCGAGTTCGCCACCACCGGCGACGGCGCCCTGACCGCCCTCCACCTGGCAGCGCAAATGGTCCGCACCGGCCAACCGCTGTCCGAACTTGCCAGCGTCGTGACGCGCTTCCCGCAGGTGCTGGTGAACGTCCCCAACGTCAACAAGGCCCGGGCCGGCATCGACCCGGTGGTAAACCAGGCCGTCACCGAGGAGTCGCGCAAACTGGGCGACAACGGCCGCGTCCTGCTGCGCCCCTCCGGCACCGAGCCGCTGGTCCGCGTCATGGTCGAGGCCCCCACCGGCGAAGAGGCCGAGGCGATAGCCGCCCGCCTGGCCGACGTCGTCAAAGACCGCCTGGCGCTGTGACACGCCTGGCAGGGGCGTGCGGCAGAGCCGACACCCGACCCGACAGGCGCGTCAAATCTTTCTGATGCGGACGAACGTCACCTGGTGGTTGGCGCCTTTGCGGAGAATTGCGGTGGCCCGGCCCCTGGTCGGTTTGATGTTGAGCGACAGGTTCGGGCCGTTGACGGTGTCCCAAATGTCGCCGGCCATGACAACGGCCTGCTCCGGCGTCAAATCGCCGTAACGGGTGAAATACGACGCCGGGTCGCGGAAAGCGGTTTGTCGCAATTGCAGGAAACGCTCGACGTACCAGTTGCGGACGTCGCGCTCGGCGGCGTCGACGTAAACCGAGAAGTCGAAGAAGTCGCTGACCGCCAGCCCGGTGGTCTGGTCGGCCCGGCGGCGGGCCGGCTGCAACACGTTCAGGCCCTCGATGACGAGGATGTCGGGACGCCGCACGCGCGTCACCTGGCCGGGCTGGATGTCGTAGTAGAGATGCGAATAGACGGGGGCCGTCACCTCCTCGGCGCCCGACTTGACGTCCATCACGAATTGCAGCAGCGCCTTGCGGTTGTACGACTCGGGGAAGCCCTTGCGGCCCATCAGGCCGTGCTGTTCGAGCACCTCGTTCGGATAGAGGAAGCCGTCGGTGGTGACGAGGTCGACCTTCGGACTGCCCGGCGAGCGGGACAGCAGCTCGCGCAGAAGGCGGGAGGTGGTCGACTTGCCGACGGCGACCGACCCGGCCACGCCGATGATGAACGGCGTCGGGCGCCCGCCCAGTCCGAGGAACTCGTGCGAGTCGGTGAACAGCGCCCCGGTCCGCTCGTAGTAGAGCATGATCAGCTGCGTCAACGGCAGGTAGACCTCCTCGACCTCGGCCAGGTCGGTCGGGTCGCCCAGGCCGCGCAGCTTGGCCAAGGTGGCGTCGTCCAGCGACGTGCCGCGCTCGCGGGCCAGCGCCGCCCAATGGGCGCGGGCCAGCGTCACGTAGGGGCCGTAGGTTTCGGTTGGCGTCAGGTACTCGTCTGCGGGCACGCCCGACAGCCTACAAGAGCATCGCAGGGTTCCGCTCGCCATGGCCGCGCTGGTGTCGATGCCGGCAGCGATTGTGATCAGCGCGTGAGGGCGATAGGCGGCAGCCCAGTCAAGCGTTGGCGAGCGCCCGATCGATCGCGTCGCGGATGAACTGCGAACGTGTGACGTGCCGCGTCTGCGCGGCGGCATCAATCAACTGCAACCGCTGCGGGTCGATGCGCACCGGCACAACGGTGGCGACGGCGTCTCCCACCTCGCGCGGCCGGCCAAGCCGAGGGCGCGAATCGAGAAATTCGGTCGCGTAGCCGCGTTCGGCTTCGGCAGCCGCCTCTTCGAACTGCGCGACCTCCTCGGCGGTGAAAACGGGCTTGCTCATAGGATCGATCTCTCCTCTCATAACCTCATAGGTATCGGTAGTAGCTCGGTGTCAGCACATCCGCGTGAATGACGGCGACTCGCCCAGTCGCGACTGCGGTGTCGGTGATGACTTCCCGTGGCCGTCCTTGCCTGTCAAAGCCGACGTAGAGAAGTTTGGGCGGATCTTCGCGCAAGACGATTGGGTCGGCCGTGTTCATGACCTCAAGCGCGTCCTCATGCGAGACGCCGTGGCGATCTGCGGAATCGAAGAAGAGGACGCCTCTGACACCCTCTGCGATGTCAGGCGTCTCGCCGTCCGTCTCCCGAAACACCACACGAGAATCGTATTACGTAAAGCTTGGCCGATCAACCACACCCGCAACCCAGCGGAAAAATGCCGAGCGGGTTCGCAATCATCGTCGGGCCGACAATGTCGGCGTCAAGATTCCCGTGTGGTTGGATCGACGAGGTGGACGGGCCCGGCGTATTCCAGTCCGAAAGCGCGATCGGCCGCTTTCTTGTCGAATGTCAGCACGCGGGGGGCGCGCCGGCTCGACGCCTGGTAGATCAGCGCGTCGGCCAGGTCGGCGCCAGAGGCGGTTCGCTCGAGCGCCCAGGCCAGATCGGCGGGCTGTTCCAACTCCAAGTCGTCCGACTCCAGCAGGCCCTGGAGGGCGGCGGTCGCCTGTTGTGCGGTGAGCTTGTACGCCCGGCGCAGAACCCACCAGATCTCGGCCTGGACGAGTTGGCAGATATGCCCCTTGCGGGACGGGGTCAGCTCGCCGAAGATCTCGCGGGCTCGGGCGGATTCGGCGGGGTCGTCCTGCATGATCAGTCGCACGACGATGTTGGCGTCGAGGCCGACCGCGATCACCGAGCCGCCCCTCCCGCGACGGCCTGGTCCATCTCGTCCAGGCTGACGGGGGCGCCTGGCCACAGGCCGAACATGCCCGCCAGTCGGGCGGCCGGTTTGGGGGCCTTGCGGATGACGATGGAGCCGTCGTCGGCCTCCTCCACGGTCACCGGCACTCCCTGGCTGAGGCCGTGGCGCTCCCGGATGGCTTGGGGAATCGTGAGCTGCCCCTTCGTGGACATGACCGCAGTAAGAACCATGCATTTATCTTACCGGCTCGACCGCCTTACCCAAAGGCCCTGCCCGGCACGCGCTAGGCTATGGCGCATGTGCGGAATCATCGGGTACGTCGGGCCGCGGGTGGCCCGCGACGTCGTCGTCGCCGGGTTGAAGCGGATGGAGTATCGCGGCTACGACTCCGCCGGAGTGGCGGTGGTCAGCGACGGCCGCATCGAGGTGCGCAAGAAGGCCGGCAAGATCGCCAACCTGGAGGCCGCCCTGGCCCAATCCCCCCTGCCGGACTCCGAGATCGGCATCGGCCACACCCGGTGGGCGACGCACGGCGGCCCGACCGACGCCAACGCCCACCCCCACGTCTCCCAGAACGGCCGGGTGGCGTTGATCCACAACGGCATCATCGAGAACTTCGCCGGGCTGCGCGCCGAACTGGAGGCCGAGGGCGTCGGGTTCCGCTCCGACACCGACACCGAGGTGGCCGCCCAACTGCTGGGCCGCGAAGTCGGCCGCGGCCTCGACCTGGCCGAGGCGATGGGCGCGGTCTGCCAGCGCCTGGAGGGGGCCTTCACGCTGGTGGCGCTGGACGCCGAACAGCCCCACCGGCTGGTCGCCGCCCGCCGCAACTCGCCGCTGGTGGTCGGCGTCGGCGAGGGGGAGAACTTCGTCGCCTCCGACGTGGCGGCCTTCATCGAGTTCACCCGCTCGGCCATCGAATTGGGCCAAGACGAAATGGTCGACGTGACCCCCGAGCGCATCACCGTCACCGATTTCTGGGGGCGTCCGGCGGCGTCCAAACCCTACGAGGTGACGTGGGACCTGTCGGCGGCCGAAAAAGGCGGCTACGACTGGTTCATGCGCAAGGAGATTTTCGAGCAGCCGACGGCCGTCTTCGAGACGCTGCTGGGCCGCTACACCGCCGACGGGGCGCTCAAACTGGACGAGCTGCACATCCCCGAGGCCCACCTGCGCGGCATCGACAAGATCATCATCGTGGCCTGCGGCTCGGCCTATTACGCCGGTCTGGTGGCCAAGTACGCCATCGAGCATTGGACGCGCATCGCCTGCGAGGTGGAAATCGCCTCCGAATTCCGCTACCGCGACCCGATCATCACCGGCTCGACGCTGGTGGTGACGATCTCCCAATCCGGCGAGACGGCCGACACGCTGATGGCCATCCGCCACGCCCGCGACCAGAAGGCCCGCATCGTCGCCATCTGCAACACCAACGGCTCGACCATCCCGCGCGAGTCGGACGCCGTCATCTACACCCACGCCGGGCCGGAGATCGGAGTCGCCTCCACCAAGGGCTTCGAGACCCAGGTGGCGGCCTGCTACCTGCTGGGGCTCTACCTGGCGCAGGTGCGCGGCACCATGTTCGGCGACGAGATCGCCCGCGTCATGCAAGAGCTGGCCGAGACGCCCAAGCTTATCCAGCGCGTCCTCGACAATTTGTCGCCTCTGGAGGACCTCGCCGGGCGCCTGGTCGGGCGCGACTCGTTCCTCTTCCTGGGGCGCCACGTCGGCTATCCGGTGGCGTTGGAGGGGGCGTTGAAGCTCAAGGAGATCGCCTACCTGCACGCCGAGGGGTTTCCGGCCGGCGAGTTGAAGCACGGGCCGATCGCGCTGGTCGACTCCGGCGTGCCGGTCTTCGTCATCGTGCCGCCGCAGGGCCGCGACCAGCTCCACGACAAAGTCGTCTCCAACATCCAGGAGGTCCGGGCGCGGGGGGCGTTCACCGTCGTCCTGGCCGAGGAGGGTGACGACGAGGTGGCGCCGTTCGCCGATGTGCTGCTGCGCCTGCCACAGGTCTCGACCATCCTGCAGCCGCTGCTGGCCATCGTGCCGCTGCAATATTTCGCCTGCGAGGTGGCCACCCGTTTGGGCTACGACGTCGACCAACCGCGCAATTTGGCCAAGTCGGTGACGGTGGAGTGATCGTCGGCATCGGCTTGGACGTGGCCGCCCTGGACCGCTTCGGCGAGGCCGGCCCGGAGTTGTTGGAGCGCCTGTTCTCGCCCGCCGAGCTGGCAGCTGCGGCGGCCTTCTCCCCGTCGCGGGCGGCCGAATGGTTCGCCGGGCGCTTCGCCGCCAAGGAGGCGTTGGCCAAGGCCATCGGCTCGCCGGTCGGCCTGTCGTGGCTGGACTGCCAGGTGTTGCCAGGCGACGACGGCCGCCCCGGCTTCGAGGTCGGCGGTTTGGCGGCGGCCCGGCTGGCCAAGCTGGGCGCGGCCCGCGTCCACCTGTCGATCACCCACGACGCCGGCCTGGCGGCGGCCGTCGTCGTGCTGGAGTCGGCCGACCCGCCGCTGGAGGCTTGAGACAGCGGGGTCCATAATTGGGCCATGCGAGTGGCGTATTCGGTGGCCGAGATTCGCCGGGCCGAGGGCGTCGCCATGGCCGAGGTCGGCGACGAGTTGATGCAGCGGGCGGCGGCCGGCCTGGCGGCCGTCTGTCTGGGCGAGTTGCGGCGCCGGCGCGGCCGGGCCTACGCGGCCAAAGTGTTGCTGCTGGTCGGGCCGGGCAACAACGGCGGCGACGGCCTGTACGCCGGGGTCCGCCTGCTGCGGCGCGGCGTCCAAGTGACGGCCCTGCGGGTCATGGGCAAGGCGCACGAGGCCGGGTGGGCGGCCTTTTTGGCGGCGGGGGGACGCGAGTTTGCGAACGCTCCCGCGCCGACGGGGGTCGGCGCGGTCGGCGGGCCGCCCGGCGAATCGGGCAACGTCGGACTGGCCGGGGAGCTGGCCGGATTCGATCTGGCCGTCGACGCGATCCTCGGCATCGGGGGGCGTTCCGGCTTGTCGGGACCCGCGGCGGCGCTGGCCGAAGCGGTCGCCCAGGCGGGAGTTCCGGTGGTGGCCTGCGACCTGCCGTCCGGCGTCCCGGCCGACGCCGACGCGCCCGCGTCATCGCACTTCCAGGCCGACGTGACGGCGACTTTCGGCGGGCTCAAACCCTGCCACCTGGTCGAGCCGCACCGCTCGGCCTGTGGGAGGACGGCGCTGTTCGACATCGGCCTGCCCGCCATGGAGTCGGCGCTGCGCCAGTGGGAGCCGGAAGACGTGTGGGCCCGCTGGCCCGTGCCCGGCCCGACCGACCACAAGTACACCAGGGGCGTTGTCGGGATCGACGCCGGCTCTGGCCGCTATCCGGGGGCCCGCCTGCTGGCGGTGGCCGGGGCGGTGTTCGCCGGGGCCGGAATGGTCCGCGTCCCGCCGACGGCCGCCGACGCCCAGCCGCCTGGCACGGTTTCGCCAGGCGTCGCGGCGGGCGAAGTGTCCGGGCCTGAGGCGGGCGCCGACGACGCGCTCGGGGCGGGACAGCCGTCGAACGCGTGGCCTGGGGGCGGTCCGCCCGACTGCCACGGCCATCCGGGCGATCCGATCCCGGCGCTTTTCCCGAACGTCGTGCCAGCCGGCGGGCAGGTGCAAGCGCGGGTGCTCGGCCCCGGCTGGGGCGACCGTCCCGACGGGCGAGAGGCCGTCGAACGAGCCTTGTCGGAAGGCGTGCCGCTGGTGATCGACGCCGACGGCCTGCGCTTCCTGCCGCCCTTCGTCGGCCGGGGCGACGTGTTGCTGACGCCGCACGCCGGCGAACTGGCGCGGCTGCTCCAAACCAGCCGGGCCGAGGTCGAGGCCTCCCCGGCGGCCCACGTCAGGCGGGCGGCCGAGCAGTTCGGCGCGACGATCCTGCTGAAAGGCGCGACGCAATTCGCCACCACTCCCGACGGCCGCGTCCAGATGGCCGTGCCCGGCCCCGCCTGGACGGCCCAGGGCGGCTCCGGCGACGTGCTCTCCGGCGTCTGCGGGACGCTGCTGGCCACCGGCCTGCCCGCCGCCGACGCAGCCGTCATGGCCGCCAGCCTCCAAGCCATGACGGCCGCCGCCCACCTGGGCCCGCTGCCTCCCCAAACACTGGCGTCACACTTCCCCGAGACCATCGCCCAAGGCGTCGGCCGCCAACCGGCGCGGCCAAACTGCGGCGCTTTGGCTCGGTGACGCCAACAGCAGCTCGTCGCGGTCGGTGGTCTCGCCGGGCCGCTGCGCTACGCTTAAGCCCATGCGCATACTCCTCAGGGCACCCAAACCTCCGCAGAAGGCCCTTGCCCCCGAGCCGAGCCTGGCCTGGGCGCCGGGCGGAGTTTTCGGCACCAACACCGGCAACCTGCTGTTCTCGGAGGCGGTCTATCGGGCACTGGCGACGAAGGACAACAAGCTGTGGGTCGACGCCAACGACTTGCAGCGCCCCAACCCGCCGGAGTTGGCCGAGGTCATCAACGAGAATTTCGACGCCGTCGTGCTGCCGCTGGCCAACGCCTTCCGGCAAAGCTTCATCCGTCAACTACAACTACTGACGCAGTTGATCGGCCGGTTGACGATACCCGTCGTGGTGGTGGGCGTAGGCTGCCAGGCGTCTCACAACTGGTCCCCGAAAGACTTGGTCGAGCAGCGCGGCGAGCTGGTCGGCGAAGTCAAGGCGTTCGTCAAGGAAGTTCTGAAGCGCTCGGCTGTGCTCGGCACGCGCGGGGAGTTCACCACAGACTATCTGGCGGAGTTGGGCTTCAAGGATGACGTTGTTCGCACGATCGGCTGCCCGTCGCTGCACATGTTCGGCCCGGCGCCGGCCATCGACGTCACCGCCCAGCCGCTCGAACCGGACTCGCCGATCATGTTCAACGCCTCCATCGCCATCACCGGAGCGGGGGCTTTCATCGAACTGATGACCGAACAGTGGCCCAATTCGGCTTACGTCGCCCAGCGCGTCGAGGAGCTGGCCCTGCTGCTGTGGGGGGAGCCGATGGCGGTGCGCGACGAGCGCGTCCCCCACGACCCGACGCACCGGCTCTACCGCGACGACCGGATGCGCCTGTTCCTCGACCCGGCGCCATGGATCGACTTCGCCCGCAGCAGGCAGTTCAGCGTCGGCAGCCGCATCCACGGCACGGTGGCGGCGCTGTTGGCGGGCACGCCGGCCTTCATCTACCCGGCCGACTCCCGCACCCGCGAGCTGGCCGAATACCACCGCATCCCCAACCGGCCGGTCGCCTCGCTAGCGGAGGCCAACGACATCCGCGAGGCCTACGAGAGCCTCGACTATTCGGCTTTCAACGCCTTCCGGGCCGAGGCCTTCGACACCTACACGAAGTTCTTGGAGGACAACGGCCTGAGCCACATTTGGCAGGACGGCCAGGCCAACCCGGCCTACGCCGAACGCCTGGCCGGCGTCGACTTCCCACCGGCCGTCGTGCCGCTGCGGGCCGATCCGACGACGATGGAGCGGTTGCGCTGGCTGCGCCTGGAACCGTCAGTCGAGCAGGCGCGGGCCGAGAAGCTCTATCGCCCGAATCTGCGCAAGATGCTGCGCGCCAAGCTGGAGCAGAAGGCCGCCGCCGAGCGACGGGCCCAAGCCGCCGCCAAAGCCGCCGCCCAGCCGAAAGGTTGGCGCCGGGGCCTGCGGGCCGCCAAACGCCTCGTCGGGGCGGCCAAGCGCCGGTCCTAGCCAGGACAGGGTTCAAGCCGTCGCGGCCGGATTGGCGTTGCCGACGACCGCGTTTGGCTGTGGAGGTCGGCGTTCGGCCCCTCGGCTTCCCCGCCAGGTAGCGGAAATTCTGGCTTCACGGCAGGGCCTGGCGCATCGTCTTGCCTGACGCGAAATGTGGGGTGCGGTAGGGCATGGTCGTGTGCCTCTGTTAGGCTGATTTGGAGCCCCCCAAAGCGGAGCCAGACGAGATCGGAATCGACGAGATGGCAGTATCTGAGAACTCCAACGCCAAGGCGCTGCCGGGGCGTCCCGGCATGTCGTCACGGTGTCGCCGATTGGCCAAACGAGCGCGAGCACTCAATACCCCTACGTTGAAGAGAGCCGCCGACCAACTCGCCAGCGACATCGCCTACGACGACTCCCTGCAGCAATTCATGCTCTGGCAGCTATTTCGCCAAGACGGGGAAGACGACCGCCAACTCCAAGAGCGTTTCCGACGCCAGCTGGGCCGACAAGATTGGGACCCGCTGTACGACGTGCAGGAGGCCTGCCGCGTCGTGCTGCGGGTTTTCGCCGAAAGCTGCGCCGCCAACTCGATCGAGTATTGGCTGACTGGCGAGTCGGCCCGCAACGCCCTGCTCTTCGGAGATTTCGCCCCCACCCAGAAGGCCTTCCAGGTCGGCCTCACCGCCGAGGCATTCGGCAAGCTTGAGAGAATCCATTGGCCCGACGGCTTCGCCATGAGCCCCCCCGCTGCCGACCCTCGCCTCCCGGAGGCACCGGCGCCAAAGCCGTCACAATGGCCGTTCTTCTGCCACGAGTCCGCACCCCAGGCCACCGTCCAATTGCTGGCACTCGCCCCTGGCGAATCTGTGCCGCCGCTGATTCGCGTCGCCTGCTTCGATGGCGAATTCCTCATTCCCTCCGATACCGCCGAACAGTTCGACACCGGCTCGAAACAATTGCTGTGGATCCCGGACCGCCACGAGAACCGCAGTTTCAGCGCCCTCAACGCCCACGAAGTGGCCGCCTTGAGGGCGCTGGCCAAGAGTGGGGAGGCGTGATGGCGCGCAACATCGCCACACGGGCGCGCTCGCGACTCGAACGGGCGCTTCGCAAGATTGGCCGCCAAGGCCGACCGCACCAGGCCGTCACCGAGTTGGAAGCCTCCATCGCCGCCCTCGAGCAGCAGCATGCGCAATTGCTGGAGACAATCGACCAGGCACAGGCCAGCGTCAGATTGCGCCGTGAGCACTTCCTGGCGCAATACTGGGCCCTCTACCAGCGGCCCGGCGAAACGCCCCTGAAGGCAAGACAACGCTTCTTCGACTCGTTGCCGCCCGCCGTTGGCGACTCTGCTATCGTCCAAACCGGCCTGCTCTACATGCTGGACGAATTCGACAAGCTTTGCCGGGCCAACGGCATCGGCTATTGGCTGGCGGCCGGGGCTCTGATCGGCGCGGTTCGCACCGGCAACTTCATTCCTTGGGACGACGACGCCGACGTGTTCATGATGGAGGAGGACTATCACAAGCTGGAAGTCGCCACGGAGGGCAATCCGCACTTCTACTTGCAGCGGTTCGTGCGCTCGTCGGCCGAGCAAGCCGGCTCCGTCAAGTACATCATGCGTTTCCGCCACCGCCAGAAGGGGATCAAACGCTGTTTCGTGGACATCTTCCTGTGCGCCTGGTCGGACAAGGGCGACGACGAGACGGCCGACGCCATGGCGCGTTTCCGCAAACGCCTGAGGACCGACTATCAGGACTTCCGCAAACAACACCCCGAGCTTCTCACAGCCACACGCCGACAGGCCGACGACATCGTCTTCGAGTTCCTCAAACCCTACGAGGAAAAACAGCGCGAACTGTTCGCGCCTGACAACAAACAGGCCTTTGTGACGTTCCTTTACACCACGAACCACCGCACCGGCAAGCGCAGCATTTGGGACCGCGACGTCGTGTTCCCGCTGAAGGAGATTGATTTTGCCGGGCGCAAATTGCTTGGGCCTGCCAAGCCATATGAATTTGTGGTCTCGGAGTACAACGGCGGCCTCTACGACCTGCCGCGCGACATGTTCGGTCGACATGTGCGCAACGCCGCGACCAGCGCCGACATCGTCGCCATGCGCAACTTCCTGGTGAAGCGCGGCTACTTGGACGCCCCCGTCGACTGATAGCGGGCGATGCGCTGGCGGGCCATGCTGACGTCGTCGACGAAAATCATGTCTGGGCGTTTGGGCAGCACTTTGTCCATCGCCTCCGGCGTCCGGGCGGAATAGACCGCCATCTTCATCCCCCGGGCGTGGATGGCGGCACGGACCTCGTCGTCGGCCTTTCTCAGCTCTATCGACACGATGCGCATATAGGCGGGAGCCTTGTTCACCCGCTCGATCAATTCCACCCCGCCAAGGTGCGAGATCGTCACCTGCGGCAAATGGGGGGCCATTTTGTGCATCAGCCGGGAATTTCCCAGCGAGCTATAGCTCAAGATGACTTGGCCCATTAACCCATGGCGCTGCAACAATGCCAACAACGCCCGCCCTCTAACAGCCGACCGCTCGGGCGCCTCCTTCTTCTTGAAGTGCAGATTCCAAACCACCCGCCGGCCCAATTCCTTGAGCACATCCTCCAGCCTGGGCAGCTTCTCACCGTTGACCAGCCTGACCGCGTCCAATTCTGCCGCGTTCGTCTCGGCGATCACCAACGGCACGCCGAGGCGTTTGGTCAGATTGTCGTCGTGGCTGACGAAAAGCACACCGTCTTTCGACAGACGAATGTCGGTCTCGATCACCTTGGCGCCCAGCTTCACGGCGGTTCGGAAACTGGCCAGGGAGTTTTCGGGGTCGGTGGCCGGATTTCCGCGATGGCCAATGGGGAGCGGCGCTGGGCTGCCTGCGGCCCTAATCACTCGGTCCGCGACGCCGCCTTGGCCGGTTGTGGAAGTCCGGCGCAAGCGCCGCGCCACCGCCCCCGCTCTCCGCTTGAGCTTGTCGATCCGCCCGGACATGCGCCCTCCGTTCTTCTGGCGGCCATCGTAGCCCACCACCGTTTGGGCGACGAGCCACCGCTTGCCGCCAACTCACTGCGGTTTACCAGCTCCTCCACCGGCCGGCTGGGACGCGGGGCCTCACAATGGCGGGGTGTCTGAAGCCCGTGTCCGCCGCGATGTCGTCTCGTTCGTGCGGCTGGGCGACCGCATGAATCCGCCGCTGTCGGCTTGGCCTTGCCGACGACCGCGTTTGGCTGTGGAGGTCGGCGTTCGGCCCCTCGGCTTCCCCGCCAGATGGCGAGGCCCCCGCTGCAACGGCTCCGGGGGCGACCTCCAATCCTCGAATGGCTGGTCTAGCTGGTCCAAGCGTGCTAGACTATCCATGTGACGGTGGCGAATGTGCAAGACGCGAAAGCCCATCTGTCGGCGTTGATCGCCGAGGCCGAGGCCGGCGGCGAGGTGTGGATCGCCCGCAGCGGCCAGCCTGTCGTGCGGCTCGTTCCGAAACCGCGCCCCGAAATCCAATTCGGCGCCTTCTCGTCGGCGCTGTCGCAGGCCGAGGCGGCTGAATCGATGGCGCCGCTCGACGACGCGGAGATTGAACTGTGGCAGTGACGAACCCGACAGCGGTGCTGCTGGACACCCACACGCTGCTGTGGGCGCTGGTCGACCCAGGACGGCTCTCGCCGAGCGCAATCGAAGCGATGACGACAGCGCAATCCAGGCTCGTCTCGGTGGCCACTTGTTGGGAACTGGCGATCAAACACCAATCCGGCAAGCTGCCCGCTGCGGCCGCCCTGCTGGAAGACTGGGACGACACGGTGGCGAGAGTCCTCGGCAGCCAACTCGGCCTCCAACCGCCAGACGCGATCTCGGCGGCCCGGCTGCCGTGGCCGCACAAAGACCCCTTCGACCGCATGCTGGCCGCCCAAGCGGTCCGGGCAAACGCCGTGTTGCTCACAAAGGACAGCGCTTTCGACTCGCTGCGCTGGCCCGGCTTCTCGGCGATCTGGTAACGGCGGGCTTTACAATGGCGGGGTGCCTGAAGCCCGTGTCCGACGCGACGTCGTCTCGTTCGTGCGGCGGGGCGACCGGATGAATCCGTCGCAGGAGCGGGCCTGGGCCCAGCTTCGCGGCAAGTACGTCGTCGAGGTGCCCGCCGGCCAGCGGCGGACGTCGGTGGCCGAGGGGGCCAGCGTCGACTGGGACGCCGCCTTCGGGCGGTCCGCCCCGCTGATGGTCGAGATCGGATCGGGCACGGGCGACACGCTGGTGGCGCTGGCCTCGTCCGAGCCGGGGGCCAACATCGTCGGCTTCGAGGTTTTCCTGCCTTGCGTGGCGTCAACGCTGTCGGCCCTCGACCGGGCCGGCGCCGAGAACGTCCGCGTCGTCGTCGCCGACGGATGCCAAGGCCTGGAGACGCTGTTCGCCGCCGGATCGCTGACCGAGCTGTGGACGTTCTTCCCCGACCCGTGGCACAAGGCGCGACACCACAAGCGCCGCCTCGTCAGCCCCGCCTTCGCCCGCTTGGCCGCCGACCGCCTGGCCACTGGGGGCCGCTGGCGGCTGGCCACCGACTGGGACGACTACGCCGCCTGGATGGTCGAGGTCATCGACACCACCCCCGGCCTGGCCAACGAGTTTGACGGCTGGGCCCCGCGCTGGGAGCGCCGTCCCGTCACCCGCTTCGAACAGCGGGCCATCGCCGCCGGCCGAACCGTCCGCGACCTGGTGTACGCCAAAGTCGGCGACGCCCCACGTGACATGGGCGTTCTTTCGTCACGTGCCATCCCCCACACCGACAGCGACACCGCAACCGCCGTGCCCGAGGAGCGAGTCGGCAATGCCAAACCCGACGGTCGGGGCGGCGCATGAGGGTCAGACTCGACCTCGCCTACGACGGGGCGCGCTTCCACGGCTGGGCAGACCAGCCCGGCCTGCGCACCGTCCAAGGGGTTTGCGAATTGTGGTTGGGGCGTCTGCTGGACGCGCCGGTCGCTCTGACGGTGGCCGGGCGCACCGACGCCGGGGTGCACGCCGTTGGACAAGTCGCCCACTTCGACCTGCCCGATGGGGAAGCCGACAACCCCGACGAGCCCGAACCGGCGACCGCCCCCACTGGCGCGCCACCTGAGGAGCCACCACGTGACAAGAGAACCGTCCCCATGTCACGCGGGACGCTGCTCGGCAACCCCGACCAGCAGGACCCGGCGACCACCCCCGCCACCGCTGGCGCGCGGCCTGACAAACCACAACGCGACAACAGAACCGTCCCCATGTCACGGTTCGATCCGGGCGACCTGTTGCGCCGCCTCAACCGCGTCTTGCCGGGGGACATCGCCGTCAACGCCGTGACGCTGCCCCACCCCGACTTCGACGCCCGCTTCTCGGCCGTCTGGCGGCGTTACGTCTATCGGCTGTGCGACGGCGTGCCCAACCCGCTGACAAGGGGATATGTCGTCGATGTGGGCAGGGGGCTGGATGTCGCGGCGATGCGCGAGGCGGGAGTCGGCCTGCTCGGCTTGCACGACTTCGCCGCCTTCTGCAAGGCCCGCGAGGGGGCGACGACGATCCGCCAACTGCAAACCTGCCAGATCGAACGGGTCGGCCAGGTGGTCGAGTTGACGCTGCGGGCCGACGCTTTCTGCCACTCGATGGTGCGCTCCCTGACGGGCGGCCTGGTCGAAGTCGGATTGGGACGCCGCGACCCCGCCTGGCTGGTCGGGTTGCTCGACACGCCCACGCGAGCCGGGGACGTGCGCGTCATGCCCGCCAAAGGGCTGGTGCTGGCCGAGGTCGGCTACCCGCCCGACGGCCAACTGGCCGCCCGCAACGCCGCCGCCCGCTCCGTTCGCCAATTGCCCAAGGATGGCTGCTGCTGATGTCGCACTATTTCCAAACCCCGACCGGCCAGGAGCGCCGACGCGAGATCACGGCCCGATTCTGGGACGCCGATTGGACGTTCGAGACCGCCGACGGCGTCTTCGCGGCCGACCGCCTCGACATCGGCACGTCCGTCCTGCTGCGCGCCTGCGCCCCGCCCGCGGGTCCTGGCCGCGTCCTCGACCTGGGCTGCGGCTGGGGGCCGATCGCCGTCGCCTTGGCCGTCGCCTCCCCGTCGCTGCTCGTCGACGCCGTGGACGTCAACGAGCGGGCCCTCGACCTGTGCCGCCGCAACGCCGAGCGCCACGGCGTCGCCGACCGGGTGCGAGCGTTCACCCCCGCCGCGACAAGCCCAGACGAAGATCGGGCCGTCTACGACGAGATCTGGTCGAACCCGCCGATCCGCGTCGGCAAGGCCGCCCTGCGGGAACTGTTGGCGACGTGGCTGCCGCGCCTCAAACCCGGCGGCGCGGCCCGACTGGTGGTCGGCAAGAACCTCGGCGCCGACTCGCTGCAGCGCTGGCTGGAGGCCGAGGGCTGGTCGTGCCGCCGAGTGGCGTCGGCCAAGGGGTTTCGGGTTTTCGAGGTGGTACGCCAGGGGCCGTCCGCCTGAAACCGAGCGGGCGCGGAGCCTGGCGACACCACCTCCTTGCCGCGGCGGATTGCCAGGCCAGCCGCTCCCACCCGTCACATCGAAGACAGCCAACGCTCGGGCGCGACGGCCTTCCGCTTCGAGGCAAGTGCCAGGCGGGCAATGGCGTAGAGTGGTTGGTGCTGATCTCGTCAGGGGCAACTCGGTGCGAATCCGAGACTGACCCGCAACCGTGAGGGCGCCAGCCCGAGTCGGAAAACCCGGACGACTTCCAGCTCGGAGATTCCGTCGAGGCGTGCGGATCGAGCTGAGCCCGGGCGGGCTTGGGTAGAACGAGGCCTCCAACGAAAGGCACTCGATGCTCAAACGGTCGGCCCGCCGAATATCCTCGCGACGCCCAGTCGCCGCGACCTTGGCGGCGCTCTGGGCGTTGACGACGACGCGACGGGCTCGGGCCGCCCAGGCGGTCGGGAATCGGCGCTGGGCGGGGGCACTTCTGGCGGCCCTCCTGACGGCGACCACCTGCATCGCGACGCCCGTGGCGGCGCAGGCCGAAACCCCACCCGCCGACCGGGCGGCGTCGTATCTCGTCTCGCAATTGGTTGACGGCGACCACCTGGAGGCCGCCTTCGGCGCCGAGTCGATCACCGCCGACGGGCTGCTGGCCCTGGCCGCGACGGGCAACGCCGACTTCGCCGACGCCATCGCCGCGATGGCCGGCTACCTCGAGAAACACGCCGCCGACTACGCCGGATCGAGCCCCGAGGCGGCCGCCAAACTGGCCCTGGCGGCGCAGGCGGCGAGGGCCGACCCGACAGCTTTCGGCGGCGTCGACCTGATCGCCGAGGTCGAGGACGGCGTCAACGCCGACGGCTCTTTCGGGGCGACGCCGATGCCCTACTCGGCCGGCCTGGCGATGGTCGCCCTGGCGCGGGCCGGACGCGCCGTCAACCCCGAACTGACTTCATGGCTGGTCTCGCAGGCCTCTGGCGACGGCTCGTTCTCCTACTCCAAAGGCGGCGCGGCCGACCCGGACAACACCGCCGGGGCTGTCCTCGGCCTGGTGGCCGCGTCTTCCGACGCCACCGGGGCGGGCGCCGCCCTGGACGCCGCCAAACGGTGGGCCGCCTCGTCGCAACAAGACGACGGCCATTGGGAGGGCATGTCGCCGGTCAATTCGACGGCCGTGCTCGGCTCGGCGCTGCTGGCGGCGGGCGTCCCCCAGCCGGAGGCGACGGCTTGGCTGGCCGACCAGCAGTTGCCCGACGGCTCGCTGCCGGCCAAACCGGGCGGCGATGGCGATCTCTTCGCGACGGCCCAGGCCGTCCTGCTGCTGGCGGGCGGGGACTATCTGACGGTTTCGGCCGCAGCGGGGACGTCCCCGCCCGGCGCCACCGGCGAGGCCGCCGCCTCCGCGCCGCCGCCAACCGCCGACGAGCCGTCCGCCACAGTCGCGCCGAGGGGCTGCGCGGGCGTGGTGGTCGTCGTCGATCCGGGCGATCTCGGCCCGCTGACGGTCGGCTGCGCCCAATCGCACGCCACCGGCTACGACGCCCTGGCGAGCGCCGGCTTCGAGATCGAGCTGACCCGGCAGGGGATGCTCTGCCGCATCGACTCGCGGCCCGAGGCCTGCGTCACCGCGACCGACGCCTACTGGAGCTATTGGCACGCCAAACCGCCCGGCCGCACCACCTGGGAGTACGCCACGCAAGGCGGCGGCACGTACCAGCCGCAAGCCGGGGAGGTCGAGGGTTGGCGTTTCGGCGACGGCTCGCAAGGCCCGTCGCTGGCGCCAAACGACGCGGTCAGCCAGGCGGTCGGCAACCCGTCGGCTGTCCCGGCGGCCACGTCGGGCACTGGCGACCAGACGGCGGTCGTGGTGACGGCAGTGGTTGTCCTGGCGGCGGCCGTCGG
>JAISUF010000069.1 GCA_031272195.1 Propionibacteriaceae bacterium
GCGGCGCAGAATTGGAGAGCGCCATCCTCGACGCCGCCTGGAGCGTGCTGTCGACGCGCGGCTACGGCGAGCTGACCTACGACGCGGTCGCCGGGGCCGCCGGAACGTCCCGCAGCGTCATCTATCGGCGCTGGCCCAACCGGGACGCCCTGGTCGAGGCGGCGATCGCGCACCGCCGCGACCTCATGCAGCCGTCCATCCCCGACACGGGCAGCTTGCGCGAGGACCTCGTCACACTGATGCGGGACACCAGCCGGTCGATGGCCGAGATCGGCGTCGTGACCTTCGTCCAACTGGCCGGCGCGGGCTACTTCGCCGCCGACGCGGAAACCCCAGCCGGCCTGCGCGAGCGCGTCTTCGGCGAGTCGGGGGCCGTGGCCTTTCCCACGATCCTGCTGCGCGCCCAGCAGCGCGGCGAGTTGAACCTCACCGGCGTCCCCCAGCGCGTCCTCAACCTGCCCTCCGACCTGCTGCGCGGCCAGATGCTGCTGACCTTCCGAGCCCCGACCGACCTCGATATCGAGCAGATCCTCGACGACGTGTTCTTCCCGGCGCTGCGCGGCTGGGGCGCCCTGCGCGACCCTTCCACCGGCGCGACGGACTGACGGGCGTTGCGGCCCCGGACCAGCCATGACCTTCTTCCTCGACACCAACGCCTGCATCGCTTTCCTGCGCGGACGATCCGCCGCCTCGCGGGACAGGCTCTTGTCGCAACCGCCATCGGCCCAACGACCTATTCATCGCGGCGACCGTCCTGGCCGACGGCGGCACCCTCGTCACACACAACACCAAAGAGTTTCGCCGGGTGCCCGGCCTGCTGCTGGAGGATTGGCAATAGGCGGCCCTTGAGCCCGCTGTGAGTGGCTGTGAGTATCGCCCCCGCCAGGGCTGACCAGCGCTGGCCAAACGTAGACTTGCCAGTGACAGATCGCACGCGAAAGAGCGTTCCCAATTGGCTGCTGAAACGCCTGACAACACACCCGCGGCCCCACCGCGGCGGAGCATTCACCGCGCCGCTTGGACGGCCCTCGCGGTAGTCGCGGCGGCAATCGTCTTGGGCGCCGCGTTCCTGGCCGGGCGCGGCAGTTCCAGCCTTTTCGCGGCGTCGACGCCCAGCCCCACACCCACCCCAACCCGGACCACGCCCAGCGTGTCGGACGTCTACCGGTCGGTCGGCCCCTCGGTCGTCGTCGTCCAAACCGGCAAGGGCGGGCTGGGTGCGGGCACCATCGTCGCGGACGACGGGTCCATCCTGACCGCCAACCACGTCGTCGAAGGCGGCGGCAAAATCACGGTGACGTTCTCCGACGGGACGAAGACTGCCGCCACCGTCTCCTCGACCGACACGGAGCGCGACATCGCCACCCTGACGCCTTCCGAGCTGCCCGAAGTGCTGACGCCCGCCACCCTGGGCGGCAAGGCCGAGGTCGGCGGCGCGGTGACGGCGATCGGCAACCCGCTGGGCTTGGCGTACTCCGTCACGACCGGCGTCATCTCCGGGCTGGACCGCACCTCCGGCAGCGGCAAGAACGCCCTGACCGGGCTGATCCAATTCGACGCGGCGGCCAATCCGGGCAGTTCGGGGGGTCCGCTGCTGGACGCCGACGGCGGCGTCATCGGCGTGGTGGTCGCCATCGCCGACCCCGGCGGCGACGACGCGTTCGCCGGCATCGCCTTCGCGGTGCCCATCTCGGCGGCGCTCGGCGGCGGCGACGGATCGGGTCCACAGCTTTGAGAATGGAGGCAGCATGAGCGGCAACCCGTTGGAACAGGTGCTTTACGAGGTCAAACGCACCATCGTCGGCCAGGACCAGTTGTTGGAGCGCATGGCCGTCGCCCTGCTGGCAGGCGGCCACCTCCTGGTGGAGGGGGTGCCGGGGCTGGCCAAGACGCTGGCGGTGAAAGTGCTCGCCGACGCCATCGGGGGGCAGTTCCAAAGGGTGCAGTTCACCCCGGACCTGGTGCCCGCCGACTTGACCGGCACGCGCGTCTACCGGCCGCACACGGGCGATTTCGAGACGGTGCTGGGTCCCGTCTTCGCCAATCTCCTGCTGGCCGACGAGATCAACCGGGCGCCCGCCAAAGTGCAGTCGGCGCTGCTGGAGGTGATGCAGGAGCGCCAAGTGACGATCGGCCGCGAGACATTCCCGGTGCCGTCGCCGTTCCTCGTCATGGCCACTCAAAATCCGATCGAGTCGGAGGGGACCTACCCGCTGCCCGAGGCCCAGGTGGACCGCTTCATGATGAAAGTCGTCGTCGGCTATCCGACCGCCGCCGAAGAGCACGCCGTCGTCGGGCGGGCGCTGCGCCCGCCGCCCGCCACCGCGCCGATCCTGAGCCCTGACGACCTGCTGCGGATGCAGGCCGAGGTGGGCGCGGTGTATGTCGACCCGTCTATCGTCACTTACGCCGTCGCCCTGGTGGGTGCCACCCGCGATCCCGCCGCTGCCGGGCTGGGCGAGCTGGCCGGCTACGTCTCGTACGGCGGCAGCCCGCGCGCCTCCATCAACCTGGTGTTGGGAGCGCGGGCCTTGGCGTTCCTGCGCGGGCGCGACTACGCGCTGCCCGGTGACGTCTCCGAACTGGCCTGCGACGTGCTGCGGCACCGGCTGGTGCTGTCCTACCAGGCGCTGGCCGCCAACGTCGACCCGGACGCCATTGTCAACGCCGTGCTGCGGGCGACGCCCGTCCCGGCGGTTGTGACGCGGGAGCCGCCGAGGGCGGACCGAACCGCCCAGGCGGTGCGCGAGGCCGCGCCGAACGCGGCGGCCGCCAGCCAGGCGCCCCAAGCCGCCGCCGCACCCGCCGCACCGGCCCCCGACGATTCGATGTGGTCCAAGCCATGACCACTGCGGTCGCAACACCCTCCGCCCCGACGCCTGCCACCCCTGCGGGCCGCGTCCCGGAACGCCCGGCGCGCCTCGGCGACGACGACGGCCTCGCCGGGGCCGACCGCGTCCCAGAACTCCTGCTGCGGCAGTTGGAATGGCGGGTGCTGCGCCGCTTGGACGGTCGCCTGCAGGGGGCGTACCGCACCGTCGCCTACGGCAGCAGCCTCGATTTCGCCGGCCTACGAGACTACGCCGAGACCGACGACGCCCGCCGCATCGACTGGAACTCGACCGCCCGCATGCCCGAGCCGCAGGTGCGGCAGTACACCGCGGACCGCGAGTTGACCGCCTGGCTGGTGCTCGACCGCTCGGCGTCGATGGCGGTGGGACGGCCGGGGCGGGCCAAACACGACGTGCTGGCCGAGTTGTCGCTGCTGCTGGCCCGCCTGTTCAGCCAAGGCGGCAACCGCGTGGGTGCCGTGCTGTACGACGGCCGCCAGACCAAGATCGTCCCCCCGGCGACGGGGCGTCGCCAGGTGTTGCGCATCGGCTGCGAGCTGGGCGGCGTCAAAGCCGGTGCGGTCGAGCCGGCCAACGCGGTTGCCCCCGCTGGGCGGCGGCGTCGGCGAGGTGTCAAGGCCGGCGCGGTCGAACCGTCCGCCGCGCTGGCAGAGGCCTCGACTCCAGCGCGATCGGGTTGGCGAACCGGCGCGCTGACGGCGACGCGCCGGAGGGCCAAGCCGTCCACCGCCGAGGCGGCCCGAGGCACCGACCTGGCGGGCCTGTTGACGAGCGTTGACGCCATGGCCTCACGGCGCTCGTTGGTGCTGGTGGTCAGCGACTTCGTCGGCGCCGGGCTGGAGCCCGCCGACGGCGCGAAGCCGCCTTGGGAGGACGCCCTGCTGCGCCTGAGGGCGCGGCACGAGGTGGCCTGCCTGCGCGTCGCCGACCCGGCCGACAACGAGTTGCCCGTCGCCGGAACGATGTTGGTGGAGGACGCCGAGACCGGCGAGCGGTTGCTGGTGGACACCGCCGATCCGCTGTTCCGCGCCCGGCTGGCCGCCCGTGCCGATGCCCGCCGCGCCGCCCTCGACCAGACCATGCGGCGCCTGGGTGTGCCGTTCCACGCCGTCGACACCGGTGAAGACATTGTCGACGCCCTGGTGAGGGTCGTCGCCGACACGAAAGCCAGGCGCTGATGACGTTCGCAGACCCGGTGTGGCTGATCCCCGGCGGGGTGGTCGTCGCGGGGCTGGTCGTCGCGCTGGTGGTGTTCGCGCGCCGCCGCCGGGAAGTCTTCGCCCAGGCTGGCCTGCCCGTCGTGACAGGCGGGACGCGGCTGGTCGGCTGCTGGCTGGTGACAGCGGGCGCGGCGGTGTTGGCCTTCGCGGTCTGCGGGCCGTCCGCCTCCGTCCCGGTGCCGCGCTCCGCCGGGACGATCATCGTTGCCATCGACGTGTCCGGCTCGATGGCCGCCGACGACGCCCAGCCCAGCCGCCTGGAAGCCGCCAAACAGGCGGCCGTCGCCTTCGTCGACGCCCAGCCGTCCAGCGTCGACATCGGTGTGGTGTCGTTCCAGAGCGACGCCTTGCAGACCAGCCTCGTCAGCGACGACCACAGCCTGGCCGCCGCCGCCATCGCCCGCGTCACATCCAGCGGCGGGACGTCGCTGGCGAACGCCATCTTGGGGTCGCTGTCGGCCATCACCGGCCAAGCTGTGACGCTGCCCGAGGAAGGCGAGGACGCGCCGGACCTGGGCTATTGGGGCTCGGCGACGATCGTGCTGTTCTCCGACGGGGAGGACTTCGGCGACGGCCTGGAGGCGGCCGCCGAACTGGCCCAGGGCGCGGGCGTCCACATCGACACCGTCGGCATCGGCACCGCCCAGGGGGCCACCGTCGCCGTCGACGGCTACAACCTGCACACCGCCCTCGACGAAGACACCCTGCGGGCCATCGCCGAGACGACGGGCGGCGCCTACCATCCCGATGGCGACGTAGCGGGCATGGAGCAGGTCGCGCGGGAGGTTGGCGCGCGGTTCACCGTCAAGAACCAGGACTTGCCGTTGGGCTGGGCGTCGTCCGGGCTGGGGGCGTTGCTGCTGCTGGCCGGGGCGGCGACGACGCTGTGGCGGACGGGCAGGCTGCTATGACGTTCGCCGCGCCCGCGATGGCTTTGATCGGATTGGCGATCCCGCTGCTGTTGGCGGCTGTCTGGCTGGCGGCCCGGCGGCGGCGGCGCGCGGTGGTCAAGGTCAGCTCGGCCGGCTTGGTGCGGGCGGCGCTGGGCGGACCGTCGTGGCGCCGGCGCGTCCCGGCGGCGCTGCTGGTGCTGGCCTTGGCGCTGGCGACGGTCGCGGCGGCCCGCCCCCAGGCCTCTGTGGCGGTGCCGGGCAACGGCACGCGGATCGTCTTCGCCGTCGACGTGTCCTCGTCGATGTGCACCACCGACGTCGCCCCGAATCGGCTGGTCGCCGCCCAGGCGGCGGCGTCCAAATTCATCGACGACCAGCCGTCCGGCTCGACAATCGGCCTGGTCACGTTCGCGGGCACGGCGGGCCTGCTGGTGCCGCCCACCACCGACAAGTCCGTCTTGCGGGAGGCCGTCGCCGGGCTCACCACCTCGCGCGGCACTGCCATCGGCCAGGCGATCCTGGTCGCCTTGGACGCCATCGCCGAGGTCGATGGGTCCGTCGCGCCCACCGGCGTGGACGTCCCGGCGGGCAAGGACGTGCCGTTGGCCGCCGACGCCATCGTGCTGTTGACCGACGGCGCCAACTCCCAAGGCGCCGACCCGCTGACCGCAGCCGGGCAGGCCGCTGCCCGCGGCGTGCCGGTGTTCACCATCGGCTTCGGCACGCAGGAGTCCGCGCCGTCCGTCTGCGACCCCAGCCAGGTGAACAGCGGCCGGGGCGGCTTCGGCAACGACCGCTCGGGCGGCCGGGGCGGGCAAAGCATCGACGAGGACGTCCTGCAACAGGTTGCCGACCTCACCAAAGGCAAGTATTTCCGCGCCGAGAACGCCGACCAGCTGCAATCCGTCCTGGCCGACCTGCCCGCCGATTTCGCAACCGTCCACGAATGGGTGGAACTGGCTGGCTGGTTTGCCGCCGCCGCGCTGCTGGCCGCCGTCGGCGTGGCCCTGGCCCTATGGCTCGACCGTCCGCGCCTCGCCGGCCAGACCTGAGGCGCGGGCGGGACACTGTGGCCTTTGTCCTCGTCAAAGCTTTGCGGCGGCGCGGCTGCACCCATCGGAACCGGTGTCGGCGATTACGACCAAGACCTTGCGCGGGACACGCCGCGACACCTCAGCTGACCCTAAGGCCCGCCCCTACTCCACCCCTGCTGGCGCCTTCGTCGCGCGCATCAGCATGACGGCGGCGCCCGTGATGGCGGCCAGGCCCAGCCAATACGGCACGCCTGGGCCGAGCGAAGCGTAAATCCAGCCGCCGAGCAGTGGGACGGCGACCTGGGCGGCGGAACTCAGCGAGCCGAGGCCCCCTGCCAGCCAGCCCTGCTCGTCCGCCCCGGCCCGGGCCGAGAGGAGTCCTTGCAGGGCGGCGGTCGTCCCGCCCTCGCAGGCGGCGAAGAGGACGAACGCGCCGGCCAAGAGCCACGGCGCCGACAGCCACGACGCGGCCAGGGCGATGCCCAGGCAGCCGACCGCTTGGCCGACCGTTCCAGCGATGACGATGCCGCGCTCCCCGATCCGGGGGATGAGCAGGGCGAGCAGTCCGCCCTGGATGGCGATGTCGAGGACGCCGATGACCGTCAGCAGGACGCTCACCTGAGCGGGCCCCCAGTCGGCGGTGTCCCAGGCCAGGACGGTGCTGTTGGTGGCGAAGAAGACGAAGGGCAGCGACAGCAGGACCGTGCCGAGCAGGAGCGGGCGCAGCGCCGGGCGGGCCAGGGCGTTGCGGATGGCAGTGACAGGTACGAGGTCGGCTAGGGCCAAGCGGCTCGCCCGATTCTCGGGCGCGAGGCTCTCGGGCAGGGCGGCGATGGCGAGCGCGCCGATCAGGGCGGACACGCCGGCCGTGGCGAGCACGGGCGCGTCGAGGCTGATTTGCGACAGCGCCCCGCCGATGGCCGGGCCGACGATCATGGACACACCCGACACCGCGCCGAGGAAGCCGAACCGCTTGGCGCGGTCCTCTTCGGGCGTGATGTCGGCGACGTAGCCGAACAGCGCGGGCAGGTCTCCCGAGGCCAGCCCCTGGACGACTCGGGCGAGAACGAGCACCCACAGCGAGCCGCCGAAACCGAACAGGAGGTAACCGAGGGCCGATCCGAAGACGGAGTAGACGAGGATCGGCCGGCGCCCGTGGCGATCCGACAGCGCGCCCAGCAACGGCCCGATCAGGAAGGACGAGAGCGCGTAGGCGGCTTCGAGGACGCCGACCCACCACGCGAGGCTGGCCTCGTCGGCGACGTGCCGCAGCGTGATGAACGGCAGAACGGGCAAGACGATCGTCATGCCGGTGCCGCTCAGGAAGGCGATGGCTGTGATGAGGAGCCATCCCCGCCTGGACCCTGGCGCGACGACGGGCGCTCCGCCGGGCCGGATTTCGGTGTCAGTCGCGGTCGTCATAGCCGGCCTCCGGCCAGTAGCCGGGGCCCTGGGGACGCACGCCGCGCCGACGCCGGTCGCCAGCCGAGCCCGGCCTGCCCAGACCTGCTCCGCGCGGACCGAACGCGCGGGGATCGGTGCCGTCCGGGTTGAGCCGGGGATCGGTGCCGTCCGCGTTCAGGCGCGGGTCTGTGCCGTCCGGCCTGAGCCTGGGGTCGGCCGGTCCGCCGAGGGGGTGCCGCGGGTCGAATCCGCGCCAACCGGGAAGGCCCGGCAGCCCGCCAGTGGCAGGACCACCAGGCCCGAAGCCGCCTTCGCGCAGGTATTGCCCGATGGCTTGGCGGCGGGCGTCGAACTCGCCGCCCATGGCTTCTTCGAGGCGCGCGATCATGCGGTCGAGGTAGTCGGCCAGGCGCGTCACCTCGTCGTCGTCGAGGCAGTCCAGCAGTGACTCGACGCCACCGTCGGAATCGTTGGCCTGGTCGACGTCGCGTCCGGCCTGGGTGAGGCGGACGGTCAGGACCCGGCGGTCGTCGGCGGACGGCTCGCGCTCGATCAAGCCCTGGCGCTCCAGCTTGGCCAGCAATTCGGCGAGCGATTGCCTGGACCCGCCCATGAGGAAGGTCAGCTCCCGCTGGGTGAGCTCGGGCTTCAGTTTGAGCAGGGCCAAGACCCGCCCCTGCCCTTGGCGGGTGTCTTGCAGGCGCGGCGCGTCGGCGCGAAATCGGCGCTGGGCCTGAAGCTGCAGCACCCACAGATACGTCAAACGCTCCGCGGCGCCGGCGCGGATGTCGTCAGGATCGGACATGGTTCACACTTTCATCGGCTTAACGTCAGGTGGATGACTGTCAACTACCTGACGATTAACCAGCGTGGCACTGCCCGAGCAATATGTCAAGTACCTGACTGTCGGGAGCGCACGCTCATCCGCAAACCACGCCGGGCAGCACCGGGGGCCTCGGCGATGGGCAGGTCACTCTGCGCGCTTGGGAGCCAGGCCTCGCGCCCGTCGGCGAGCCGAGCGCTCAGGCGTCAGGAGCGTCTCGGACGACCTCAGGCTTCCCGCCGCGCAACCCGCTCAGGGCGAGCCGGGCGCTCAGGCGTAAGGAGCGTCGGCGGGTTCCACGTCTTGGCGGCCGAACCACTCGGTGAAACCGGGGACCGCCCCGGCGAACTTGTCCACCCGCGACTCGATGTCCGCCGCCGACAGCTCGAAACCGGCCTCCCGTGCGACACCGACCAACTGCTGAACCCAATCAGCTCCGTCACAGGCGCGCGCGCGGGCCATAAGATCCGGGTCGCCTTTCAACGCCTTCAAGAAATCCCTAACCTGGCTCATCAACCGATCCCTCCACTCGTCAGACAAACCGAGCGGGCCCGACCCACCGGCGGTCCCGCTTTCAACCACTCTACTCGGGCCGCGAGGGGCAGCCACGAGCGGATGCTGTTGACCGCACCCAACCCAGGGGAACCAGCTGACGCAACACCCGGGGAATCAGCTGGCGGGCGACGCCAACCGTCTCTTCTCTCAGCTCAATCGGGGAGACGAGACGATCATGCAACCCAAGGACCGGCTCCTCGCCCACCACTGCTCCCCCGCAGGGTCGTCAAGACCTTGGCTTCGGGTGAACGAGCAAGCCCGCGCATCGCTCATGGCCGCCTCACTGAGAACGCCAGATGGGGCATTTCGACACCCCGGTAGTGCTTGACGAAACGCCGCCTGACCGCCATGCCGCAGCGGATGGCGACGTTCATCGACCTCAGATTCGTGTCGCGCACGATGGCGTACACCTCGTCCGCGCCCAGCGCGCCGAAGGCGTAGCCGATCCACGCCTGCGCGGCTTCCGTGGCGTAGCCGTGGCCCCAGACGGCGCGATTGAACAGGTAGCCGACCTCCAACACCGGCTCGCCCTCAAGATCCTGATACGTCAGGCCGCACTGGCCAATCATCCACGCCGGATCTTGGGGCAGCGTCACCGCGTACAGGCCATGGCCCCACTCGGCATACGAGCCGAGGGTGCGGTCCAGCCAACCCTGTGTTTCCCCCTCGCTGAACGGCCCCTCGTAGGCCGTCATCGTCTCCGCGTCCTGCATTATTGCGGACAGCGCCAGAAGGTCGTCGGAAGTCATCTGGCGCAGCGCCAGCCGCTCCGTCCTCAGCTCACTGACTGGGCCCACCGTCCATCCCCTCCCTCCGTTCGGCCTGCCGACCCTGCGAGTATCGAAGATACTCCTGGGCTCTCCGACAATCGCCCTATCGGGTTTCAATCCCAAGGCGCCATCCACACCAGCCAGGCCGCCAAAGCCGCCACGCTGCGAGCGCAAGAGCAGACGAACGCCGTCTGTGAACGGCGTTTTCACTGTCTAGGCCAAGCGCAGGCGGGGTTCGTGAGCGGCGATGTTCTCGAAATCTCTATCTTCAGCCAGGAGGGCCGCGTCGTTTTCGATGGCGGTGAGCGCGATCAACACATCGGCCGAACCGCGAACCGTGACTCCCTTGCGTCTGAGATCAAAGAACAGCCGAGCCGCCTTGACGCAGGCTTCAGCCGTTTGCGGCAACGACAGCATCCGCTGGGTGGAGAGATAGGTTTGGAGCCTGGCGAAGTTGCGCTCATCTCGCGCTCCCTGGAGCACCTCTTGGAAAACCTGGGG
>JAISUF010000149.1 GCA_031272195.1 Propionibacteriaceae bacterium
GGACGCCTTCGCCGACGTGACGGGCGTGGCCTTCACCCCCGAGGTGGCCCCGCGCCGTCCGGGCGACCCGGCGCGGATCGTCGCCGACGGCACGGCCGCCGCGGCCGACATCGACTGGAAGATGCGCTACACCGTTCGCCAGATGGTCGAGACGGCATGGGAGGCCTGGAAGCAGGCGAAGCTCGGCTGAGCGGTGGCCTGGTTGGCGCGGATGGCAAGCGGATGACTATGGGGAAGGCTGGTTGGCGATGAAGTGGCCCGAGATCGTCGAGGCGGCCGCCGAATGGCGGTCGCTGCCGGCGCGTTACGCCTCGGCTTGGCGGGTCAACATCGCGCTTTGGACGCTCGTGTTCGCGCTGGCCGCCGGGTTGCCCCTCGGCCTCCTGGTCGGCTGGGGCTGGGGCGGGCTGGCGGCGGCGGCGGTCGTGGCCATCGGCGCGTGGCGTTTCATCCGGGCCGGACGCTGGGTGCGGTCTTTCGGCTACGCCCTGCGCGAGGAGGATCTGCTGATCCGCAAAGGCCTGTGGAGGCGGGAGTTCGCCGCCATCCCCTACGGCCGCATGCAGTCGGTGACGGTCGAGGCCGGCCCGCTCAACCGGCTGTGGGGGCTGGCCGACGTCAGCCTGGTGACGGCCTCGATCCAATCCGACGCCAAGCTGCCAGGCTTGTTGGAGGCCGACGCGGCCGCTCTGCGCGACCGCCTGATCACGCTGGGCGAGAGCCAAGCCACCCCGATGTGACGATGAGCGACGCCAACACCCCCGAAACCGTCGGCCAGCAGCCGCTTGGCGACGCCATTGGACCAGGCGAATCCGCCGTCCCGCCGCCGCCCTCGGGCTTCGGCCAGGGACTGCCCGGCGAGTCCGCCGTCCCGCCAGTCGGACCGCCCCGACCGGCGCCAACCCAAACCCGACAACCAGCTCCGGGCGGGCCGCCGCCTGCCGACGCGGGCCAGCCACCGGGCGGCGTCAAGCGCACCGAGCGGGCCCATCCGCTGACGCCGCTGATCCGGGGCTGGCTGATCCTGGTGGCGGTCGTCGTCGGGCTGGTCAACCAATTCATGCCGCGCGTCGGACCGCCCGAGCCGGGCGAGGAAGAGCCGCGATTCGACTGGTTGGGCCAATGGCAGTGGATCGCGCTGGCCGTCGTCGGCGTCATCATCGTCGCCGTCATCGCGGGCTACTTCTCCTGGCGGTTCACCAAGTTCGTCATCGACGACGAGGAGTTGCGCGTCGAGACGGGCGCCGTCTTCCGCAAATCGCAGCGGATCGCCTTCACAAAGGTGCAGAGCATCGACATCGTCCAGCCGTTCGCGGCCCGCGTGTTGGGGCTGGCCGAGCTGCAAATCGACACCGCCAGCACTGAAGCCGTCAAACTGCGTTACTTGGGCGTCAAACGGGCCCACGAGTTGCGCGACTATCTGCTCAACCGGGCCGCCGTCGCCCAGGGCAGGTCGGCGGGCCTGCCTGCCGGGTCGCCAGGATCGATCGGTTGGCCGATTGCCCCGGCGGCGACCATGGGGGCTGGGCCAGGCGCCCAGTCGGGCGTCGTCGCGGCCGGAGCCTCGCCGTCGGCGCAGCCCGCCGCCGCGTCGGGCGTCCCAGCGGCTCTGCCTCCCCAGGCGGGCGTCACCTTTCTGGCCGCTCCCGCCAAGGGGCCGGAGAACGTGCCCTTCTTGGCCACGCCCAAGCCGTTGTCGCCCGAGCGCGTCCTGTTGCGGGTGCCGCCGGGACGCCTCGTCTTGGCGGCCGTCACTTCGCACGAGTTCATCCTCATGGTGGCGGTGTTCGCGGCAGTCGTCGTCGGCGGCATTGCGACCGCCGACAGTTGGGGGCTGTGGGCGATGGTCGGCACGGCCTTCGCGGTGCTCTCGGCCAGCGGCTCGTTCCTGGTGCGGCGCTTCATCTCGCAATTCGGCTACGAGCTGACCCAGCGCCCCGAGGGGCTGCGCATCACGCGCGGCCTGACGTCGGTCACCTCGCAGGCCTTGCCCGCGCGGCGCGTCCAGGCCGTCCAACTGGCCCAATCGCTGCTGTGGCGCAAACTCGGCTTCTACCGCGTCGACTTGGAGGTGATCGGCTGGGGCGATGTGACCAACGCCGAGAACAAGTCCGGCGTCAGCACGATCATGCTGCCGGTCGGCACCTGGGACGACGTCCAAGTCGCGCTGCGCGCCCTTTGGCCGAACGCCGACCACACCCAGGTGCCGGTGCGGGTGGCGCCCAAGCGCGCCCGCTGGCTGCACCCGTTCAGCGCACCGTTCCTGCGCTGGGGGTTCGACGGCCACTTCTTCGTCTCGCTGCGCGGCTGGCTGGTGCGCCGCTGGCAGCTCGTCCCGACTCGCCGGGCACAATCGTTCGCCCTTGTCAGCGGGCCGGTTTCGCGCCGCTTCGGCCTGGTCGACATCGAAGTCCACACGGCCGGAATGCATCTGGCCATCAAAGCCGAGGGCGTCGACCAGGCCGAGGCCACGGCCGCCCTGCCCGACATCGTCGCCCGCCTGCACGACCGCGCCGGCCCAGACGTGGCCGACCCGCCCGCCGTGGGGCCCGCGCCGGAGTCTGTATCATGGCCGCATGAGTAGCGACTCGTCGTTGCCGGCCCGGCTGCGCAAACTGGCCAAGAAGGCTTCCAAGACCGACACCGTACCCGACATTCCCACCCGCAAACCGTTCCCGACAAGGCGATACCTCTTCCTCACCCGCAACCTGTCGCTGCAAAGCGGCGGCGTCGTGCGCTCACTGTTGACGAAGACGAAGCTGCTGGCCGCCGAGGGCGTGCCCTGCGAGATCTACACCACCGACTTCGCGCCCGACTTGGCGGTCGTCGTGGCCGGGCTGCGGGCCGACGGTCGGCTGGCCGAAGGGGTCCAGGTGGCGTGGCTGTTCGAGCATCTGGCCCAGGGCGGCCAAACGCCCGGCGAGCCGGTCGTCCACGGCGTCGACGAGCCGGGCCTGTCCAGCCTGCAAACCTCCGACCCGAACGACTACCGGCTGTTCGAGCACGGCGTCTACCGGCTTTACAAGAGTTTCACCAGCGACGGCCGTCTGCGTTTCGCCGACCACTTCAACGACAACCGTTTCCGCACCCAAACCGACGAATACGGCGCCGACGGCCGGCTGATCCGCCGCATCTGGTACGACTACGAGTCCGGCGCCTCGCGCCAAGAGGTCTACTACCGCCCCGACGGCACGGCCTACCTGGCCCGCTGGATGACGGCCGGCGCCGACGGCGCGCACGTCCAGCGCAGCATCCGCTTCGACGCCGACGAGCAGGCGGTGCGGGCCGTCATCGGCGAGGACGCCGCCGTCCACGAGGCGCTCGACGAGATCATCGGCGAGGACCGGGCCTTCTTGAGCGTCGAGGCTTGGCGGCCGGCCGGCTACCTGCCGTTCCTCGGCTACCGCCGCCCCAACGTCAAGACGGTTTTCACCGTCCACGGCAACCATCTGGAGCCCGGCTCGTCCAACCCGGCCCAGGTCGGGGAGCGTTTCAAGGCGCTGTTCGAACGCCATGACGACGCCGACGCGGTCGTGCTGTTGACCAACGCCCAGCGGGCCGACGTCGAGTCGGTTTACGGCGTGGAGCCGCCGTTCGACGTCATCCCGTCGGTGGCGGCCGTCGCGCCGGATGACGAGTCGGTCGTCCGCGACGACAACCTCGTCGTCATGTTGACGCGGCTGGTGCCGTCCAAGCAGGTCGAGCAGGCCGTCAAGGCGTTCCGAAAGGTGGTCAAGGCGGTGCCTTCGGCCAGGCTGGAGATTTTCGGCTACGGCAGCCGCGAGCGGCGCGAGAAGCTGCAAGCGCTGATCGACCACTACGGCTTGGCGGAGTCGGTGCGGCTGGCGGGCTACACCTCGAACCCCGAGGCGGAGTTCCGGCGGGCGTCGGTCTCGCTGTTGACTAGCCGCGACGGCTACGAGGGCCTGCCCCAGTCGGTGTTGGAGTCGTTGGCCAACGGCTGCCCGGTGGTGGCCTACGACGTCAAGTACGGCCCGGCCGACGTCATCCGCGACGGCGAGAACGGCCTGCTGGTGCCCTCCGGCGACACCAAGGCCCTGGCCCAGGGCGTCGCCCGACTGTTGGGCGACGAGGAGCTGGCCAGGCGCTGCGGCAAGGCCGGCCGCAAAGCGATGGAGCTTTACAGCCCCGAGGTTTATGTGACGCGCTGGTCCGACTTGTTCGCCCGCCTCGACCAGGCGTCATGACGTCCTGGCAGGCGTTGGAGGGCCGCTTCCGCCAGCCGGACGCCACGACTTGCGGCTCGTCATGCCTTGTCATGGCGCGAATGCTGCTAGACGCCGACTTCGCCACCCGGATCGTCGACGGCCGCGATCCGGCGACCGGGGCACGGCGTGGCGGCACGGCCGAGGAGCGTTTCGCCGCCGCTGCGGCGGACATGCACGCCCGTACCAACGCTTTCTCGTTCCGAGGCGGTTTCCACCTGCCTTGGCCGAAGGCGTTGGGCACGACGCCCGCCGCCGTCGCCCGCCAACTTGCCCGCGACGAGCGGGCGGCCGGCTTGGGGCCGTCCCGCAGGCGGGTCCGGTGGGTGGTGGCCCCGTCGTGCCGCGACGACGCCTATGGGGCTGTCCTACGAGCCGTCCGCCAGGGCTGGGTGGCGCCGGTGTTCTGTTTTGGGGTCGGTGCCAACTTGCGTCATTGCGGCGCCCACGTCGTCTTGGCGGTGGCGGCGGACGGCGACGACTTGCGCGCCTACGAGCCCCAATCCGGCCGCGTCGTGGCCTTCAACCGCTCCGATTTCACCGCTGGGACGTTGTCCGCCTCCCTCGGCTGGGACTGGCCCCTGGCCGTCGTCCTGCCGGGTCTTGATCGGCCCCCCACCCCTCCAGCTAGACTGATGCGGAACAGGTAACGTCGCGGGAGAGGGGCTGGTGTGGTCCTGGTGGTTCCGCCCGCTGGCGGCTGGGGGCGCGCGTGCTGATCCTCGGCCAGTCGATTGAGACGTTCACCGCCGCCGCGCGCGTGCCGGACGACTATTGGTGGGCGTTCGGAATCGTCTGCGGGCTGGGGCTGGTGTGGATCGTCGTCTCCATCGTGCGGCTGGTCCGCCGCCGCGACGACAAACTGCTGCCGGCCGGCCTGGTCTGGCTGATGATGGTGGAGTCGCTGGACGCGGCCGCCAACCCGATGTCCTGGTTGCAAATGTGGTCGGCCGGTTTGGGGCTGCCGCTGGACGTCGTCTGCGGGGTGTTCTCCGGCGTCGAGGCGCTGCTGTGGGTGGGCGGAGCGCTGTGCGTGCTGCTGTTCATCCGCAACTGGCACCGCTTCCCGCCGGTCGTGCTGGCGCTGGTCGCGCTGTGGCTGTGCGTGCTGTTCGCCACCTTGGGCGACTCGCTGCTGATGACGGCCGTCTTGAGCTGTCTGTTCGTGGTGGCGCTGGGCCTCAGCCCGCTGCGGCGCGAATCGCTGGCCCTCCAATTGACGTGGACGCTGCGAGTCCTGCAGGTGGCCAGCCTGGTGGTCGGCGTGCTCTATCCGGCCATCGGCCTGTGGGCGGGCAATCCGGGGCTGTTCGGCGTCGACCGGTTGCGCGGCGTCACCATCCACGCCAACTATCTGGGCCTGGTCTGCGCGCTGTCCATCGTCTTGGAGTTGACGCGGTTCAAGCTGCGCTCGCTCAGTTTGCTGTGGCTGGCCGTCGGCGTGTTCTGCCTGATGTGGTCGAGTTCGCGCGGCAGCCAACTGGCGCTGCTGGTCGCGCTGGTCTTCCTTGCCTGCTGGTCGAAGCCGATGGGACGCCTGCGCTGGGGCTGGCTGCGCTGGGCCCTGCCGACCGTCACCGCCGCCGCCGTTTGCGTGGTGTCGGCCTTGATCGCCGTGACGCCGTACGAGGAGATGGACGCCATCACCTCCGACCGTTTGCAGGTCTGGTCGGCCGTCTGGCCCCATCTTTGGGACTACCCATGGCTGGGGCGGGGCCAGCTTCCCAACCCGATGACCGACCCTGTCATCGCCCAATTCTTGCCCTACCCGGTGGCCCACTGCCACAACCAGTGGCTGCAATCGACCCTGGAGAGCGGCGGTTTGGGGCTGGCGGCGCTGGTGGCCGTCTTCGCCTGCTGCGTGTGGGCGATCGTCCGCTCCGGCAAGCATCGGCGTTTGGCTTTGGCGCTGTTCGCGGTGGTCGCCGTCACCAGCTTGGAAGAGGTCTATTTGTCGTTGTCGCTGCGGGGCACGGCCTACGCGCTGGTGGTGGCGGTGGTGATCATCGGCACGCCGACGGTCGCCCCCAAACGGCTGGTCGAGGCTTGACGCATGTGGCAGGGGTACGTTCATGATCCGGCGTTCGCGGCGGGGGCGGCGCTGTTCGCGGCGGCCTTCGCGACCTGGCTGCTGTGGGCGCTGGCCCGCCAGGCTCGCGATCCGGGCGATCCGGCCCTCGGCACGGGCGTGCTGTGGCTGGCGGCGCTGGTCGCCGTCCCCAGCGACGCCGACCGGGTGGCGACGCTCGTCCAGGTCTTTCCGCGGCCGGCTTTCGTCGCCGGTTTGCTGTCGGCGCCGGAGGCTTGGCTGTGGGTGGCGGCGGGCGTCTGCCTGATCGTCGGGCGACGCAACTTGGCCCGCCTGCCCTGGCCCGCCTTGGCGCTGCCGCTGCTGTGGGCGGCCTGTGCGCTTTCGACCTATCCGACGAACTTCACCTGGCGCATCTTGGAGGGTGTCTTGGCGCTGCTGGCGGTGCTGTCCAGCCCGTTCACCGCCGGGGTGTTGGAGGCTCGGCTGAGGTGGCTTTGCCGCGCCGTGCTGGTGGCCAGTTGGCTGCTTTGGGTGTTGGACGAGTCGGCGGCGACGTGGGTCGGCCAGCGCGGCGTCCTCGGCTTCGACCGCTTCCTGGGCGTCCTGCACCATCCCAACTATCTGGGCGCGGTGGCGGCCGTCGCGCTGGTCATGGAGGCGTCGCGCTTGGGGCGGGGACGCCCGGCCGCGTGGCTGTGGTCCGTCTTGGCGGCGGCGTCGCTGGTGGCCAGCGATTCGGTGGGCAGCGAGGTGGCGGCCTGCGTCGGGTTGGCCGTCTTGGCCGTCGCGCCGTCGGCCGCCGCCAAGCGGCGCGGGCAGGCCGTGTGGCCGGTCGGTCCGGATCGCTTGGCCAAGGGCCGCGCCGAGCGGCCAATCCCGTGGCGGTCGCCAGACGACCTCGTCGGCCTGGCAGGCCGCGCGCTGGCCGACCCCCGGAGGATGCCGCCAGGCGGCCGCCCATCGACCAGCGGCCAGGCGCGGCCTGGGCTGCTGCGGCTGCACCCCGTGGCGGTGGTCGGCGCGGCGCTGGCGGCGTCGGCGGCGCTGTGGGTGCTGGTGAACGGCTCGGCCCGCTTCCTCAACGTCGTCACCAGTTCGCGCTCCGACATTTGGGCGGTTGTCGTCCAGCATTTGTGGGACGACGGTTGGGCCGGCGGCGGGGTCTACGCGATGGGCTCGCCTTTCATCGCCGACTTCCTGCCGCTGGCCGCCATCCACGCCCACAACCAACTGTTGGAGTCGATCCTCGAAAGCGGCGCGCTGGGGCTGGCTTTGCTGGTGGCCGCCGTCGCGGCCTTGCTGTGGGGGGCGCTGCAGCCCGGCCCGTGGCGGCGCGAGCGCCTGGCGTTGGTGGTGTCGCTGCTGTTCAACTGCGTCGTGGAGGTGCCGCTGTCGCTGCCGCTGGTCGGCAGCAGCTTCGTCGTCATCGGTTTGACGGCCTTCGTCCTGACGCCTTTCGAGACGGCCGGCGAGCCTGTTGTCCGCTTCCAGACCGACGCCCGGCGGCGGATCTGCTTCGCCGGCTGACGCGGCGCGCGGGCCTCGCTGGGACGCGCGGATCAGGCGGGCCGAACTGCCGACGACCACCAGCCAGAGGCGGCGCGCGGGCCCAAGTGGGAAGCGCGTCCACCGGTTGCCGTCAGGACGCCCCTTGGCCGGTCAGGACCACGACCACCGTCTTGACGATGATCACGACATCGCCGGTCAGGGACCAGTTCTCGACGTAGTTCAAGTCGAGGCGGATGGCCTCCTCGGCGGGCAGGTCGGAGCGCCCGTTGACCTGCCACAGGCCGGTGATGCCCGGTTTGACGAGGAGGCGGCGGAAGTGCTTCTCGGTGTATTCGGAAACCTCCCGCGACACCTGCGGGCGCGGCCCGACCACGCTCATGTCGCCGCACAGCACAGTCCAGAATTGCGGCAGCTCGTCCAGCGACGTCTTGCGCAGAATGCGCCCGATGCCGGTGACGCGGGGATCGTCGTCCAGCTTGAACTGCAGCGCCTTGCCGCCGTTGGCCGCGATCAGCGGCGCGATCTTCTCCTCGGCGTCGACGCACATCGTGCGGAACTTGAGGACGTCGAACGGCTTGCCGCCGCGTCCGATCCGCTGTTGGCGGAAGAAGACCGGCCCGGGGTCGAAAATCTTGATCAGCAAGGCGATGATCAGCCACAGCCACCACGTCGCCAGCAGCACGAGCGCGGAGAAGACGATGTCGAAGACGCGCTTGAGGGCGAACTTCCAGCCGGAATACTTCGGCAGGTCGACGTGGACCAACGCCAGCGTGGCGACGGCTTGGACTTTGGAGCGGGGGCCGGAAACGTCAACCAATTGCGGTTGGAAAATCAGCTGGACGGGGCTGTCCTCTAATTCCCACGAAAGTTTGCGGACCTGGTGGCGCGGGACGTTGTTGCAGACGATGACGGCCCCGACGCGCCCGGCCTGGACCCACCGGACGATGTCCTTGAACGCGACGTTGCGGTAGTCATCCAGCAGGCTTTGGCCGCCGCTGTCGCCGCGAGTCAGGCACACCGCCGTCGGCGCGAAACCCGCCTCCGGCCAGCGCAGCAGGTCGCCGACGACGCGGGTCACGTCCTTGGCGTCGCCGACGATCACCGCCGGCGTCATCGCCCGGCCTTTGCTGCGCAGCCAGACCAGCCCTTTGCGGCACAGCCAGCGGGTGACCAGCAGCAGCACGACGCCGGCCGGCAGCGTGGTCAGGAACAGCGAGCGGGCCAGTTGGATTTGGAAGCAGTACGACACCACGGCAGCCGCCCCGAACACCCACAGGCCGCTCTTGATGACCAGGCGGTATTCGTCGGTGCCCACCCCCAGGATGCGGGAGCTGCGCGACCCGTTGAACGTCAGCAGGCCCACCCAGGCGACGATCAAGATGCCCGCCACTTGGCCGTACGTCACGCCGTAGAAGCCTGCGGCGCCATAGAGGGGCTGCTGCAACGACGGTCCGAAATGGAACGTGACGAAGACGGCCGCCGCGACGGCGACCAAGTCGCTGAAGAACAGCAGCGCCCGGCCGCGCCGCTTCCAAGACCGTTCGGGGACGTTGACTTGCGATGTGACCTGCGCGAACTGGTCATCAGGCGCCGACTGAGCGAACGGTTCGTCCACCGGGCCAGATTATCAGCAAGGCGTAACACCGCCTAGAGCCCCCTCAAGCCCGCCTTTCAAGTCGGGTTTGCCCGGCCGTGACAAGACGTGACATGGTGACGTGACATGGGGATGGTTCTTCTGTCACGTGGCCAGGGGCCATCCTGCCGGTATCACGTGACAGTCCCCATGTCACGTGGGTCGCGCGACGTTGGGGGCGCCGTGGATGGCGACTGGGCCCGTCGCCCTGGCGGGTAGAGTGGCCGGCATGACTGATGTGCGAGACGTTGTCATCGTCGGCTCGGGGCCGGCCGGCTACACGGCGGCCATCTACGCCGCACGGGCGGGCTTGGCGCCGCTGGTGTTGGAGGGGGCGGTCGACGCCGGCGGGGCGCTCATGCAGACCACCGAGATCGAGAACTTCCCCGGTTTCCCCGAAGGCGTCAACGGGCCCGACTTGATGATGGCGATGCGCGCTCAGGCCGAGAAGTTCGGCGCCGAGTTGCTGCGCGACGACGCCATCGAGTTGCGGCTGGCAGGCGAGGTCAAGACCGTCGTCGACTCCTCCGAACACGAGCACCAGGCGCGGACGGTGATCTTGGCGATGGGCTCGGCCTACCGCAAACTGGGCGTGCCGGGCGAGGACGAGTTCACCGGCCGCGGCGTCTCCTATTGCGCCACCTGCGACGGCTTCTTCTTCCGCGACAAGGACATCATCGTGGTCGGCGGCGGCGACACGGCCCTGGAGGAGGCAACCTTCTTGACGCGCTTCGCCGCCTCGGTGACGATCGTCCACCGCCGCGACCAGCTGCGCGCCCAGCAGGCGATGATCGACCGGGCGGACGGCGACCCCAAGATCAAGTACGCCTGGAACAGCGTCGTGACGCGGATTCAAGGAGATCAGAAAGTCGCCTCCGTGACGCTGGCCGACACCGTTACCGGCGCGCAGCGCGACCAGCCGGTGGACGGCGTGTTCGTCGCCATCGGCGCCGTGCCCCGCTCCGACTTGGTGCGCGGCCAGGTCGAACTGGGCGAGCGCGATTACGTCGCCGTGCGCCACCCGTCGACGGCCACCAGCCTGCCCGGCGTCTTCGCCGCCGGCGACCTGACCGATCCCGACTACCGCCAAGCCATCACGGCGGCCGCCTCCGGCGCCAAAGCCGCCAAAGACGCCGAGCGCTACCTGGAGCAGTAGGCTCGGCCGCGCGCTCGGCCTGTCTCACGCGCGCTCGGCCTATCTCAGCCGGACGCCGATCTCGCGCAGGCTGGGCACTCTCGGCTCGACGCGCAGGCGCAGGCCCGCTTGGGCGGGCGTCTTGTCGGCCTTGCGGTTGTTGCACGGCCAGCAGGCGGCCACGCAGTTGGTCCACGACGTCTTGCCGCCCTTGGAGCGGGGCACGACGTGGTCGATGGTGGACGCCTCGGCCCCGCAGTAGGCGCAGCGGCGCTGGTCGCGGCGCAGCACGCCTTCGCGCGAGTACGGCGGGCGCCCGGTGGCCTCGTACACCCAGCGGGTGTAGAGGTAGCGCACCAACTCGACCGAACGCGGCAGCGGGTAGGGCCCGAAGCTCGCCCCCGGCACGGCCTCGTGCACGCGGGCGACCTGGCGGTAGAGCATGCCGATGGCGTGGCGCAGCGTGACGGTGCCGAGCACCTGCTCGCCGCCGGCGTTGAGGATCAAGACTTGCCCCATCTCCGGGCCTCCTTCCTGGTTGGCTGTCGCGGCCGTCGGCGGCGGCTGGGCCGCCCGTTCGGCTGGTTGGCGTTGTTCGGTTGTGCTGTGCGGCGGTCGCGGGCGGCGCGGATGCGGCCCCGCCCGCGTCGGCCGCCTGTGCGGCGAAAGGTGTTCAGTTGGCGATGTTCAATTGCAAGGCGGCGAAGACAAAAATGCCGCCCGACTCGGCGTGCGAGCAGGCGGCAAGTGGAACGGCGAGTTCAACTTACGGCCTACAGCGCCCCTCGAAGCCTTTCGGCTCGTCGGCGTGCCAAATTGCCCGCTGCGGCAAGCGCGTCGAGTAGTTCGGCATGGCGTCCTTTCGTTTTCGTGCCCGAATAGGCTAGCACGAAATTGCCCGCATTTGTGCTCACTGTCGCCCGCCTGGGCGACGGCTCCCGGCGGCTGTGTCCGGGCGGTACGGGCCCACGCTGCAGTCGGCTCGCCCTGGCGACCTCGCGGCGGGGCCTGACGGTCGCGCGGACCTGTTGTAATCTATTGGGGTGACTACTGGCATCGGCGCTGAGAGCCCAACACCCTTCGAGCGGCGACTGCAACAGTTGGCCGCCGCTCGCATCCGCACCATCGTCCTTCCCGAGGGCCACGAAGACCGCATCCTGCGCGCCGCCTGCGAGGCGACCGCCGCCGGCTTCGCCGACGTCGTCCTGCTGGGCAAGGCCGACCAGCTCAACGCCCGGGCGGCCGAGCTGGGGCTGGACGTGTCCGGCGCGAAGATCGTCGACCCGGCCGATCCGAGGCTGGTCGAGGGGTTCGCCTCCGAATACGCCACGCTGCGGGCCGCCAAAGGCGTCACCATCGAGCAGGCGCGGGCCAAGATGGCCGACGGCTCCTATTTCGGCACGATGATGGTGAAGATGGGCTTGGCCGACGGCATGGTTTCCGGCTCGGTCAACACCACCGCCAACACCATCCGGCCCTCGCTGGAGTTCATCAAGACCAAGCCGGGCGTTTCGACGGTCTCCGGGTCGTTCTTCATGGTGTTGGGCGAGCGCGTCGACCTTTACGCCGACTGCGCCGTCAACCCGAATCCCAATCCGGAGCAGTTGGCCGGCATCGCGCTGTCGACGGCCGAGACGGCCGTCAAGTTCGGCATCGAGCCGCGGGTGGCGATCTTGTCGTATTCGACCGGCGACTCTGGCGCGGGCCCCGACGTCGACACCGCCCGCGATGTGACGTCGCTGGTCAGGCAGCTCGCGCCGACGCTGGCTGTCGAGGGGCCGATCCAGTTCGACGCCGCCTTCGACCCGGTAGTGGCCAAGACGAAGCTGCCCGACTCGCCGGTCGCCGGGCGGGCCAACGTCTTCATCTTCCCGGACCTCAACGCCGGCAATATCGCCTACAAGGCTGTCCAGCGCACGTCCGGCGCGGTCGCCGTCGGCCCGGTGCTGCAAGGCCTCAACAAGCCCGTCAACGACCTGTCGCGCGGCGCGCTGGTGCGCGACATCGTCAACACCATCGCCATCACCGCCATCCAGGCCCAGGGATGACGCCGTTCGCGCCCAGCCACCGCGCCGCGCGCCCGGCATCCGCCAACGATTAGGAGAAATGTGAGCAAGCCGATTCTGCTGTTGAACTGCGGTTCGTCTTCGGTCAAATACCAAGTCATCGACGCCGACACCGAGGACGTGACGGCTTCCGGCATCATCCAGCGCATCGGCGAGGATATGGGCACCATCGACCACGAGTACGCCGGCGCCACCCACCACGCCGACCAGCCTTTCGCCGACCACGAGGAGGCCTTGGCCCGACTGGTGGGAATGTTCGCCGAGTTCGGGCCGAACCTGGCCGAGGTGGTGGCGGTCGGCCACCGGACGGTTCACGGCGGCGACCGCTTCTCGGCCACCACCGTCATCGACGACTCCGTGATCGATGCTTTGCGCGAGCTGATCCCGCTGGCCCCGCTGCACAACCCGCCGGGCATCGCCGGCATCATGGCGGCCCGCGCGGCCCTGCCGGACGTCCCCCACGTGGCCGTCTTCGACACGGCTTTCTTCGCCACGCTGCCGCCGGAGGCCTACACCTACGCCATCGACCGCGCCACCGCCAAGGCCCACTCGATCCGCAAGTACGGCTTCCACGGCACGTCCCACTCGTACGTCTCCAAGAAGGTGGCCGAGGTCTTGGGACGCGACTTGTCGTCGTTCAACCAGATCGTCTGCCACCTCGGCAACGGCGCGTCGATTTCGGCGATCCGGGGCGGCTTGGCCGTCGACACGTCGATGGGTTTGACGCCGCTGGCCGGCTTGGTGATGGGCACGCGCTCGGGCGACGTCGATCCCGGCTTGCACAACTATCTGTCGCAGGCCACCGGCATGACGCTGGCGCAGGTGGACGCTTTCCTCAACAAGTCCTCGGGCATGCTGGGCTTGTCCGGCGTCATCGACTTCCGCGACTTGATGTCTCTGATCGAGGGCGGCGACGAGGCCGCCGCGCTGGCTTTCGACGTCTACTGCTATCGGCTGGTCGGCTACATCGGCTCGTATCTGGCCGTTCTGGGCGGCGTCGACGCGCTGACGTTCACCGCCGGCGTGGGCGAGAACAACGCCCAGTCGCGGGCCAAGGTCGTCAAGCGCCTGGAGCCGCTCGGGTTCAAGCTGGACGAGGCCGCGAACGCGGTTCGCTCGAAGGAGCCGCGCGTCATTTCGGCCCCCGACTCGAAGGTGGCGGTGCTGGTCGTGCCGACCAACGAGGAGTTGGCGATGGCCCGCGAGACGCTGGCCGCGATCTCATGACGGCGCTGGTCACCGGCCCGACCTCCGGGATCGGCGCGGCCTTCGCGCGGGCGCTGGCCGCCCGGGGCGAGGACTTGGTGCTGGTGGCCCGTGACGCCGCCCGCCTGGAGGAGGCGGCCGCCCAGTTGTCGGCCGAGCACGGCGTGGCGGTGGAGACGCTGGTGGCCGACTTGGCGGCGCGCGACGACGTGCTGCGGGTCGCCGCCCGCCTGGAGGACGACGCCCGCCCGGTCGACATGCTGGTCAACAACGCCGGATTCGGCTTGCGGGCCGGCCTGCTCGAACCGGATTGGTCGGTGCACGAGAAGGCGCTGGACGTGATGTGCCTGGCGGTGCTGGTCTTGGGCGGCGCGGCCGGCCGGGCGATGAGGGCGCGGGGACGCGGCGCGATCGTCAACATCTCGTCGCTGGCCGGTTGGATCGCCCAGGGCAACTATTCGCCTGTCAAGGCGTGGGTGCGGTCCTACTCGGAGGGTTTGGCGGTCGAGTTGCACGGCACCGGCGTGGGTGTGACGGCGGTCTGCCCCGGCTGGGTGAAGACCGAGTTCCACGAGCGGGCCGGCATCCGCACCTCGTCGATCCCGGCGTTCGTTTGGGTGGACGCCGACCGGATGGTCGCCAACGCCCTGCGCGACATCGACCGGGGCAAGCTGATCTCCATCCCCGCCAAGCGTTGGAAGGTGGCGGCCTTCCTGGCCCGCCACGCCCCCCGCGGCGCGATCCTGTGGGTGTCGCGCCTGCTCACCAGCTCCCGCAAGTGAGGCGCCCGGCGCACTGGCGCCCGTCGACAGCCCAGGTTGGCCAGACGCCAGACCGCCGACTGGTGAGGGCTCACATCCGGCGGCACTCCGCCGGATATCACCGTGGAATTGGCGTAAGCTTGGCGCGTACCCCAGCGAAAGGCACCTGTGTCAGACGAGTCGACTAGCCGCTATCATGCAGCGGGTCCGGCGGCGGCGAGGTTCGTGGCCCAGATGATGGTGATGAAGCCCTATATCTGGTCGGCGGTCAGCGTCCACACGCACGGGCGGGTCAATTTGGACCAGTTGAAGGCGCCGTTCATCGTCATCGGCAACCACTCCTCGCATTTGGACGCCTGCCTGATCATGGGCGCGCTGCCCCGGCGGCTGTCGCGCAACTTGGCGGCCGGGGCGGCGGCCGACTACTTCTTCGACTCGTGGTACAAGGCGCTGTCGACTTCGCTGTTCTTCAACGCCTATCCGGTCGACCGGCAGGGTTTGCGCAACAAGAAGGGCTTGTCCGGCGAGTTGCTGAACGACGGCGTGCCGCTGCTGATCTTCCCGGAGGGGACGCGCTCCCGCACCGGCGGCATGGGGCCGTTCACGCCGGGCGTTGCCCACTTGAGCATTTCCCGCAACGTGCCGGTGCTGCCGATTGCGCTGGTCGGGGCCTACGCCGCCATGCCGTACGGGGCCAGCGTGCCGGTGCCCGGCCGGCCGCCCGTCCACGTCGTCTTCGGCCGGCCGCTGAAGGCCAACCCGAAAGAGGTGCCGCGCGAGTTCACCGACCGGCTGCGCCGCTATGTCGTCGAGATGCACGACACGACGGCCCGCGCCTACGGCATGCCCACCCAGGCCGACTTCGCCCGCGCCAACGCCCTGCGCGACGCCGCCGTCGCCGACGAGAACGGTCTCCAACCGTACTGACGCCGCGCTGGACGCGCCGCCGGGGCGAGTCGGTCGACGCCCGATCGCGCGACCTCGCGCCTGATGGCGTCTCCACACGCTCCCGTCGACTGTCGTCCTCGCGCACGCATTGGCGCTTGCCGCCTGGTCGATGGCGCCCCCCGGTTGCGCCCATCCTCATAGCCGGTCCTCGCCCGTCGCGCCGTGGCCTGGGCAGTCGCCCGAACAGCCGGCCGGGTGCCGAACGCGCTGATAATGTGTGGGCCATGAGACGGCTGATCCCCCTCGCTTTGGCCCTCTTGCTGGTCGCTTGCCAAGCGCCCGCGTCCAATCTTCCGGATGGCGCATCGGCCTATCAGGCCACGCTCAACCCCTTGACGGGGCAGCAGTTCTATTTCGTGCTGGCCGACCGCTTCGCCAACGGCGACACCTCCAACGACACCGGCGGCCTCTCGGGCGACCGCCTGGCGACCGGCTACGACCCCACCGACATCGGCTTCTTCCACGGCGGCGACCTGAAGGGCCTGCTCGACAAGCTCGACTACATTCAGGGCCTCGGCACGACGGCGCTGTGGATCGCGCCGGTTTTCGCCAACCAGGTGGTGCAGGGCACCGGCGACCAGGCCTCGGCCGGCTACCACGGCTACTGGGTGACGGACTTCACGAAGGTCGATCCGCATCTGGGCAGCGGCGACGACCTGCGGGCGCTGGTGGACGCCGCCCACCAGCGGGGCATGAAGGTCTATCTCGACGTCATCGCCAACCACACGGCCGACTTGATATCGCTGCAGGATCCGAACGGCTACGGCGGCGGATTCGTCTCGCTGGAGCAGTCGCCGTATCGCGACGCCGCCGGGGCCGACTTCGATCCGCGCGTCGGCGCCGACCAGACGGCCTTTCCGACGCTGGACGCCAAGACGTCGTTCCCCTATGTGCCGCAGCGCAACGGCGAGGTGGCGCCGGCCTGCCTGTCGGACGTCACCGTCTACCACAATCGGGGCAACATCGACTGGGGCGTGGACGACGACGAGATGTACCGCTTCGGCGACTTCTCCGGGCTGGACGACTTGATGACGGAGAACCCGGCCGTCCTGGAATGCATGTCTGGCATTTACGAGGCCTGGATCGACTTCGGCATCGACGGCTATCGCGTCGACACCGGTCGCCATGTCAACATGGAGTTTTGGACCGGCTTCACCAAGGCGATGCGGGAGCACGCCGCACAGGAAGGACGCGAATTCTTCGAGTTTGCCGAGGTCTATTTGACGACGCCGTCGGAGATTTCCCCGTACATCGCCGACGGCGGCTTCGACGCCGCCTTGGATTTCCCCTTCCAAGAGGCGGCGATAAGTTTCGCCTCGGGCGGGTCGGCGTCGGTGATGCGCGACCTTTTCGACCAGGACGGCGTCTATCAGACGGCCACCACCGACGCCCGCGCGATGGTGACGTTCCTGGGCAACCACGACATGGGCCGCGTCGGCTACTTCCTGGCCAACACCGCCCAGGCCGAGCGGCGCTCGGCGCTGGCCCACGCCTTGATGTTCCTGTCGCGCGGCCAGCCGGTGGTCTACTACGGTGACGAGCAGGGTTTCGTCGGCGAGGGCGGCGACAAAGCCGCCCGTCAGGACATGTTCGGCAATGCGGCGGCGTCGTTCACCAATCAGACATTGCTGGACGGCTCCACGATGGGGAGCGCCGAACACTATTCAACCAATGGGTTGTACGCCCAAATTGCGGCGCTCGGAAAGTTGCGCTCGGAGAATGTCGCTTTGCGCACTGGCGTCCAGCAGCTTTTGTCGGCTGAATATCAAGTGCTGGTTTTTTCCCGTTACGATCCGCAGGAAAAGGTGGAATACGTCGTCGCCCTCAATTCGTCGGACGATCCGAAACAGGCGTCTTTCAAGTCGTTGACGCCGGGCGCGTCCTATTCGGTCTTGTGGGGGGACGCTCAGCCGGTGTCGGCCGACGGCGACGCCGAGGTGGCGCTGACGGTGCCCGCCATCGGCGGCCTGGTGCTGAAGGCCGACCGCCCGATGGGCTGAGGTCCGTCGGCGCGGATTCGGGCGTCAGCGCAGCAGGTCGGCGCATTCGCGCAGGCGGCGCAGCGAGCGGCTGCAATGGTATCTGACGTTGGCGGCGGTCCAACCGAGGGTGTTGGCGGCTTGGCGGCTGGAGTGGCCCTCGATGTAGATGGCGCGAAGGGCGGTGATGGCGTCGGCGTCGAGCAGCCGCTTGGAAGCCGCCAGCACTTCGGCGGCGGTGGCCGGCTCGGCGGGGCCGGTCGGCGTCAAGGCATCGAAGCTGAGCGGGGAGGTTGGCCGCAGGCGGCGGTCGGCGGCCAGGTGTTTGCGGGCGTCCATCAGCATGTTCGCTTTGATGGCGCGGGGGCGTGAACGCAGCGGGTAGCGCGGCAGCTCGTCCCACAGTTGGTTGACGTAGTCGGTGGCCGAGTTGGCCGGATCGGTCAGCGACAATCTGACGACGCCTCCCAAGACGGCCTGCAAGACAGTCCGGTAGGCCCGGTGGTGGCCGACCTGGAGCAGTTGCCCGAGCACGGCGTCGGGTTGCCGCCGGGCTCGGGCCAGCACGTCGTTGAGACTGCGGCAGCCGCGCACGGCGTCGGCGTCCAGCCCCCATGAAGCCACCAGGCGGCTGGCCCGGTCGCCGATGGCGGTCCACTCGCGGTTGAGTTCTCTGACGGTTCGCATGGCTCTAGGATTCCGCGCCGGGCGGGGCTAACGGGCCGAAGCGGCGCGGCCAGGTTGGGACGTTGTTGCTTGCCTGGCCCGGCTGGGGTCGCGTCCGCGTCGGGTGTTCCAAGGAGTGGACACCTGCCCGGCGCCTTGGCCAGGCGGCTGGAAGCGGTCCCAGATTATAACGATTTGGTATCGATTCTGGCCGTTGGTACAAGTCGGGGCCAGTACGCCCATAGGATAATCATGTATTCGCCGCTGCGAGGAAGGGCGGCGATCCCATTGTCGCCTAGGGGGCTGCTCGGATCACCAGCAGCCCCCTAGAGCCTTGTTTGGGGGCCTCAACGGGTAGCCTGGAAGACCGGCTGGCCTACCTTTGCTTCATCTGGACGATTATCGCCGAGCAGTTCTTTCACAAACCGGGGCAGCCCTCGGCGCTTTGGAACGCGGGCTCAGGTTCGACCTTCATGACCTGATCTTGGCTTGTCCTAGGAAGTGTCGACGGCTGGTTTGCGCGCCTGTGACCTCTCATGGGCCGTGCTGTTCCCGACAGGCTACTTCAACATACTCTAACAATGTTAGAGCTACAGTATGAGTGTTGCGAGGATCGAGGAAGTCTTACGGCTTCCTGCTGAGCAGGCGGTCGAGTCGCTGCTGAGCCTGCCCGAGTCGCAGTGGTACGACCGCAAATCAGCGCGTGTCAGCCCTCGCGACCTCGCCGTCGCGCTGGTGGCCATGGCGAACGCCGAGGGCGGGTATGTGGCTGTCGGTTTCCACTCCGGGAAGGCCGAGCCGCTGAACGCAGCCAAACTGAACGACATCCGCCAAGCCGCTATCGATTTCACCTACCCGACCGTCCGCACCCGATTCCATGAAATCGGATGGCTGGACGGCTCGGTCGCGGTCGTCGAGATCGCGACAGGCTCCGCCGTCCACGAGACAGCGGCTGGTGACGTCTACCTGCGCGTCGGGGACGAGTCCAGGAAGCTCTCGTTCGCCCAGCGGCGCGAGCTTGACTACGACCGCGGTTCGGAGGTTTTCAGCGCTACGGTACTGGAAGGCTCGTCTTTGGCCGACCTGGAGCCAGGCGCTGCCGAGACGTATCGGTGGGGGATTGGGGCGTCGAGTGTGGAGTCGATGTGCTCTGCCCGCGACCTCGTCGACGAAAAGGGCCAACTCCGCGTCGCAGCTTGGCTCTTGTTTTCCAAACAGCCGGGCGCCGGCTTCCCCAACGCCCACGTACGCGTGCTCAAGTACGGGTCCAATGAACGCGGCGCGGGCTCCGCGCTCAGCTTGCTTTCCGGCCACGACGTCCGCTGCGAGGGAAGGCTGACGGAGCAGCTTGAGCAGGCATCCGGGCTGGTCGAACAGTGGCTCCCCAAGAGGCAGGCGCTTTCGGCTTCTGGCAAGTTCGGAGAACAGCCGATGATCCCGAAAAGCGCTTGGATGGAAGGCCTTGTAAACGCAATTATCCATCGCTCGTATTCGATGCAGGGCGACCACATCCGCGTCGAGGTTTTCCCGAACCGGTTGGAGATATCCTCACCGGGGAGGTTCCCTAGTTTCGCGGACACCAGCAAGCCTATGACCATCATGCGCTACGCCCGCAATCCCCGTATTGCCCGCGCCATGGCCGAGCTCGGCTACGCGTTGGAGCTAGGGGAGGGGATCAAGCGCATGTTCGGGTGGATGCGGGAACGCGGCCTGCAAGAGCCGGTTTACGCGCAGACCTCCGGCCACGTGATCTTGACCCTGCTCGCCGACCCGGCGGCCGACGCCACAGGTTTGCCCAAAGCGGCGGTGACGGTTCTAGACCTCATGCGCCAAGCGGCGGTTCCGCTGAAAACCGGGGAAGTGTCCGAGTTGGCCGGGTGCAGCAGGCCGACCGCCCTCCGGCATCTCAACGTCCTCAAGGCGGCCGGACTCGTCGTCTGGAACGGCGAATCTCCGCGCGACCCGCAAGCCACTTGGAACGTGGTGTGAACCTCTCGGTCAGCTTCGGGCCGTTGGGGCGGCGTCACCCAACGCCCGCGTCGAGAAAGTCCTCCATCTGGTCGAACAGGTCGGCGTTCAACTGGTTGGCTTTGAGCGGGTCGTAGCCTGTCTTGGCTTGGCAGGCGGCGCCGGCGGTTTGGGAGGCGGGCTGTTTGGCTCGCTTCAGGCAGGTCTCGAAATCGGCGGCGGCGGCCTGGTCGCGATACTTCAGAGCCGCCAGGGAGTAGAGCAGCGTGCTGTGGCCGCGCTGCTTGGGCACGTCCCACTTGATGACAGCGACCGCCTTGTTCTTGATCGAGCCGGCGAAATGCGTTGTCGCGTAGCGTTTCGGATCGACCAGTTGGTCGGCTGTGCCCTGTACGAGCAGGACGGCCGCCGAGGTGGCGTTGATCCCCTTGACGGCGGTCGGCGCGTCCGGGGCGAGGTCTGGCCAGTCGGCCAAATACGTGAACGGGCGTACGGCGTAGGCCGGCCAGCCGAGTTCGTCGTGAATGACGTCGAGGGCTATGGACGAGGGGTTGTTGAAGCCCGACACGCTGACCGCGGCCCGCACGCGCTCAGCCTCCGGGAACGCCAGCGCGGCGGTGACGGCGTAGCCGCCCTGGCTGTGCCCCCACAACGCCAAAGGCAGCGTTTTCAGGTCGGGGTCGTCGGCGACGAAGGCCAGCGCCGAGCGCAAGTCCGCCACGGTTTGGACCAGCGATTGGCGCGAGTCGCCGCCGCTCGGCTCGACGCCGCTGCCGTTGTAGGCCAGCACCCGCCAGCCGTGTTGGACGAACCAGGCGATGACGTCGAGGTAGCGGTCGGCGCACGAGCCGAAGGCGTGAACCAGCACGACGAGGCCCAAGTCGTTGCCGGCCCCGTAAACCCAGCCGGTCAGCTCGTTGGCCCCAGACTCGAACTCCACCTGGCTGCGCTCCCCGGCCTGTGCGCGCCAATCGTCGTAGGTTCCGTAGGTGGTCGCCACGCCGACGGTTGCCACGCGGGCGAAAGACCGCCCCTTGATGGCGAACGCCGCCGCCGTCCCGCCCACCAGATAGAGCGCCAGCAGCGCCGCCAGCGCCGTCGCCACAACTCGTAGCACCCGGTGGCGGGGGCGCTCGACTGCGGGGCCGTCCTCGTCGCCGCGTCGGCCCGCCGCCCGCGCCTGTTGGGGCGCGCCCTGCTGCGAGGCATCTGCGATGGCGTCCTGGCGCTCGGCGTCTGAGGGCGGGATGGTCGTCATGGTCTCCTTGTGTCGCGCGTCAATTCTTCCACGCTCTGCCGCCCGCTCGCCGCAAGCCTGAGCCGGCCGCTGCTGTCTCGAGGTGCCAACCCGAAGTGTGGTGGGGCAGCGGGGCCGGCCGATGCCGAGACGAGACCGTTCCAGGGTGATTGATAGGCGTGCCACAATGGGTTTTGACCCCAAAGAAGGAGACCGCATGCCAACCGCTCGCGCCTACGCTATCGACTCGCCGACTGGGCGCTTCGCGCCGACCACCATCGCACGCCGCGAACCCGGCCCGACCGAAGTGCTGTTCGACATCAAGTACGCCGGCATCTGCCACTCCGACATCCACACCGCGCGCGGCGAGTGGGGGCGGACGACCTATCCGCTGGTGCCCGGCCACGAGCTGGCCGGCGTCGTCACGCAAGTCGGCTCGCAGGTGACGAAGTTCGCCGTTGGCGACCGTGTCGGCGTGGGCTGCTTTGTGGACTCTTGCGGCCAGTGCGACGAGTGCCGTCGCGGCGAGGAGAACTTCTGCGAGGGGCCGGACGGCGGCACCATCTGGACCTACAACGACGTCGGGCGCGACGGCCTGCCGACCGCCGGCGGCTACTCCACTTGCTTCACCGTCGAGCAGGATTACACCCTGCGCATCCCCGAGTCGATCCCGCTGGAGAACGCCGCCCCGCTGCTGTGCGCCGGCATCACGACGTACTCCCCGTTGAAGCGCTGGGGCGCTGGGCCGGGCAAGCGCGTCGCCATCGTCGGCATGGGCGGCCTGGGCCACATGGGCGTCCAGATCGCCGCCGCCATGGGCGCCACGACGGCCGTCATCTCACAGACCCGCAACAAGGAGGAGGACGCCCGCCGCTTCGGCGCGACCGAGTTCTACGCCCTGTCCGAGCCCGACACCTTGAAGAAGCTGCATCGCAGTTTCGACCTGATGGTGTCGACGGTGTCGTCGGCCGCGCCGCTCGACCCGATCCTCGACTGCCTGGCCATCGAGGGGGCGTTCGTCGACGTCGGCCTGCCCGAGAAGCCGTCCCAGCTCCAGTTGAGGACGCTGTGCGGCGGCAACCGCATCCTGGCCGGGTCGAATATCGGCGGCATCCCGGCCACCCAGGAGATGCTCGACTTCTGCGCCGCCCACGGCCTGAAAGCCCAAACCGAGGTCATCTCCGCCAGCGAGATCAACGAGGCCTACGACAACGTCGTCGCCTCCAAAGTCCGCTACCGCTACGTCATCGACGCCTCGACCATCTGAGGGCGCAATTGCGGCAGGACGCCATGCGCGTCCGCAACGACTCCGCCGACCTGGCCGAGGCCGGGGAGGTTCTGGCGGACATGAGGCAGCGCCGTGCGTGGTGACGTCTACCGGTTCGTGTCGCACGACGTCAGGGGTGACAAGCAGTCGGGTCCGCGCTACGCGGTTGTCCTTCAGTCGGACGAGCTGGCGGCGCTCTCCACACTGCTCGTCGCGCCAACATCGACGTCGGCGCGTCCGACGCTGTTTCGACCGGCCATCGACTTGCTCGGCGTCGCGACCTATGTGTTGCTGGAGCAGACGACCGTCGTCAACCCGGAGTCGGAGCTGGGCGACTTCGCCGGCCGCCTGACGGCCGAGGAATTGGCCGAAGTGGACGCCGCCCTGCGCCTGGTCATGGGGCTGTTCTGAATCGGCCGTCGGCCTGCGGCGTCTGGTAGGCTCTCAATAGTCTCCCCAGACGGTGTTCCCCCGCCGTCTGCGCGGAGGCGCCAGACCATTTGCTTGAGCAAGGAGGTTCAGATGGCCTGGAAAGGGGAAGATGCTCGCATTGCAATACAAGCCGATCGGCTCGGACACCTATCTGGCCGCTGAACTGCCCGAGAGGGCGATCCTCGACCAGCCGACGCTGAGCGCCCTGCGAGCCAACGGCATGCCGGGGTTGGCGCCGTTGCTGCCCTCGGACAAGCTCAACGGCGGCGAATTGCGCTATCAAGTCACCGGCAAGGTGACGCTGGCCACGTATTTGGCCAATCCGATCAGCGAGGAGAATCTCGTCGCCGTCATCGACTCTCTGGTGGCGACTCTTGGCGATTTGGGCCGACACCAATTGGATATGCGCTCCATCGTCTTCGACTGCTATTACGTGTTTGTGGACGTGACCGACGCCTCCTGCGAATTCATTTGCGTGCCGACCGCCGACGTCGCCCCGGACCAGGCAGCCGACCAGCGTTTCGGCCAGTTCATGCGACAGGTGATGGACCGCGTGACGATGCGCGACGGGGCCAGCTTCGACGCCTACGGCAAGCTGATGAGCGTTGTCAAAGACCCGGCGGTGACGGTCGCGGCGGTGGCCGAGGCATTGGAGGCGACCGCGCCGAAGCGGGCGGCTCGCGAGGCCGAGTTGGCGCGTCAGGCCGAGCTGGAACGTCAGACTGAGTTGGCACGCGAGGCTGAGTTGGCCCGCGAGGCTGAGTTGGCACATCAGAACGAGGCCCGACCAGACGAGGCGCGGCAAGCGCCGCGCTGGGTGCCCCAGCGGGCCGACTTGAGCGACAAGCCCGACGTCTCCACGGGCCCATTGGGCCAGCCCAAGGCTGACGCGCCCGCACCGCTGGCTTCCCCCCCGCCGCAGCCCGCGCCGCCTCCCGCCACCTGGACAGGCCAAGCGTCGAACGCTGCGCCGCCGCCTCCTCAAGCCGCCGCGCCCCCGCGTCTCCAGGCCACCGCGTCGGGTGCGGGGCAGCCCGCCGCGCCGCAGGCTTCCCCCCCGCCGCAGCCTGCGGGGTCGGCTGTGTCCCAACCCACCGCGCCGCAGCCTGGGACGATGGACGCCCAGCGCGTGTCGATGTTGCGCGGGCTGTTCGGCTCGCAGGCCGAGACGCGGGCCTGGCAGTCGCAGCGCGCCGCTAAGAAGGCCGCCAAGGCCGAGGCCCGGATGCTGGAGGTGCCCCGTCCTCCAGCGGCGCCGTCGCCGATCACCGCCCCCCTGCCGCCGCGGCCGCAGGCCGGACCCCAGCCGCCGCCAGGCCCGGCCTCTCGGCAAGCGAGCCCTTCGCAGTCGCCGTCCCAGCCGCCGCCCCAGGCGGGCTCCGCGTCCCAGGGGTCGCCATCGCCCCAACCAGCGGCTGGCCCGCCTGCCGCGCCGACATGGCTGGCCTCGCCCGGCCCGGCTCAGCCACCCGTCCCGCCGCCGGGCAACTACACGGGGACGGTCGACTTCGCCTCGCTGGCGCGCGCCGACCAGGCTTTGCCGCCGACGGGCACAACGGTCTTGGGGGAGGCGTTCGCTGCCGCCAACTGGCCCCGCCGCACGGTGACGTGTCGCCGCACGGGCCGCTCGATGCTGGTCGACAAGCCCGAGTTCCGCTTGGGGCGCAACGCCCAGTGGGCCGACTTCGCCGTCGAGGACAACTCCAACGTCTCCTCCGCCCACGCCGTCATCCGCCGCCTCGACGGCCAAGACTGGATCATCGACACCAACTCGACCAACCACGTCATGGTCAACGGCGAGCGCATCCCGCCCAACCAGAACGTCCCCCTGCCGCCCGGCTCGACATTCGTCCTGGCCGACGAGGAGTTCGACTTCCGCTGAGCCCCACGCCCATCCGCGTGTCCGGCGTCAATCCAAACCGTACGCCTTGTGGACGAGGTAGATCGGGTGCTCGGTGCGCACGCCCGACGACTTGGCGAGCTGCCAGCGGCAGGTTTCGGTGTCGCAAAGCGCCAGGTCGGGGTTGGTCGCGCGCACCATGTCGAACAGCGGTTTGCCGACGGCCTGGGCGATGGCGTGCTTCTCCTTCTTCAAGCCGTACGTCCCGGCCATGCCGCAGCAGGCCCGGCCCGATTCGACCACCGTCAAGCCCGGAATGAGCCGCAGCACCTCCAACGCGGGCATGCCCATGCCCTGGCCTTTGAGCTGGCACGGGGCGTGGTAGGGCACGGTCATTTCGAGCGGTTGGAAGTCGAGCGGCAGGCGTCCGGCCTCGTGCAGGTCGAGCAGGAACTCCATGATGTCGCGCACCCGCACCGACACGTCGGCCAGCCGGTCGTCGGTGACGCCGAGGATCTCGCGCGCCTCGCGTTTGAGCATGCCGGTGCACGAGCCGGACGCCGAGACGATCGTCAAACCCTTCGCGGAGCCCGGCGTGCGACCCGTCGAGAGCAGCGCGTCGCACAGTTTGAGCACCGACTTGGCCGCCTGGTCGAACAGGCCGTTCGACTGTTGGGCCAAGCCGCAGCAACCCTGTTTGGGGACGACGACCTCGTAGCCGACGCGCTCCAACACCTCGACGGCCCGCTTGGACGTCTCGACCTCGAAGTAGCCGCCGGCGCAGCCGTGGAAGAAGACGATCCGCCCTTGCGGGCCCGGCTTCGAGCCGCCGCGCTGCTTCCACCATTGGGCGAAGCTTTGCGGCTGGGCGGTCGGCAGCGGGGCGTCGCGGTGGACGCCGACGGCCTTCTCCAGGGCCAGGCGGGCCAGCGGGTTGGCCAGCGCGCCGTTGGCGAGGCCGGCGAGCGGCGTCATCACTTTGCCCATCAGCACCGTTTGGCTGACCAGCCGGTCGCGCAGCGGCATGTGGCCGGACTTCATGACGGCTCTGGCTTGGGCGTTCAACTCGGCGATCTTGACACCCTGGGGGCAGACCAGCGTGCAGGTGCCGCAGGACGAGCAGTAGTCGAGGGATCCGTCGACGGACTCGCCGTGGCGGAACCGCTCGCCTTGCGGACCGGCGTACTTGGGGCCGGAGAACAGCGGCGTGACGGCCATCACGGGGCATTGCGTCTCGCAAATCGTGCACTTGACGCAGGCGTCCAGCGAGGCGCGCGCCAACTCGTGCCCGGCGAAGGCCAATCCGGCCTTATCAGAGCCACTTTGGGCGGTTGTCGGAGGGGTTGCCCGCAGGCGCTTGGCGGCGGGCCTGCCGCCGGCGGCGGACGGGCGGGCGTCGGCTGCCCTCGGCGCGGCGTCGGCGGGCGTCCGGGCGTTGGGGGAGCCCTTGCGGGACGGCTTCGGCGGCCAGTTCATGACAACTCCTCGATGATCGCGTCGGCGGCGGCCACGGCCGAGCCCAGGGCGATGCCCTCGCCGGACTTCTCGGCGATCCGGTTGGCGCCTCCCAGCAGGCCGCCGGCCGCCCGCAGGTTGGCCCAGACGGGCGCGCTGTCGGGGCCGAGCACGCGCATCGACGAGTCGACCGCCACGCCCACCCGGAAGACCGGCTGCTCGGCGCCCCAGAAGCGGCCGTGCAGCAGCTCGCCGTCGGGACGGGCCAGCGGCAGGCCGAACAGCGCTTCGGACAGTTCGCCGTCGGCGTCCATCGCGATAGCCCCCGACTCCAAGCCGCCGGGGGCGTAGACCACGGCGTCGCAGCGGTAGACGCGCGGCGCTCCGGCGGTGGCCACTTCGATGCCGGTGACGGCGTCGCCTTCGGCGCGGTAGCCGATGGCGCGGTTGCCGTTGACCAGTCGGACGCCGAGTCGGCGCAGGTGCGCCAGCAGCGCGTCGTTGAGGCGCAGGCCGGGCACCGACGGCGGGCCGAGCGGGATCTCGAACACCTGTGTGCCGAGTTTCTGCGACAGGTCGTGCCAGGCCAGCGGGTCGCGCAGGCCGAGCATGGCGGGCAGGCCGACCTTCTCGCCGCGTTTGAGCAGCGGTTTCAACTCCCCGGCCAGCCGCACCCGGAAGCCTTGGTCGTCGCAGGCCCGGGCGTAGATGACGGCGTTGGAATCGACCTCGCCTTTGACGGCCGGCAGGTCCAGCGAGACCGCCCGCACCTGCAGCGACCCGCCGTCTGGCAACGTCGTTCGGGCCAGGTTTCCGGCCACCAGGCGGGCGTGGAAGTCTTTCAGGCGGCGCAGCCCGGCGATCACCCACTTGTCGCCGGCTTTGACGTCGCCGGCGGCCATGCTGGGCGCGGCCAAGGCGGTCGGACGCACGCCGCCCAGGGCGGTCGGCAGTTGGAAGTTGCGCGTCGGGTCGCCCACGAGCATGCTCTCCCCGAGCAGCTCGGCGAGGTATTCGACGCCCGCCTTGACGCGTTCGGCGCCGATCATGGCGTACGGGTGGATCAGGCCGGTCGCGGCGGTCGAGTCCGGCACCAGCGGACCGCCGGGGGCGATGGCCGCCAGCGGATTGGTGACGCGCTGGGGGCTGTAGCCGAGGATGTCGATGGTGCCTTGGGAGAGTTGCAGCCCGCCCAGCCCTTTCGTCACCAGCGTCACGTCGATGCCCGCCTCGGCCAGCCGCGAGGCGCTCGCCAGCCCCGCCAGGCCGGCACCGATGACGACGACCGTGCTCACTTCGCCACCTCCTCGGCCTTGCCGTCCGCGTCGAAAACGTCTTCGGAGCCGTCGCAGGGGCGCAACTCGCCCGGCACCTCGCCGGTTGGCGCGACGTGCTCGATGTCGTGCGCGCCTTGCAAGATCCAGGCGTCCAGGGCCATTTGGCGCAGCTGCTCGCCGTGGAGCACCGGCCAACTGCCGATCCAGCGGTTCTTCAAGAACAGCCTCAGCATGGCGGTGGCGCGCTCGGCGTCGGCGACTTTCGTCTGGCAGGCGATGCCGGCCGCCCGTGCGGCGCAGAACCCGCCCTGGCATGGCCCCATGCCGAGCCGCAACTGGCGGCGGGCGTCGTCGAGGGTGGCCAGCGGGTTGTCCGCCCACAGGCGGGTCAGTTGGCCGCGGCTGGCCAGTTCGCATTCGCAGACGATCTGGTCTTGCAGGCGGTCGTGCTCGCGTTCGGCGAGGCGTTGCGTCACCTGGTAGTTGTGGCCTTGGCGGGCGCCGGGCACGGCCTCTTGGTCGGTCAGGCAGGGGCGGTTGTGGCCGAGCTGGGCGCACATCACGTCGACGGCCTTCTTGGCCATCAGCCGGTAGGTTGTCAGTTTGCCGCCGACGACAGTGACGAAACCAGACAGGCCGTCGCGTTGGGCGTGGTCGATGACGGACATCTCGCGGCTCATGTGGCGGGTGTCGTCGCCGGCGACGCGGCTGTCTTTGACCAGCGGGCGGGCCCCGGACCAGGCGTGCAGGGCGCGGGCTTGGCGCAGGCCGGGCACCAGCGTCTCGCCGCTGTCGAGCAGTTGCCGCACTTCGGCGGGTGTGATCGGCAGTCGGTCGGGGTCGTCGGCCAGCGTGTCGGTGGTGCCGATGACGCAAACCGTGTGGACGGGCACGAGGATGTCGCCGTCGGCGGGATAGGCGAGGCGGTTGACGACGGTGTTGACCAGCCGGTGGGCCATGGCCACCATGACGCCGCGCCCCGACACGACCTCGACGCCGTGGCAGCCGGCCAGCTCGGCGATCCGCCCGGCCCACGGCCCGGCGGCGTTGATGGCGAAGCCGCAGTCGATGTCGACGCGCTCGCCGGGCTTCAGGGCGGTGCAGCGCGCGCCGACGACTTGGCCGTTCGACACTTCGATGGCGTCGACGTGGTGGTAGGGCAGGATGGTCGCGCCGTGCTGCATGGCCGAGCGGGCCGCGCCCCACACCAGCGTCCAGCCGTCGACGGCGCCGTCTTCGACTTCGATGGCGCGGCTGATGCGCCGGTTGAGGCGCGGTTCGCGGCGCAGCGCCTCGGCGACGGCGATCTCCTGGCATGGAACTTTGGCCCGTTCGGCGTCGTCGAGGAAGGTGTCTCCGAAGGCGGGGTCGTCGCCGGGTGGGCAGACGAACAGCCCGCCGGTGCGCTCGACGGCGTCGGCGTGGATGGCGGTGACGATGGCGTTCTCTTGGGCGCATTCGGTGGCCGAGACCGGATCGGAGACGACGTAGCGCCCGCCCGAGTGGAGCAATCCGTGGAAGCGTCCCGACGTGCCCTGGGCCAGGTCGGCCCGGTCGACCAGGACGGCCGAGTAGCCCCGCATTGCCAGGTCGCGCACCACCCCCGCTCCGGTGGAGCCGCCTCCGATGACAACGACGTCAGCGTGGATCTTGCGCATCGGCTCTCCGTTTCGTCGCCGTTGAGAATCCCGCATCCCAACGCCAATAGGCTATGGCAGCCCCGCCCGAAAAGCGCCCGTCAGGCCCCAATTCGACCCAACGTGCACGTCGCCGGACCCGTCCTGGTGGCCCGTGCGTCGTCCCGCCGTCCCCCTTGCAACGTGACATGGGGACGGTTCTCTTGTCACGTGGTTGTTGGGGGTGCGGCCCGTCTGGGGCCACGTTGGCGGCGGGCTCGCTCACAGTTGGGCGCGGTCGGCGATGGCGCGGGCGGTGCCTTCGTCGATCACCAGGTCGGTGGCGACTCCGGCGCGCAGCGCGCCTAGGGCGGCGGCGGCCCGCGAGGGGTCTCCGACGACGCAGAAGCGGCGGGGAACGACGGCCAGCTCGGGCGGCGTCATGCCGGTGGCGCGGCGGTTGTAGGGGATGTCGGCGTACGAGCCGTCTTCGCGCAGCAGGACGGTGCAGATGTCGCCGACGACGCCGTCGGCGTCGAGTTTGTCGAGGTCGGTGCGGGCCAGGTAGCCGGCGCTGTAGACGTGCGAGGCGACCCGTCCGTGCAGCGAGCCGACGCCGAACAGGGCGATGTCGAGCTTCTCGCGCAGGCGGACGACGTTCTGCACGGAGCGCTCCCGCCACATCGCCTCGCGGGTGGCGGCGTAGTCGAAGAAGGCCGGCACGGGGAAGAGCACGACGTTGGAGTCGAAGGCGTGCCCGATCGTTTGGAGGGTTTCGCCGATGTAGGGGAAGCCGGAGGTGCGCGAGTTGGCGCCGCCGTTGATCTGGACGACGCTGGAGGCGACCAGCGGCCGGTGGCCGAGGTGGTGGGAGATGTGGGCGATGGTGACGCCCCAGGCGACGCCGATCAGCTGGTGGTCGTCGACGGCGTCGGTGAACAGCCGTCCGGCCAGTTTGGCGACTTGGTCGAAGCGCTGGGAGTCGTTGGCGTTGTCGCGTATGGCCACCATGTGGACTTTGACGCCGAAGGCCTCGGCCAGGGCGGTGGCCAGCGGCGATTGGGAGCCGACGCGGTCGGCGATGGTGATGCGCACCAGCCCGGTGTCGCGGGCCTCTTTGAGCAGCCGGGAGACCGACGAGCGCGACAGCCCCATGGCGCGGGCGATGGCCTCCATCGTCTCGCCTTGGACGTAGTGCATCGAAGCGGCTTGGTACATCTCTTGGTAGCGGTCGTTCATGCCTGGACCCCCTGCACGTCGCGCAAGCTTTGCGCGTCCAATCTGACGATATCAATTCTTCGCCCGCCAGCGCTTGCCACACGCTCTGCCGCCTCGCCTGGCCCGAGCCATGACGCCCCCAATTGGCCGGCCCCGGTCTGTGTCGTGCCTTGTCAACCCAGGGTTCGCGGGCGGTCGCGGCGTCGAGCGCCTTGTCCCGCCAGGGCGGCGACTTCGGATTTCGGCGGTTGCCCGGTACGCTGGATCAGCGGTGCCGCCGGGGTGATTCCGGCGGCACCGTTGCGTGTTGGGGCCTCGTGGCGGCCACAAGACGCGGTCGACGAGGGGCAGTGGCTGGCCAGCCCGGATCGGCCTCGTGGCCCTGGCCACAGCCTTCGGCGAGGGCAGCGGAGCGGTCGATCAGCCCTCGCCCGCGAGCCCACCCGGCAACTTCACAGAAAAGACACAGTTGATTTGGTGTGGACGCTGAGCCCATCCATGGGAGCATGGCTATATGGCTATCGCACGCAATGGGCTGCCCACGTTGACCCGGCCGGACGGGTCGCCCATCAGGATTTTGGCCGTGGACGACGAGTCCTCCATCACCGAGCTGCTTTCGATGGCGTTGCGCTACGAGGGCTGGGAGGTGACAACGGCCGCCTCCGGCAGAGACGCGGTGAAGGCGGCCCGCGAGACGGCTCCCGACGCCATCGTGCTGGACATCATGTTGCCCGATTTCGACGGGTTGGAGACGATGCGCCGAATCCGGGCCGAGCAGCCGGACATCCCCGTCATCTTCTTGACGGCGAAGGATTCCGTCGACGACCGCATCGTCGGCTTGACGGCCGGCGGCGACGATTACGTCACCAAGCCTTTCTCGCTGGAGGAGCTGGTGGCGCGCCTGCGCAGCTTGTTGCGGCGGGCGGGCGCGACGGCGGCCAAGTCGGACTCCCAGTTGGTGGTCGGCGATCTGGTGTTGGACGAGGATTCGCACGAGGTCACCAGGGCCGGCCACGAGGTCCAGTTGACGGCCACCGAGTTCGAGCTGTTGCGCTATCTGATGCGCAACCCGAAGCGCGTGCTCTCGAAGGCGCAAATATTGGACCGGGTGTGGAATTACGATTTCGGCGGCCAGGCGAACGTCGTCGAGTTGTACATCTCGTATCTGCGCAAGAAGATCGACGCCGGACGTCCGCCGATGATCCACACTCTGCGGGGCGCCGGTTACGTGCTCAAGCCGGCTGTGGCGGACTGACGAGGGCCGATGGCGAATCCGTTCGTCCCGGAGCGCCACGACCCGTTGGGGCCGGGCACTCTGGGACGCCGCTTGGTGGTGCGCACCACTCTCCTGGTGGTGTTGAGCACGGTCGTGCTCGGCGCGTTCTTCATCCTGTCGAGTTTTCAGATTTTGCAGAACGAGCTGGACGCCCGCTTGGTGTCGTCGCTCGCCCGCGGCGGCGGCATGAATCCGGCCGAGAAGTTCCCCACCAACGAGGGCACCCCCTTGTCCATCTTCACGCCGCGCAACTCCGATCAGCTTTTCGTCTACCCCTCAACCGTGTCCGACGCGGCTAGGAACGCGGTGTTGGACGCCTGCGCCAAGTCCTCGGGGCCGATGAGCCTGCAAGTCGAGGGTTTGGGGCTCTACCGCGTCTATTGCCAGTTGCAGCCGCAGGTCAACGTGGTCGGCCTGCCGTATTCGGAGGTTGTCAATCCGCTGCGCTCGCAGGGCGTCTTCATCTTGATGTTCATCGCGGCCGTCAGCCTGGGCGCGTTCATGGGCGCCCGGAGCATCGTCACCAATAGTCTGCGGCCGTTGAACCGCCTGGCCGACACCGCTTCGGCGGTCGCCAAGCTGCCGTTGGCGACGGGTTCGGGCCAGGTGCCGGTGCGCGTCGCCGAGGATGATTTGGACGAGCGCTCGGAGACTGGCCGGGTCGGCTTGGCGTTCAACCGGATGCTCGACCACGTGGAGCATGCTCTGGCGGCGCGGCATCGCAGCGAGACGAAGGTGCGCCAGTTCGTCGCCGACGCCTCGCACGAGTTGCGCAATCCGCTGGCGGCCATCCGGGGTTACGCCGAGTTGACCAGACGGGGGCGCGAGCAGCTCCCCGAGGACACTGCGCATGCTCTGGAGCGGATCGATTCGGAGTCGGAGCGGATGGGAGCACTGGTCGAGGACTTGCTGCTCTTGGCCCGCTTGGACAACCAGCCGGTGGTGGAGTCGCGGCCGGTCGATTTGACGCAGGTCGTGCTCAACGCCGTCTCGGACGCCCGGGTGGCCGGTCCGGAGCACCGTTGGACGCTGGATGTGCCGGACGGCGAGGTGGTCGTCTTGGGCGACGCTTTCCGCTTGCACCAGGTGGTGGCGAATCTGCTGGGCAACGCCCGCGTCCACACTCCTCCGGGCACGCATGTCGAGGCGCGCCTGCGGGTGGAGCAGGCCTCGTCGCTGGCCCCGGCCAGGGCGGTGGTCGAGGTTTGCGACGACGGCCCTGGCGTCCCCGAGCAGATCCGCGATTCGGTTTTCGAGCGTTTCACGCGGGCCGACGCCAGCCGCGTCCGCCAGGGGCAGGGTTCGAGCACGGGCCTCGGTTTGGCCATCGTGGCGGCTGTGACGCAGGCCCACGGCGGCCAGGTTTCGTTGGACTCCAGCCCCGGCCGGACCTGTTTCCGGGTTGAGTTGCCCCTGCCCCCGTCCCCAACCCCAGTCGTCCCCGCTGCCCAGGCCTGAGCCGGATCGGTCACGATGAAAGCGGCCATCCTCGGCAACCGCCGCGGCTGCACAGGCTTGGGCGCTTGTGCCGGGCCGCCCGAACAGTTGGCGCCTGTGGACTAAGTCAATGGACTAAGGCTGAGAATCTCGACGTTGTGAAGAGTGTCAACATTAATGAGGCCAAGACACACCTATCGGCGCTGTTGGCCCAGGTCGCGACGGGGGAGTCGTTCGTCATCGCCAAGGCGGGGGCGCCTCTCGCCTTGGTCACGCCGTATTTCGAGGGACGGGGGCCGACGGAGCGGGTCGGTTTTCTGGAGGGCCGCGTGAGCGTGCCCGATGATTTCGACACGATGGGGTCCGACGTGATCGAAACGTGGTTCGACGGCGGTGTGCGGTGAAGCTCCTGCTCGACACGAATATGTTGTTGTTCGCCGCCGCCGGACAGCTTCCGGACGGTGTCGGGCCCTTGCTGGACGACAAGGACAACGACCTCTTCTTCTCGCCGGTCAGCCTGTGGGAGGTTGTGATCAAGAGCATGCTCGGTCGCGCCGATTTCGTCGTCGATCCGACGGCCTTGTATCAGGGCCTGTTGTCGGCGGGCTATCGCGAGCTGGCGGTCACAAGCCGCCACACGCTGCAAGTCGCCGTCCTGCCGCCGATCCACAACGACCCGTTCGACCGCCTCCTGGTGGCTCAAGCGATCGCCGAGGACCTGACGCTGCTCACCGCCGATCAATCCCTGTCCGCCTACCCAGGCTCGATAATGGTCTTCCCCCGCCGCGCCAGGTGAGTGCTCACCCGATACCACGCCGCAAGGCATTCGCGGCGGCGCGGCCCGCAGTTGTCGTGCAAGCGGACAGCCTGTCCGGCCGTTCGACTCGGTGATCCTGTTAGCCTTGACGACCTTCGGCGCGCCCAGCTCCCTTCGTGTGGCGGTCGCCCCCTCGCCAAGCAACCAACCCCACCGCCACTAGCGGATTGAAACACCGCCAGTGTGAGGAGTGGGCCGTGATCGAGGGTTGGGGCTCCTCCCAGGCCCGTCGCCGTACCTGCTCGTCAAGGCCGACGACGTGGACGAGCTGCGACGGGCAGTCCTGCTGGTCGCCGACGCGGAGGGCGATGTCATCGTCTCGGAGTCTGGCCAGGGCGCGGGCACCGGGACGGTCGCGGACATGGTCCACCTGTACATGTTCGGAGACTCGCGGGAGAGTTCCGCAGCGCAAACATGGCTCCTGGAGAGGATGCGCCGATGCTAGAAGCGGCGGACGGCCCGTTCGAACAGTTCAAGGAGTTGGCCCAGCTCTCATGCCAGGAAGAAAAGCCGGGCGTTGACAAGGGGAGAGCGCCGCGCCTCCAAGGGCTGCAGCGCTCTCAAAACCCCACCTCTCGGCTGCGCGCGGCTGACATTGCGTGCTCCGGCTTCGGTGTCGATGGCTTGCGCCTCGCCTCGTCTCGGGGAAGGCGGTGTTGGTTCAGATGGCCCGCCGGACCCAGACAGCGCGAAGAAGGCAGAACGATCAGTGGAGGAAATACGGGGGCTCGCGATGGTCTTGCGACCTGCGGGCCCCGTTGGGTTAAGCGCGGTGGGTTCTTATCGAACGTCGAGTCAAGGTTGGGTCAGGCGCGGTTGGGTCTGCGCGTCGTCTAGGCAAGGTGGGGGCTGGCCCGTTGGGCATCGCTTTGGGGTGTTGACGTAGGCTGACGGTGGTGTTGCTGGCGGGCCTTGGGGGGCCGGCGGGGCTTGTCGGGGGTAGGCGCGGCTGGCGGGCTGGCAGGCGGGGATGGCTGGGTGGAAGCGGTTCCAAGGGGCGGCTTGAAAGGCAATATCTAGATGTGAACTTAGATGTAACTCTAGATGATATCTAGATATCCAATCTAGATATTTGGGTAGAAACTATAGGGTTACGCAGATCACCCTGGTTTGGCCCTTAGATTGGGGCTGCGAACCACGTAGTCGGGGGGCAAATCCGACTAGAAGCCTAGCGTTCACTACTTAATTTGCCCCTGCGGTTGTAGTCGGAGGCCGGATTGCACTACGTTAGTCGCAATTACGCGCGTCGCGTGTGGCGTGCGCCGATGACTGGGGAAGGGGTTCCATGTCTACGAAAGTTCCCATGCTGTCGTGGTCAACGAAACATGAGAGGGGCCTGCGCCGGCTCCGCAAACCGCTAGCTTGGCTGGGGGCGTTCGCCACCGCAGTGGGCGTCTTCGCAGGGACAACCGCGCCCGCGCAAGCCCAGATCCCAGACAGCTCCCAACGGGTGTCGGAAGCCAGGTTCGATCCGAAGTTCTCCAATGAGTACGCTTCAACGGGCATTGACTGGGGCAAGAAGGGCGACGGCCTCGAGGACTACGAAACCTCACGCCTCTGGATCACAGGATATTCCGGAGACGAGACAACCGGGACCAGCGATGGCAAGATCACATTGTCCGACGGCAGCACAACTGTGGTTGGCACGTGGGGCGGTTGGTTCTCGTCTGCGGTGGCAGGTGGGAACATTGTGAACTCCAGGCCGACTGCGGCCTGGGGTTGGTTTAATGCCGCGGATTCCTCGGACCGGGAGTCGACCAATACTGGAAGAGTTTGGAACAAGTCAGACATCACCCACGACCCGACAACGGTGTCAGCGAACAGCGCCGCTGGCGATCAGGTTGGGTCTATCGGCATAGATGGCGGTGGGTACAATGATCCTGTAAAGTACCCCGAATATGTCGGCAATGGCGCAGCGGCGTATTTTGAGCCATTCAACGACTATGGGCAGTATGCTCCAAATCCGGGAACCGCGCCGATCAACGGCAACTCTACCCTAGGCTCGGTGGACAGGAATGGGAATGTCGAGCCATCCGATGCTAAAGATCAGATCCCGGCTGCTTTCGGCGTGGATGCGGGCAGTGTGTGTGTCAACAACATCCCCAAGGCCGGTGGTGGCTATGACACCGCCCCAGGCTATTGGTTCTTCGTCACGGAGATTCCGGCAGGTACGAGCTACAACAGCACTGGCTACGCGAAGGGCTTCTGGGTGCCGAGCTCGAACCTGGGAGCCATGAAGGGCTCCTTCAACGCATTCGGCTACCGCTGCGTTGGCGCTGCCCCCGACGCTTCCTATCGACAGCAAGGATGGGCCGGCCTTGAGGTCTACCAGCGCACTGGCGAGCTGTACTTCATGAATGATCGCGGTGCCAACTTGGTCTCACCCAATCCGGCAGCATGGACTAGCGAAACTACTTGGAACCACACTTGCCTAGGCGACGATGACACGTCTTCTGGTATCCGCTGC
>JAISUF010000084.1 GCA_031272195.1 Propionibacteriaceae bacterium
CCAGGCCGAAGGCGGCCCGCCACGACTCGCGCGCCGGCAGCTGGTTGCGCGCCCCCGACTCGATGACGTCGAAGTCCATGATCAAATTGAGCGCGGCCAGTCCGACGCCCACCACCGACATGACGATGGAGAGCATCCCCGCGCCGGGTCCGTAGCCGACGATGCCCAGGTTGATCCCGAAGATCGACAGGATGAAGTTGATGAAATACAGCGCCGCTAGCGCCATCGTGCCGATGACGACCATCTGGCGCAGCCGCCCCGTGACGCGCACCCGCAGGAACTTGTAGGCGGCCAGCGTCACACCGGCGGTGACGAACGTCCCCAGCACGGCGGGCATGACGATGCCCGGGTAGAGGTATTCGAAGACTTTCGATATGGCCCCAATGAAGACGCCTTCGACCACCGCGTACAGCAGCACGAAGGCCGGGTTGACGACGCGCCGCAGGCCGACCAGCGCCACCGCGCCGAAGGCGGCCAGGCCGGTGACGACGGTGGCCGGCCACAGCCACGCCATCGGCATCAGCCGCATGGTGGCGGCGGCGACGGCGAGCAGGGCGCCCATTGTGACGGCGGCCTTGGCCAGCACGTCGTCGATCGTCATGATCTTCCCGGTGGCGTCCTGGAGCGGGTACGGGGCCTGCCCCGGCGCACCCTGGGCACCGTAGGGGGCGTAGCCGGTTTGGCCGGGGGCCTGGTTGTAGCCGTATGACGGGTCATAGGGGCCGGGTTGGCCGTAGCCCTGGGGGGCGGCTTGCGGCTGGAAACCGGCGTAGCGGGTCAGAACTGGGTTGCTGGATTGCATCTGGACCTCCTAGGGCGACCATTTTACTTGGCCCTGCAAGAGCCTCGCTGTGGGCTGGCTGTGAGCGAGCGGGCGATGACGCCCGTCGCCGCGACACCCGCCGACAGGCCAACCCGGCAGCGACCCGCCCCGCCATCCGATAGAGGGGCGGCGCAGGGCGCTCCCGCCTGCCAGACGCGGCCTCCAACATCATCCCCGACGCGCCGCCGGGCGGCGGCCTACGCACAATGGCCACCCCGAGGCGACGGCGCGGACAGCCATGGTCTATTATCAAAAGCCTTGCCTTTCTTAAATTGCCAACCAGGCGTTGGCGGACCAACCCAGAAGGGACGAACATGTCAATCTTGATGATCTCCGGCAGCCTGCGCTCCGACTCGCTCAACACCGCCCTGCTGCGGGCGGCGGCCAAGCTGCTGCCGGCCGGCTCGACCGCCCAGCTGGCCGCCGGCCTGGCCGACCTGCCGCACTACAACGAGGAACTCGACACCGCCCAGCCGCCCGCTCCGGTGGCGGCGCTGCGCCAAGCCGTCGCGTCCGCCGACGCCGTCGTCATCGCCACGCCGGAGTACAACGGCACCACCAGCGGCGCCCTCAAAGACGCCCTCGACTGGTGCTCCCGCCCCTACGGCGCCGGGGCGCTGGCCGGCAAGAAGGTGGCCGTGCTGGCCGCCTCTCCCTCGCCGAACGCCGCCGCCTGGGCGCGCGAGGAGGTGCTCAAAGCGCTGACCGTCATCGGGGCCGAGGCCGTGCCCAACAGCGTCGGCATCGGCGCGGCCAACACCGTCGTCGTCGGCGACGAGATCACCGACCCGGCCGTCCGCGGCCAAGTCGCCGACCTGCTGGCCCAACTGGCCTGAGCCGCGCCCAGCATCGCCCGCACAAGGCCGCCGGATGGCCGAAACCCTCAGTCAAACACCGTCTGACTGAGGGTTTCGCTTCGTGGCGGGTGAAGGATTCGAACCTCCGAAGGCTTCCACCGACAGATTTACAGTCTGCTCCCATTGGCCGCTCGGGCAACCCGCCTTGGCCCGATTACTGTAGCAAAGGCCTTGGCGCATCGCTAATTGGCAGTTGGCCCTTCGCCCCTGCGGACTCTCACAGCAAGACGACGGGGCAGGCGGCGTGGGCGGACGCGGCGGATGCCAGCCGGGAGTCGCGGGTGACCAACGCGGCTCCAAGACCCTCCGCCAGGGCCACATAGGTGGCGTCATAGGCGGAGATGTTTTCCCTCAGCGACCAGACCCGCCGCAGCAGCGCCTCGTGGCCCCAGCGCACGGCCGGGAAATCGGCCAGATCGTCCAACGCCATAGCGGCGCGGTCCGCGGCGATGTCCCCGGCTCGGGCCAGGCCGCGCAACACCGACGCCACCTCGACGTCGGCCAAGTGCGGCACATGGAGATCCCCGTCGTGGCGGGCGAGTTCGGCGGCGACTCTCGGGCCGACCTCGGCGTCCACCAGATACAGCACTAGGGCCGAGGCGTCAACCACTGCGGCCATCAGCGGCCTTCGCGGCCCGCTTCGAGCAGCGCCGCCGGATCTGTGGCCAGCGACACCCGTCCGCGCTGTTCGATTCTGGCCGACAGCTCTTCAAGCGTCGGACGGCGCGCCAGCGCGACCAGCTCCCCCAAGACGTAATCCGACAAGCTCATCCCCGCCGACGCGGCCCGCAGCTTGATTGTGCGATGCACCTCGGCGGGCACATCGCGAACCTGCAATGTGGACATGCGTTTAGCATAGCCCACATGCAATTGGCATGAACCATCGGCTCCACAAGCCCGTGGCGGACTCGCACCACCGCCCACGGGTCGGCGAGGGCAGCGTGGCGTTGGCTCTCCCAGCCGCCGACATGCGCACTTGACCTGTCGGCGGCGGCGGGCACAATAGAGGGCATGGCAGCAGACAGCTCATTCGACATCGTCAACAAGGTCGACCACCAGGAGGTCGACAACGCCCTCAACATGGCCGCCAAGGAGGTGCGCACCCGGTTCGATTTCAAGGGCACGGGGGCGTCGATCAAGTGGTCGGGCGAGTCCATCGCCATGGAGGCCGACGGCGAGGAGCGCGTCAAGGCGGTGCTCGACGTGTTCAAGACGATGCTGGTGCGCCGCAAGGTCGACCTCAAGTCGCTGAGCGTCGGCGAGCCGAAACTGAGCGGCAAGACCTGGCATCTGGTCGCCACCATGGAGGCGGGCATCTCGCAAGAAAACGCCAAGAAGATCTCCAAGCTGATCCGCGACGAGGGGCCCAAGGGCGTGCGCGCCCAGATCCAGGGCGACGAGCTGCGCGTCTTCTCCAAGAAGCGCGACGACCTGCAGGCCGTCCAGAAGCTGATCCGCGAGGCCGACTACGACTTCGCCGTCCAGTTCGCCAACTACCGCTGATGCGGGCGGCCAGCTTCAACGTCAACGGGATACGCGCCGCCACCCGGCGCGGCTTCCCGGCCTGGCTGGAGGCCCGCGATTGCGACATTGTGGCGCTGCAAGAGGTCCGCTGCCCCGAGGCCGACCTGCCCGATGTCTTCGGCGGCTATCGCCTGACGTACCACCAGGGCAGTCTGGCCGGCCGCAACGGCGTGGCCGTGCTGTCCCGCCAAGAGCCGCTGGCGGCCCGGCGCGGCTTCGGCCACGCCTCCGACGACGAGGGCCGCTACCTGGAGGTCGACTTGCCCGGCCTGACCGTCGCCTCGCTGTATCTGCCGAAGGGCGACGTGGCCGACGGCGGCGACGCCGCTCGGACGCGCTATGAGCGCAAGATGGACTTCATGGCGGCCTTCGCCGACTACTTGCCGACCGCCCGCGCGGCAGCGGCGCGACGCGGCGGCGACTACTTGCTGATGGGCGACTTCAACATCGCCCACCAACCCGCAGACATCAAGAATTGGCGGGCCAACCAGAAGAGCTCCGGCTTCCTGCCCGAGGAGCGCGAATGGCTCGGCGGCGTGTTGGGCCAAGGCCTGGTCGACGTCGTGCGCAGCCTCCACGAGGGCGAGTCCGGGCCCTATTCGTGGTGGAGTTGGCGGGGCAAGGCGTTCGACAACGACGCCGGTTGGCGCATCGACTACCAGTTGGCCACACCGGACCTGGCGGCCACCGCGACCAGCGCGGCGACCGACCGCGACGCCAGCTACGCCAAGCGAATCTCCGACCACTCCCCCGTCGTCGTCGACTACGCCTGAGATCTTGCCCGCTTGGCCCTCAGGCGTTGGCGAAGCAGGCCAGCACTTCGTCGCGGCTGACATCCTCGACGCGCTCGTGCGACCACTTGGGCTGGCGGTCGCGGTCGACCAACTGCGCCCGCACACCCTCGGCGAAATCCGGTTTGACGGCCAGCGCCTTGGCCACCGACAAGTCTTGGTCCAGTTGCGAGGCCAGCGTTCGGATGGCGCGGGCCCGGCGCAGCGCCTCCAGCGTCACCGCCAGCGACAACGGACAGCGGGCGCGCAGGTCGGCGGCGGTTTGGCGGGCCTGCGGATCGGCGTGCTGCTCCAGCCGGCCGATGATCTCCCCGACCGTCTCGGCGCCGCCATAGCATTGCGCGATCCACTCCGACTGGGCGGCCAGCGCGCCGACGGGCGGCTCGCCGTCGCAAGAGTCGGCCAGTTTGAGCCACAGCGCGTCGGCGGCGTTGAAAGAGTTGCCCGTCAAGCCCAGATGAGTGCCGATCTCAAACGGCATCCAGGCCAGATGCCAGCTCATCAAGACATCCGGGAACAGGCCGATCTTGGTCTCCGGCATGGCCAGTTTGGCGTCGGGGCTGACAACCCGCGTGCCGGAGTGGACAGAAATGCCCATGCCTCCGCCCATCGTGATGCCGTGGATGTGAGTGGTGTGGGCCTTGGGGTAGGTCAAGACCTTGCGGTCGAGCGAATATTCGGCCTCGAAGAACACCCCCGGGTCTTCCCCGGCCAGCACCATATCGCGCAGTTGGCGCACGTCGGCGCCCGCGCAGAAGCCGCGCTCGCCGAGGCCCCGCAACTCGACGGACTTGATTTGGTCGTCAGCGGCGTAGTCGTCGAGGATTCTGGTCAGCTCGCGGATCATTTCCAGCGTCAAGGCGTTGATGGCCTCCGGGCGGTCCAGCTCGATGTGCCCCACGCCCTGGTCGATGTATGCGCGCACAGTCACCGCTTCAGCCTACTATCAACTCAACCAGGCATTGCCACACGCGGTTTGCGATGGTGCCGCACGAGCATGGCGGCGACGATCGCCAAGGCCGCCATGCCCAGCGCGACGGCGTCGTTGCGCCACGACAAGTTGCCGGCCTCGTAGGCCAGCAGGGCCGACGTCACGACGACCGCCGCCTGTTCGGCGCGCCGGCCGGGCGACGCCAACGGCAGCAGCGAGCCGCCCCAGGTCAGATACCACGAGTACATCGAGTAGCCGCAGAACGCGAAGGCCAGCCACGACCAGCTCAGAAACGCCAACGGGCGGCGCCGCCCCAGTCCGAAACCCAGCCAGACTATGACGGCCAGCGTCAACACCAGGCCCAACGCGCGGAACGCCGAATAGACCAAGTCGCCGGTCGCCTGGTCGGTCAGCCAGGCGACGACATATTCCAGGCCGGTTCCGACCAGGCTGAACGGCGCCAGCGTGACGATCTTGCCGGGGACGGCCGCGGCTTTGACCCAGCCGAAACCCAGCCCCGAGGCCAGCGAGATGCCCGCGAAGACCGCCGCCGACACCGCCAGGCAGCCCAGGACGCGCGCCGCCGATCGCCAGGTCTGCGGCCAGTCGAGCCGCGTCCAACTGTGGCCCAGCAGCGCCACGGGGTAGGCGGCCAGGAAGGCCGGCTGCTTGACGCAGGCGGCCACGCCCAAGACGATCGACGGCGCCACCAGGCCCCACACCAGCGTCCCGCGCTTGCCCAGCAGGCGGACCAGCCGTCGCGGCACCCACTTGGGGCGCGAAGCCGCCAGCCACAGCGCCCACACCACCAGGCCCATCATCAAGGCGTCGTTATGGGCCCCGCCGACCAAGTCGATCAACAGCAGCGGGTTGATCGAGGTGAACCAGGCAGCCCGAACCGGGTCGACGCCGACGCGGCGGGCGATGCGCGGCAGGAAATAGCCGATCATGGCCACCCCGGCCACGGCCGGCGCCCGCATGCCGACGGCGGACAGGTATGGGTCCTGTCCGGTGGCGACCACGACGCCGGCGAAGATCAGCAGGCTGAGCGGGGGGTACATGGCCGTGTCGTAACGCCAGACCCAGGCGGCCTGGTCGGCGAAGGAGCCGGGCAGGGCGCTGACGGGGAAGTCGTAGGGGTTCAGGCCGTTGCGCAGCAGCCAGCCCTCGGCGGCGTAGCCGTAGGCGTCGTGGCTGAACACCGGCGGGGCGATCAGCAGCGGCAGCGACCACAGCAGCGCCACGGCCCAGAACTTGACGTCCGCCCCCGAGCCGGGCCGCAGGCCAAGCCAGCTGTGCAGCATCAGGATGACGCCGGCCACCACCGCCGCGGTGCCGGCCACCGAGGCGGGCCAACTGTCCAGCCCGAGTGCCCGCAGCGGCTGCCACCAAGGGGTGTTCTGCGGCAGGTAGGCCGGCGTCAGGGAGCCGACGAAGATCAGGGCCGAGCCGAGCAGGCCGCGCTTGACGCCGGCGCAGCGCCAAGCCCGCCGAACATCACTCGCCAGCCGCCGAACCACCATCCCAGCCTAGCGCCGGGGGCCAGGGCTACGCTCCCGCTCCCCCACAAGCCCGAACAGCCCGCCCTTCGGGCCAGGTCGCTGCCGGACTCGTCGACACCGGCTTCCCATCCACCCGGCGGCCTGCGTCGCCTCGCCCGCGCGCCGCCGCCGAGGCGACCGGCCGTCCGGCCATCCCCCCGTCGCGCCGCCAGGCTGCTGCACCTTTTCCCGATGGGCGTCGTTCGCCGCGGGCTGACAACGCGAAACAGCGGCGATGCGGCGAGCTTTGCGCTCGCCGGTCGGCTACAGTGGATCACTGTGCAATTGGGCGCACGATCCTTGTGGGAGCTGAACTGAAGTGACTAGCGTTACCGCTTTGAGGCAAGTCGTCATCCGCATCGCCGGCGATTCGGGAGACGGGATTCAGTTGGCCGGAGACCGCTTCGCCCACGAGACGGCGCTGGCCGGCAACGACTTCTCCACCCTGCCCAACTATCCGGCCGAGATCAGAGCCCCGCAAGGCACGATCGGCGGCGTGTCGAGCTACCAGCTGCAGTTGGCCAACTACGACATCCACACCCCCGGCGACCGCCCCGACGTGCTGGTGGCCTTCAACCCGGCGGCGCTCAAGGCCAACATCGGCGACTTGGAGCGCGGCGGCCTCATCATCGCCGACACCGCCGAGTTCACGCCCCGCAACCTGGCGAAGGTCGGCTACGCCAACGACCCGCTGCAAGACCAGACGCTGGACGGCTACCAGTTGGCCGCCTTCAACCTGACCGCCCAGACGCTGGCGGCCGTGGCCGACTTGGGCCTGGGCCGCAAGGACGCCGCCCGTGCCAAGAACTTCTACGTCCTCGGCTTGCTGAGCTGGATCTACGAGCGTCCCGCCGCCGGCACCGTCGACTACTTGCAGGCGCGCTTCCAAGGCCAGGTCCGCGACGCCAACGTCGCCGCCTTCAAGGCCGGCTACGCGTTCGGCGAGACGACCGAGCTGGCCCGCTACGAGATCGCCAAGGCGCCCGTGCCGCCGGGCACCTACCGCCAGGTCTCTGGCAACCGGGCGACCGCCTACGGGCTGATGGCGGCCGCCGCCCGCAGCGGCCTCAAGCTGTTCATGGGGGCCTATCCGATCACGCCCGCCTCGGACATCTTGCACATCCTGGCCCGCGCCAAGGAGCACGGCGTCATGGTTTACCAGGCCGAGGACGAGATCGCCGCCTGCGGGGCGGCCCTGGGCGCCTCCTACGCCGGCGACTTGGCCGTCACCGCCACATCGGGGCCGGGCCTGGCGCTGAAGACCGAGATGATCGGCTTGGCGGTCATGTTGGAGCTGCCGCTGGTGGTGGTCGACGTCCAGCGCGGCGGCCCGTCGACCGGCCTGCCGACCAAGACCGAGCAGGCCGACCTGCTGCAGGCGATGTTCGGACGCCACGGCGAGGCGCCCCTGCCGGTGATCGCCGCCGACTCGCCCAGCGGCTGTTTCGACGCCGCCTTCGACGCCTGCCGCATCGCCCTGGAGCACCGCACGCCCGTCATCCTGCTGACCGACGGCTACCTGGCCAACGGCGCCGAGCCGTGGGCCATCCCCGACCTGGCCGCGCTGCCCGAGATCAAGCCGAACTTCACCACCGAGCCGAACGGCGACGACGGCGCGTACCACCCCTACCACCGCGACCCCGAGACGCTGGCCCGCGCCTGGGCGCTGCCCGGCACGCCCGGCTTGGAGCACCACATCGGCGGTTTGGAGAAGGACATCGAGACCGGCGAGGTGTCGTACTCCCCCATCAACCACGCCAAGATGGTCGAGTTGCGCCGCCGCAAGATCGAGGCCGTCAAGGTGCCCGACGTCGAGCCGCACGACCCAACCGGCGCGGCCCGCGTGCTGGTCGTCAGCTGGGGCTCGACCCAGGGCGCGACCTGGGCCGCCGCCCAGCGGGTGCGCGAGTCGGGCCGCCACATCGCCGACTTGAACCTGCGCCACCTCAACCCTCTGCCGTCCAACCTCGGCGAGGTCCTCAAGGGCTATCGGCGCGTCATCGTGCCGGAGTTGAACTCCGGGCAGTTGTCGTTTCTGCTGCGGGCCCGCTATCTCGTCGACGCCGAGCCGTATCGGCGGATGCGCGGCCTGCCGTTGTCGCAGGCCGAGTTGGCCCAGCACCTCAAAGAAGTCGTCGACGAGGTTGAGAAGGAGGAATCATGACCGACGCCACCCTGCCCAGCGGCCTGTCCGGCGTGCCGTTGGCGACCGGCGAACTCAACCGCAAGGATTTCGCCTCCGACCAGGAGGTGCGCTGGTGCCCCGGCTGCGGCGACTACTCGATCCTGGCCACCTTCCAAGGCTTGCTGCCCCAATTGGGCATCCGCCGGGAGAACACGGTGATCGTGTCCGGCATCGGCTGCTCGTCGCGCTTCCCGTACTACATGAACACCTACGGCGTCCACTCCATCCACGGGCGCGCCCCGGCCCTGGCGACGGGCATCGCTATTGCCCGGCCAGACTTGTCTGTCTGGGTGGTGACGGGTGACGGCGACGCCCTCAGCATCGGCGGCAACCATCTGATCCACGCCCTGCGCCGCAACGTCAACATCACCATCATGCTGTTCAACAACCGCATCTACGGCTTGACGAAGGGCCAGGCCTCCCCCACCTCCGAGATCGGCAAAGTCACCAAGTCCACCCCGAAGGGCTTGGTCGACGAGCCCTTCAACACGGTGGCGCTGGCCCTGGGCGCCGGGGCGACGTTCGTCGCCCGCACGATGGACTCCTCGCGGGCCCATCTGGCCGAGACGCTCGCCGCGGCCGTCGGCCACCGGGGGGCGTCGCTGGTCGAGATCTACCAGAACTGCCAGATTTTCAACGACGGCGCCTTCGACGCCCTCAAGGGCCCCGACTCCGGCCTGATCCCGCTGGTCCACGGCCAGCCGGTCGTTTTCGGCAAAGACGGCTCCCAGTGCGTCTACCGGACAGCCGAGGGCTCGCTGGCCGTCGGCCCGACCGACCAGGCCCCTGACGGCTCGATCATCGTCCACGACGCCCACCGGGAAGACGCCGGATTGGCCTCGGAGCTGGCCGCGCTGACCGACTTGGGCGTCATCCGGCGCTCGCCGATCGGCATTTTCCGCGACGTCGACCACCCGACCCACGACGACTTGGCGCGGGCCCAGGTGACGATGGCCGACGACCCCGCCGAGCGCCTGGCCGCCCTGCAGGACTATGTGACCGGCCCCGACACCTGGACTGTCTGAGCCCGCGGCCGAAGCAGGTCGACGGTCAGGATCGCCAGAGCCAGCCAAACCAGCCCGAAGCCGAACCAGCGGGCCGTCGGCATCGGCTCGGCGAAGACCGTCACGCCGAGCAGGAACTGCAAGACCGGGCAGGCGTACTGCAGCAGGCCGAGTGTCGAAAGCGGTATGCGGTTGGCGGCGGCGGCGAACAGCAGCAGCGGCGCGGCGGTGACCACCCCGGCCAGCAGCAAGGCGACGGTGTGGACCGGCCCGGCCGAGGTCAACGTTCCCGCGCCGGTGGCCTGCAGGAAGACGATGAACGCGGCGGCGAACGGCGCCAGCGGCGACGTCTCGACGGCCAAGCCGACCAGCGGGTCGAGATCGACCTGCTTCTTGATCAGCCCGTAGGCGCCGAACGTCAGTGCCAGCAGCAGCGCCACCCACGGCACCTGCCCGTACCAAACCGCGATGACGACGACCGCCGACGAGGCCACCGCCAGCGCCGCCAGTTGCAGTCGGCGGGGACGCTCGCCGAGGAAGGCCATCGCCAGGGCCACCGTCACCAGCGGGTTGACGAAATAGCCCAAGGAGGCGTCGATCAGGCGGTCGTTCAACACCGCCCAGACGTAGATCGACCAGTTGGCCGTCACCAGCGCCCCGGCCAGCCACAGCTTGCCGACCAGCCGCCGCTGGCGCAACACGGCCACCAGTCGTCCGCGCCGCCCGGTCAAGAAGACGCCGGCCGCCGCCAGCGCGAACGTCCACACGATGCGGTGGGCGACGACCTCCTGGGCCGAGGCGGCCGCGACCGCCAAGAAGTACAGCGGGAAGAATCCCCAAAGCAGATACGACCCCAACCCGGCCAGGAGTCCGCGGCTGTGTGACTTGGGAGCGTCGATTGGCACCGTGCCACCATAGCCCGGCCATGTTACGGGCAAACCGGCCCATGTTACGCCCAACCGCGCGCTCCCCTGCCGGACGGCGGCCTGGGGACTCCGTGGGCGACAGGCGGCCCTCCGTCAAGCGTCCAGACGCGCCCGCCGCCCCCGCGCGCCGCTCAGCCCTCGCGCTGGAAGACGTCGGGCACGCCGTCGGCGTTCTCGTCCACGGCCTCGCGCTCCGCCACGGCTTTGTAGTGGCGGCTGCGCGCCCTGAGCATGGCCCCGGCGATGACGGCCGACAACAGCGAGGCCGCCAAGATGGCGACTTTGCCGTCCTCCAGGTGGGCTTGGTTGTCGGCGAAGCTCAGCTCGCAAACCAGCAGCGCCACAGTGAAGCCCATGCCGCCGAGCACCGACAGGCCAAGCAGGTCGATCCACTTGACGTCCGGGTCGAGCCGAGCGTGCTTCAGCCGGGTGACCAGCCAAGTCGAGCCGAAGATGCCGATGGCTTTGCCGACCGGCATGCCGACGATGACGCCCAACCCGATGTCGGAGGTCGCCGACGCCACCACGCCCTCCCAGCCGCCCAGGGCGACGCCTGAGGCGAAAAAGGCGAAAACCGGCGCGGCCAGCAAACCCGAGACAGGGCGGACCCGATCCTCCATGGCCTGCGCCAGGCCGGCCCCGCGACCGTTCGCGCCGACCGGGACGACGAAGCCCAGCACGACGCCGGCGATGGTGGCGTGGATGCCGCTGTGGAAGAACAGGCCCCAGGCCAGCACCGCCAGCACCGCCAGTATGGCTACACCCGCCGCCTTGTGGCGGCGCAGAAAGCGGCGCTGGAATTGCGTCAGATACCAGAACGCCAGGATCGGCACGGCCGACGCCAACAGGAACCACAACTGCAGGCCGCTGGCGTAGACGATGGCGATGATGGCGATGCCGATCAAGTCGTCGGTCACCGCCAGCGTCAACAGGAAGGTGCGCAGGGCGGCCGGCAGGTGGCTGCCGACCAAGGCCAGCACGCCGACCGCGAAGGCGATGTCGGTGGCCACCGGCACCGCCCAGCCGCGCAGGGCCTGGGCGTCGCCCCAGCAGATCGCCGTGTAGATGAGGGCCGGCCCGACCACTCCGCCGAAGGCCGCCACGATCGGCACGACGGCCGTCTTCGGGTCGTGCAAGTCGCCGGCGGCGAACTCGCGTTTCAACTCCAATCCGACCAGGAAGAAGAAGATCGCCAGCAGGCCGTCTTGGGCCCACTCGCCGACCGTCAGGTTGAAGTCGAGTCCGGCCAGCTCCCCGCCCAAGTGGAAGTCGCGCAGACCGAAGTAGAAGCCGGGCACGGTGTTGGCCAGAACCATCGCGGCGACGGCGGCCAACAGCAGCAGCGCGCCGGAGGTGACCTCTTTGTCGAGGATTCGGCGCACACGCGAGTATTCGGCCCAACTGCCCGGCCGCAGGACGGTGTCGGGGCCGCTCACCAGATCCTCACCCGCTCGCCCGGCGCCAGCCACAGCCCGTCGCCGCCGGCGGTGCCGAAGGCGTCGTGGAAGGCGTCGACGTTCTTGACCACCTGGTTGCAGCGGAACTCCTCGGGCGAGTGCGGATCGGTCGCCACCTGGGTGCGCAAAGCCTCGTCGCGCTTCTTCGAGCGCCAGATCCGGGCCCAGGCGAAGAAGAACTCCCGCGCCTCGGCTTGATCCGCCTCCGCCCCGTCTCCGGCCAGCCGCCAGGCCTGGAAGGCGATGCCAAGGCCGCCCAAGTCGCCGATGTTCTCCCCGATCGTCAACGCGCCGTTGACGTGGACGTCGGGGGCCTGCTGGGGCCGCAGGTCGTCATATTGGGCGATCAGCGCGCCGGTCAGCTCCTCGAAGGCGGCGCGGTCCTCAGGCGTCCACCAGTCCCGCAGGCGGCCGTCGCCGTCGCAGGTCGATCCCTGGTCGTCGAAGCCGTGGCCGATTTCGTGGCCGATGACCGCCCCGATGGCGCCATAGTTGACGGCGTCGCCGGCTTGCGGGTCGAAGAACGGCGGCTGCAGGATGGCCGCCGGGAAGACGATCTCGTTGCGCAGCGGGTGGTAGTAGGCGTTGACGGTCTGGGGCGTCATCAACCACTCGTGGCGGCGGATCGGCCCGCCCAACTTGGAGACCTCGTCGTCGAAGTGGAATTCGGCCGCCCGCACGACGTTGCCCACCAGGTCGCCCGGCTCGACTTCCAGGGCCGAGTAGTCCAGCCATTGGTCGGGGTAGCCGATCTTGGGGGTGAACCGGTCGAGCTTGCGCAGCGCCTCGGCCCGTGTGGCGTCGGTCATCCACGTCAGGCGGCTGATCGATTCGCGGTAGGCGGCCAGCAGGTTGCCGACCAGGCCGTCCATGCGGGCCTTCGACTCGGGCGGGAAGTGTTTGGCAACGTACAGCTTGCCGACGGCCTCGCCCAGCACGCCCTCGACCAGCCCGACGCCGCGCTTCCAGCGGTCGCGCAACTGCGGCGTGCCCTGGAGGACGGTGCCGTAGAAGTCGAAATTGGCCTGGACAATGGCGGCGGGCAGGTACGGGGCCAGCGAGGTCGCCAAGGCCCACTTGGCCCACAGCTTCCAATCCCCCAGCCGACCGGGGACGATCAGTTCGGCCAGCCCCTCGAAGAAGGACGGCTGCGCCACCACGACCACGTCCTGGGCCGGAATCCCGGCGGCCCGCAACAGCGTCGACCAGTCGAACTCACGGCTGAACTCGGTCTCGGCCATCGGGTTGTGCGTCGCCCTCAGGTCGCGGGTGCGGACCTTGTCCCAGTGGCCGGCGGCGACCGCCGCCTCCAAGTCGAAGACGACGCCCGAGGCCGACGACGAAACCCGCGCCAGCGTCATGACCTCGTCGATGTGCTCGCGATAGCGCCCCCGGATCGCGGCGTGCTGCTCCAGACGGTAGTACTCCTCGTCGGGCAGGCCGATGCCCGACTGGCCGACGAACAGCACGTAGCGCGACGGGTCGTCGGGGTCGGAGTCGACCTCGACGTCGAGCGGGCAGCCGGTGCCACGCCGCAGGGACCGTCCAAAATACTCCAGCAGCGCCCCCACCGAGTCGATCCGGTCGATCTCGGCCAAGTAGGGCGCCAGCGGCTCGACGCCGAGGGCGTCGACGGCGTCGGCGTCCATGAAGTCGGCGTACAGCTGCTCGACTTTCCACGCCTCGCCGCCGGCCGGCGACCCCGACAAGCCGGTGACGATGTCGCGGATGGCCGCCTCAGCGTCGTCGCGCAGTTTCAGGAACGCGCCGGTGCCGGGCTTGTCGGCCGGAATCTCGGCCGTGGCCAGCCACTGACCGTTGACGTGCCGATAGAGGTCGTCTTGCGGGCGAACCGCCGCGTCGTCCAAGTCACTCACCGTCCCAGCCTAGCCTGGCGGTTTCACCGGCGCGACGAGCGGCCATCCCTGGGATGGCCGAGCCGCCAACCCGCCAAACCGCCCGGATAGCGGACCGCCATGCCTCAGCCGGGCTCAGCGCAGGTCGGCGTCGTAGTCGTCCAGGGGCGGCACGCCGGTGGCCACGTCGTACTCGTACGGGTCGTACGAGATGTCGTAGATGGCGGCGCGGGCCTCGGCGGTCGGCTCGACGCGGATGTTGCGATAGCGCTCCAGGCCGGTGCCGGCCGGGATCAGCTTGCCCAAGATGACGTTCTCCTTCAAGCCGACCAGCGAGTCAGACTTGCCGTGGATTGCGGCATCCGTCAGCACCTTCGTCGTCTCCTGGAAGGACGCCGCCGACAGCCACGACTCGGTCGCCAAGGACGCCTTCGTGATGCCCATCAGGACAGGACGGCCCTGGGCGGGCGTCTTGCCCTCGGTGACCATCTGGCGGTTGGTCGTCTCGAAGATCGTCCGGTCGACCAGCTCGCCGGGCAGCATCGACGTGTCGCCGGACTCGATGACGGTGATGCGGCGCAGCATCTGGCGGATGATGATCTCGATGTGCTTGTCGTGGATCGGCGCTCCCTGCGTGCGGTAAACCGCCTGCACCTCTTCGACCAAGTGTTCCTGCACCTTGCGCAGGCCCGAGACGCGCAGGACGTCCTGCGGGTCGGGCGTGCCGGCGTAGAGCTGCTCGCCGGCCGCGACGTGGGCGCCGTCCTCGATCAGGTGCTTGTCGCCGGCGGCGTCCTCCCATTCCAGGCGGACGCGGCGCGGCAGCGGATACTCCAGGTTCGGCTCGCCGTCGTCGCGGACGATGACCAGCTTGCGGACCCGGTCGGCCTCGGTGATGTTGACCCGGCCGCCCGCCTCGGCGATCGGCGCCTTGCCTTTGGGCGTGCGGGCCTCGAACAGCTCGACCACGCGGGGCAGGCCCTGGGTGATGTCGTCGCCGGCCACACCCCCGGTGTGGAAGGTCCGCATCGTCAACTGCGTGCCGGGCTCGCCGATCGACTGGGCGGCGACGATGCCGACGGCCTCGCCGACGTCGACCAGCTTGCCGGTGGCCAGGGAGCGGCCGTAGCACAGCGCGCAGGTTCCGGAGGCCGACTCGCAAGTCAGCACGGAGCGGACCTTGACCTCGGTGACGCCGGCCTTGACGGCCTTCTTGATCACGGCGTCGCCCAAGTCGTCGCCGGCCTTGGCCAGCACCTTGCCGCCGGCCACCAGGTCTTCGGCCAGCGTGCGGGCGTAGACGGCCGTCTCGACGTTGCGGGCCGGGCGGGCCTTGCCGTCGGGCCCGACGGCGGCGATCTTCTTGGTCAGGCCGCGCTCGGTGCCGCAGTCCTCCTCGCGGATGATGACGTCCTGGGAGACGTCGACCAGGCGCCGGGTCAGATAGCCGGAGTCGGCCGTCCGCAAAGCGGTGTCGGCCTGGCCCTTGCGGCCGCCGTGGGTCGAGATGAAGTACTCCAACACCGACAGGCCCTCGCGGAAGTTCGACTTGATCGGCCGGGCGATGATCTCGCCCTTCGGGTTGGCCACCAGGCCGCGCATAGCGGCGATCTGGCGCATCTGCGTCATGTTGCCGCGGGCCCCCGAGTGGACCATCATGTAGATCGGGTTCGACTTGGTGAAGTTGGCCTCCATAGCGGCGGTCAGCTCGTTGGTGGCGTCGGTCCACAGCTGGACCAGCTCCTGCTGCCGCTCCTCCTCGGTCATCTTGCCGCGCTCGTACTGCTTGGTGATCTTGTCGGCGCGAGCCTCGTAGCCTGCCAGGATCTCGGGCTTGTCGGGCGGGGTCTGGACGTCGGAGATGGACACCGTCACACCCGAGCGGGTGGCCCACTTGAAGCCCAGGTCTTTCAGGTTGTCCAGCGTCGTGGCGACCTGCACCTTGGGATAGCGCTCGGCGAGGTCGTTGACGATCTGTCCCAGCCGCTTCTTGCCGACCTCGTCGTTGACATACGGGTAGTCGGCGGGCAGCGCCTCGTTGAACAGGGCGCGCCCCAGCGTCGTGTCGAGCAGGAACGACCCGTCCGAGCGAGTCTGGACGCCGCGCGGCGGGGTCGTCCCGGCCGCGATGCGCAGTTTGATCGGCGTGCCGATGACGATCTCGTGGTTGTCGAAGGCCATCAGCGCCTCGGCGATCGACGAGAAAGCCCGGCCGTCGCCCTTGATGCCCGCGCGCTCGAGGGTCAGGAAGTAGTGGCCGATGATCATGTCCTGGGTGGGCATCGTCACGGGACGGCCGTCGGCGGGCTTGAGGATGTTGTTCGTCGACAGCATCAGGATGCGGGCCTCGGCCTGCGCCTCCGCGCTCAGCGGCAGGTGGACGGCCATCTGGTCGCCGTCGAAGTCGGCGTTGAACGCCGTGCAGACCAGCGGGTGGATCTGGATGGCCTTGCCCTCGATCAACTGCGGCTCAAAAGCCTGGATGCCCAGGCGGTGCAGCGTCGGGGCGCGGTTGAGCAGCACGGGGTGCTCGGAGATGACCTCCTCCAACACGTCCCACACGACGGGGCGCTGGCGCTCGACCATCCGCTTGGCCGACTTGATGTTCTGGGCGTGGTTGTGGTCGTCCAGCCGCTTCATGACGAACGGCTTGAACAGTTCCAGCGCCATCGTCTTGGGCAGGCCGCACTGGTGCAGCTTCAACTGCGGGCCGACGACGATGACCGAGCGGCCCGAGTAGTCGACGCGCTTGCCCAGCAGGTTCTGGCGGAAGCGGCCCTGCTTGCCCTTGAGCATGTCGGAGATCGACTTCAGCGGGCGGTTGCCGGGGCCCGTCACGGGGCGGCCGCGCCGGCCGTTGTCGAACAGCGAGTCGACGGCCTCCTGGAGCATCCGCTTCTCGTTGTTGACGATGATCTCGGGCGCGCCCAG
>JAISUF010000170.1 GCA_031272195.1 Propionibacteriaceae bacterium
GTTAGCGTGTCGCGATAGGTGGCGGCCGTATCGCGGTTGATCGCGCGGGGATCGGCATCGTTCCGCAACCCAGCGGCATTGGCGGCAATGGTCTTCAGAGTGGTTGCCTGAGCTGTCTGCTGGGCATAGCCGTGGAGGAAACGGCGTACCAGGAGCGGATGGCGGCGCCCTCCTGACACGTTGGGCAGATCGCGTTCGATGGTGGCGGCCAGATAGCCCTCAAAGAAGCGCCGCGCGGTCTGCTCGGTGCGGCCCACAAGCTCTGGCCAGCCGCCCATGACGATGTGGTGGCAGTAGTCGGCCGGGCTGAGTTCGCACAGTGCAGGGGTGACCGGGTCGCCGACAAGGAGGGTGACAAGGGAGACTGTCGGTGTGACGGCCTCCTTCTCAGCGAGCGTCATCGTGCGCATGCCCATGACTGCGAATCGTCCCGCGCCGGGATGCCGTTCCAAGGTGTCATCGGGAGTGGCCGAACCGGTCAAGACGAACTGGCCAGTCATGTGACGGTCGTCGACGGCCCGCCGAAGAGCGTCCCACACGCGAGGGGCGCGTTGCCATTCGTCGATCAGTCGGGGTGTTGGGCCTTCCAACAGCAGTCCGGCATCCAGTTCCGCCAAACGGACCGCGTTGGAGTCCACATCGAGACGAACCTCACTGCGAGCCACTTGCCGCGCTGTCTCCGTCTTCCCACAACTGCGAATACCTTCCACCGCCACGGCTCCCAGCGCCGACAGGTTGTCCGCCAAGATGCCGTCCGCCACCCGTGACAAGTACTTCATCAACGCCTCCAATCGGCATTCGCAACAGATGCCAACCCGCGTTCTAGACACATTTGAGTCAGCCTGGCGAACAGCGGCTCGGTATCCAATCCCAGTTCCAAGGTGGCGAACCCGTTGACGCACGGCTTGCCAATGAGGTGGCGGCCGTCGACGCGGCCCTGGCCACAGTCTTGGGCCTAGAACCGAACCACTGAGACATTCTCGGGCCCCAGTCGACTGATGCGGGGGGTCGGCCAGAGGCGCTCTGGCAGATGGGTGCGCAGCAGGGCCACGAATCAGCACGCGGCGCCCTCGTCCAGCACGGAGGTTGGCGGTGTGGCACGACACAGCCAACGCCTCGGCAATCCGGGCGACTGTGCTGTGAGCAATCGTCGGCCGGCGTACGGGTCGATGTGCCCCGAATTGGACGCCTTGGCCGGTAGAGTTGGTGTCCGGCAGGAGCGGCGGCGCGATTCGGAGGGTGCACGTGGAACAGAACATCCCTATGGCTGTCATGCTGGGCGTGTTCGGGTCGTTCTGCTTCGCGCTTTCCGCCAAAGTCCAGCATTCGGCCGTTGGCGGGCAAGTCGAGGAGAACCGGGCGCGACAGCGCATGGACCGCCGCCAGTTGCTGCAACTGCTTCAAGACACCCATTGGTGGATCGGCATGGGGTTGATGGGCGTGTCGCTGGCCTGCCAGGTTTGCGGGTTGACGATGGCCCCGGTGTCGGTCGTCCAGCCGGTCGGGCTGCTGGCCTTTCCGTGGTCGGTCATTCTGGCCGGGAAGCTGCGCGGGCCGGGCGCGACGCGCATCCTCGTTCCGACAGTCTTGACGGTGGCCGCCGCCTTCGGCTTCGTCGCCGTCGTCGCCGCCCACACCTCGCCGTCCAAAGGGCTCAGCCTCATCCCGGTGGCTATCGCCTCGTGCGTCGTCTACGCGGTGGCGGGCCTGTTCGCCTCGGCCGGTTCGCGCGGGCCCCGGCAGTGGCGCTGCCTGTTCTGGGCGTCCGGCGGCGCGCTCTTCTACGGGCTGGAGGCGTCTCTAGTCAAGGCGGTCATCGAATACGCCCGCGACCACGCCTGGTGGCAAGACCCGATGGTGTGGGGCATCGGCGTCGCGCTGGTGATCGGCAGCGGCCTGGCAGGCCTGCTCGTCCAGCAGGGTTACGCGACCGGCCCCACCGAGGTGGTCGTCGCCTCCATGACGGTGACCAGCCCGGTTGTCGCCGTCATCTTCGGCATAGCGGTGCTCGGCGAGGGCCGCCACTTGACGTTCGGCCCGGCCTTCTGCCTGGTCGGGCTGGGCCTGGCCGCCATCGCCGGCGTCATCATGCTGACCCGCGCCCACCCCACCTATCGGGCGGCCAAGGTCGCCGAGCGCGGCGACGGCCAAGAGCACACGGAGTTCCTCGACGTCGGGTGAGGCCCGACGGCCACCGGTGCGAGCCTGTTGAGGCCGCCGCGAGCCCAACGTGCCAACACCCGCACGCCCGCGGTTCGACGGGCGGCATTCGGCGGAGCGTCAGTTGAAGCGGTAGAGCCTTTGCGCCAGGCGGTAGAGGCCCAACGAGACGCGCCGCCCGACGGCTCCGGGCAGGTTGGTCGCCAACACCAGGATGTTGCCGAAACCCAGGCGGACCTTCAGATGCGGATCGGTTTGGTCGATGTGCCGCCACATCTGGCGGCGCTGCTCCAATGCCTGGCGCGAGCCGTCGATCAACGCGAAAGCCGACGAGGCCGCCACGATCAGCGACAAGAAATTGCACATGTAGGCGGCCAGCTTGCGGTTGCCCACCCCCTCGGGGATCTTGACGGCGTCCACCAGGATCTCGGTGACGCGCATCTGCTGGTCGAGGCGGCTGACTTGGACCTTCTCGTTGACCGACTGGTCCTCGCGTCCGATGCAGTAGCGATAGAGGTTGGTCGGCAAGTAGTAGAGCGTCTCGACGTGGGGCAGCGGCGTGTAGACGAAGATGTTGTCGACGTAGTAGGTGTGCTCGGGCAGCTCGAGCCCGGAGTTGCGCAGCAGCTGCGTGCGATAGATGGCCGCGTGCATGACGATGTACTGGCTCCAGGTGAACGGGCCGGTCTCATTCCAGGTGAAGACGCGGTTCTTCGGCAGCGCCGTGCCGTAGCGGATCACCTTGCGGGTGCCGGAATACATGTGCTCGTAGACGTAGTTGGCGACCACCAGGTCGACGGGGCTGCCGGAGGCGACGAAGTGGCGCAGTTTGCTGAGCGTCAAGCCGAGGGCGTTGTTCTCCAGCCAGTCGTCGGAGTCCACCACCTTGAAATAGACGCCCCTGGCTTCCCGCAGGCCCGCCATCACCGCGCCGCCGTGCCCCTTGTTCTCCTGGTGGATGACGCGGACCAGTCCTGGATGCTGGGCCGCCCACTGGTCGGCCTTGGCGCCGGTGTCGTCGACCGAGCCGTCGTCGACGATGATGACCTCGACGTCCTCCGAGCCGGTCAGCAGCGAGCTGACGCAATGGTCCATGTATTCCGCCGAGTTGTAACAAGGGACGACGAAGGTGATGGTCTTGTGGGCGTTGGAATTCAAGCTGTCTCCTCGGGCGCGAACATCTGACACCCAACCCTAGCCGACAACCGGTCGAAAGATCGGGCATCCGGGGCCAAACGGGGCGCCGATGATTCGCTTCGCCGCAGGCCCGGCCGCGGCCGTTTGCCGGGCGGTGGGCTCACGGGTTGTGTCCCTTCGGCGAACTGTCGGCTCGGTCGGTGACCGGTCGGGGCTTCCGGCCTCCTGTGGGACGGGACCTGCCGCGAGTGTCGGCGGGCGATGGGATACTTGGGGCATGGCTGAAACTTTGCGCGAGATAGTCGACGGCTCGCGGCGCATCGTCTTCTTCGGCGGCGCAGGGGTGTCGACCGAGAGCGGCATCCCGGACTTCCGCTCCGCCGACGGGGTCTACAACCAGCAGTTGGGCGCGACGCTGTCGCCGGAGCAGATGACGTCGCACTCCTTCCTGGTCGAGCATCCGGAGGACTTTTTCGAGTTCTACAAGCGCCACCTGGTCCATCCGCAGGCCCGTCCCAACAAGGCGCACCTGGCGCTGGCGGCCTTGGAGAGGGCGGGGAAGCTGAGCGCCGTCGTCACGCAGAACATCGACGGGCTGCACCAAATGGCCGGGTCGCAGCGGGTGCTCGAATTGCACGGCAGCGTCCATCGCAACCACTGCGTCCAATGCCACAAGAGCTTCGGGCTCGACTACGTGTTGGGCGCGGTCGGCGTGCCGGAGTGCGACGAGTGCGGGGGAGTGGTCCGGCCGGACGTCGTGCTGTTCGAGGAAATGTTGGACGGGCGCGTCATGGAGGAGGCTGTGGAGGAGATCGCCGCCGCCGACACGCTGATCGTCGGCGGCACCTCGCTGGTGGTCTATCCGGCGGCCGGGCTGGCCCAGGCCTTCCGGGGCGAGAATCTCGTCGTCATCAACATGGGGGAGACGGGCATGGACCGCCGCGCCACTTTGACCATCCGCCAGCCGATCGGCGAGGCGCTGGCCCCGTTCGCCCAATGACCAGGCTGTTCGTCGCCGTGGCGCCGCCGTCGGACGTGGTGGAGCGCTTAGAGGGGTACGTCGGTCCACGCCGGGACGCTGTGCCGGGCTGGCGCTGGTCTGCGCCGGAGAACTGGCACATCACGCTGGCTTTCCTGGGCGAGGTGGACGACGAGTCGTCGGCGCGGTTCGTCGAAACCGTGCGGGCCGCCTCCCCGGCGGAGGGCTTTCCAGTCCGGATGGGCGGAGCCGGCTTCTTCGGCGACTTCAAGTCGGGCGCACCCGTCGGCAGACAGGTCTGGCTGGGCTGTCGCCAAGGGGCGGATGAGTTGGCGGCGTTGTCGGCCAAGGCGCGCCAGGCGGCCTCGCGCAGCGGCGTCAAGGTGGACGGCGGCAAGTTCACGCCCCATCTGACGCTGGCGCGCTGCTCGCATCCGGCGCCGGTGCGCGGCCTGCTGGAGGTGGTCGACTCCTTCGGCGACTTCGACTGGACGGCCGACGGCTGCGCGCTCTACTCCTCGACTTTGACGCCGACCGGGCCGATCTATCGGGCAGTCGCCGACTTCCCCTTGGCGCAGGCCTGATCCGGCCAACAGGCGGCGTCGGCGGGCGGGCGGAAGGGGATGAATGGCGTCCCGAGCGCGCCAAACGCCGTCGCGCCACGACTCCTCGCCGACCCAGCGGTCGGCGCGATGAAATCTGTCCCGATGGTGGCAGAATGGGATGGCTATCGGAAGGGAAGATGATGAGCACTGGTTTGGACCTGTACGGCAAAGACCTGTCGGTCGTGGCCATGAGGTTGGACGGCAAGACGGTCGACTTGGCCACCGAGATCCCCGACGGCGCCGAGCCCGAGCCGGTCGCCATCGACTCCGACGAGGGCCTGTCGATCATACGCCACTCCTGCGCCCATGTCACCGCCCAGGCCGTCCAACTGCTGTTCGCCGACGCCAAGCTGGGCATCGGCCCGCCCATTGTCGACGGCTTCTACTACGACTTCAAGGTCGAGGCGCCGTTCACCCCCGAAGACCTCAAAGCCATCGAGAAGAAGGCCCAGCAGCTGCTGCGCCAGCAGCAGCGCTTCGTCCGCCGCGTCGTCACCGACGAGCAGGCCCGCGCCGAGCTGGCCGGCGAGCCGTTCAAGCTGGAGTTGATCGCCGACAAGGGCAAAGCGGCCGCCACCGAGGGGGCGTCGGTCGAGGTCGGCGAGGGCGAGCTAACCATCTACGACAACGTCCGCCCCGACGGCACGGTCGTCTGGAAAGACCTCTGCCGGGGCCCCCACGTCCCCCACACCGGCTATCTGAAGGCGATGGCCATCACGCGCAACTCGGCCGCCTACTGGCGCGGCGACCAGTCCAAAGACTCCCTGCAGCGGATCTACGGCACCGCCTGGCCCACCAAAGAGGCCCTCGACGACTACCAGCACCGCCTGGAGGAGGCGGCCCGCCGCGACCACCGCAAACTCGGCGCCGAGCTGGACCTCTTCTCCTTCCCCGAGGAGCTGGGCTCCGGCCTGCCCGTCTTCCACCCCAAGGGCGGCGTAATCAAACGCGAGATGGAGGACTACGTCCGCCGCGCGCACCTGCGGGCCGGCTTCCAATACGTCGGCACGCCGCACGTCGCCAAAGAGAGCCTGTTCTACACCTCCGGCCACCTGCCGTACTACCAGGAGATGATGTTCCCCGGCATGGAGGAGGTCGAGTTCGGCGACGAGGGCAACGCCACCCCGACCGGCATGCGCTACCGCGTCAAAGCGATGAACTGCCCGATGCACAACCTCATTTTCAAATCCCGCGGGCGCTCCTACCGCGAGCTGCCGCTGCGCCTGTTCGAGTTCGGCACGGTCTACCGCAACGAGAAGTCCGGCGTTCTGCAAGGCCTGACGCGGGTCCGCTCGATCACCCAGGACGACTCCCACTCCTACGTCGCCCCCGAGCAGGCCGAGGACGAGATCAAACACCTGCTCGGCTTCATCCTGCAGTTGCTGCGCGACTTCGGCCTGGACGACTTCTACCTGGAGCTGTCGACCCGCGACAGCGAGGGCAAGAAGAAGGACAAGTTCATCGGCTCTGACGAGGACTGGGCCAAGGCCACCGCCATCCTGGAGAAAGTCGGACGCGAGTCGGGGCTGGAACTGGTGCCAGATCCGGGCGGGGCGGCCTACTACGGGCCGAAGATATCCGTCCAGGCCAAGGACGCCATCGGGCGCACCTGGCAGATGTCGACCATCCAATACGACTTCAACCAACCCGAGCGCTTCGACCTGGAATACACCGCCGCCGACGGCACCCGCCAGCGCCCCGTCATGATCCACTCGGCCAAATTCGGCTCGATCGAGCGCTTCATGGGCGTGCTGACCGAGCATTACGCCGGCGCCTTCCCGGCCTGGCTGGCCCCCGTTCAGGTGGTGTGCGTGCCCGTCGGCGACGACCACCTGCCGTATCTGGAGGACGTCGCCGCCAAGCTGCGGGCTGCCGACATCCGAGTCGAGGTGGACGAATCCGACGACCGCTTCGGCAAGAAGATCCGCAACGCCGCCAAGCAGAAGGTTCCGTTCACGCTGATCGCCGGCGACCAAGACCTGGCCGCCGGGGCCGTCTCGTTCCGCTATCGCGGCGGCGAGCAGAAGAACGGCGTGGCCGTCGCTGACGCCATCGCGGAGATCCGCCAAGCCATCGACACGAAGGCCAAGTGATGGAGCCCGCCTCCGATTTCGCGGGGTTGCCCGACGGCTTCGACCGCCTGTGGACGCCGTACCGGATGGCCTACATCGAGGGGGAGAGCCGCCCCAAGGACGCCAGCGCCGAGGAGTGCCCGTTCTGCCGGGCCCCGGCGCGGGCCGACGAGGAGGGCTTGATCGTCCACCGCGGCGAGCTGGCTTTCGTCGTCATGAACCTCTACCCGTATTCGCCAGGACACGTGCTGGTCTGCCCGTACCGCCACATCTCGGACTACACCGAGCTGACGCCCGACGAGGCGGCCGAGTTTGGCCGTCTGACGGCAGCGGCGATGCGGGCGATCCGCTCGGCTTCGGCGCCGCACGGTTTCAACGTCGGCATGAACCAAGGCCAGGTGGCCGGGGCGGGCATCGCCGCCCACCTGCATCAGCACGTCGTGCCGCGCTGGGCCGGTGACGCCAACTTCTTCCCGATCATCGCCCGCTCGCGGGCCATCCCCGAACTGCTGGAGGACACTCGGCGCAAACTGGCTGCCGCCTGGCCCCGGTGACGCCGGTGCCAGCGGGCAACAACGCGGATTGCGCTGCCTCTGCCGCTCACAGCGCGGCAGAGGCGGGCGCTGGCGGACTCCAATGCGACAGACCGCCGCGACGCTCCGGCAGCGGCCGTGCGGCAAGCGAGTAAGGTGGTTGGACGTGGCAGGCGAACCTTATGACACCGACCGGGTGCTGACCGTCCCGAACCTGCTGAGTTTCATCAGGTTGTGCGGCGTGCCGGTCTTCCTGTGGCTGCTGCTGGAGTGCGACAACCCGTGGTGGGCCGTCGTCGTGCTGGCCGTCGGCGGCGTCACCGACTGGCTGGACGGGCAGATTGCCCGGCGCTGGCATCAGCGCTCCCGCCTGGGGCAAGTCCTCGACCCGGCCGCCGACCGCCTGTACATTCTGGCCACGCTGGTCGGCTTCGTCGTGCGGGGGTTCGTGCCGTGGTGGTTCGCCGTGCTGTTGGTGGCCCGCGACGTCACGCTGGCCGTCAGCATCTGGCCCGCCCTGCGGCGGCGCGGCTTCGCCAGCCTGCCGGTGCACTTCATGGGCAAGGCGGCCACCTTCATGCTGCTGTACGCCTTCCCGCTGGTGCTGCTCGGGGCCGGCGACGCGCCATGGGAGTTGGTGGCCCGCGTCATCGGATGGGCCAGCGCCATCTGGGGCACCGGCCTGTATTGGTATTCGGGCCTGCTGTACCTGCGCCAAGGCGTCGACGTGATCAGGCGTTTCCCGCTGGCCGCCGCCGCGAAGGAGTAGGCTCAGTGGTGCCTGGGGCGATCGGGTCCTGGGCTGTGGACACGTCGTCTACTTGAAGGAGTTCCAGTGTTCCCCGACGATCTCAGCTACACCGAGAAACACGAATGGCTGCGGGCCGGCTCGTCCAACACCGTCAGGGTCGGCATCACCGAGTTCGCCGCCGACGCGCTGGGCGACATCGTCTATGTGTCCCTGCCCCAAGTCGGCGAGGCGGTCGCCCGCGACGACGCCTGCGCCGAGCTGGAGTCGACCAAGTCGGTCTCCGACGTCTACGCCCCGGCCAGCGGCGTCGTGACGGCCGTCAACGAGTTGTTGGCCGACACCCCCGAGACGATCAACTCCGACCCGTACGGCGACGGCTGGCTGTTCGACTTGGAGCTGTCCGAGCCCGGCGAGTTGGAAGACCTGCTCGACGCCGAGGAGTACGCCAAGCTGGTCGCCGAGCAGTGACGGCGGCGCGCCGCGTCGGCTAGGCCGGTTGCGCGCATCCGTTAGGCTAAGAGGGCGGCGACAAGACAGCGGAGAGGTAAGTGATGCGATGAAGTGCCCGGCATGCGGCCACGAGATCACACCGGCCGACAACTTCTGCCCCCATTGCGGCGTCAGTCTGGACAAGCTCACCGGCGACACCACCAAGATCACAGCAGTGCGCGAGTCGGTCGCGCTGGACGAGTTGGGCGAGGCGGCCGAGGCGGCCGTCGACGGTCTGGCGCCGGGTTCGGCGATGCTGCTGGTCATCAGGGGAAACCAAGTCGGCGAGCGCTTCCTGCTGGACGCCGATGTCACCACGGCCGGGCGCCACCCGCGCTGTGACATCTTCCTCGACGACGTGACGGTCTCGCGCCACCACGCCCGTTTCATTCGCCGCGACGGCTTCATCTGGGTGCACGACGAGAACTCCCTCAACGGCACCTACGTCAACCAGGCGCTGATCGACGGCGATGTCGCCCTGCGCCGCGGCGACTTGGTGCAGGTCGGCAAGTTCCGCATGGTCTTCTTCGACGCTAAGCAGTGACCATGGGCGCTCTCGGGTTGCGCAGCATCGGCCAAGTGTTGTCGGAGTTGAAACCCGATTATCCCGACCTCTCGATCTCCAAGATCCGCTTCCTCGAAACCGAGGGGCTGATCTCCCCGGAGCGGGCCGAATCGGGGTATCGGCGGTTCTCGGAGTCGGACATCGAGCGCCTCAGGTTCATCCTGGAGGCCCAGAAGAGGCACTACATGCCGTTGAAGATCATCCGGGAACAGCTCGACGCCATGGACCGCGGCGAGTCGCCCGGCGGCGACGACGGCGATGGCGGGCCGAAGCCCATCGACATCGGTCCCAAACCGGTTCCCCCCAGACGCTCCATCCGGATGACGCGGCGCGAGCTGCTGCAAGCCTCGGGTCTGCCGGAGCAGGCCTTGTCGGACTTGGAGCGGGCCGGCCTCGTGGCGCCCAGGCGGGGCACGGTCTACTACGGCCGCGACCAGTTGACGGTGGCGGTGGTCTGCCGGCGGCTGGCGGCCTACGGCATGGACGCCCGCCACCTGCGGATCGTCAAGCAGTCGGCCGAGCGGGAGGTCGGCCTGATCGAGCAGGCCATCCTGCCGTACTTGAAGCGCAACCCGCAGACCGCCCGGCAGGCGCCCGGCGAGGTCATGCAGTTGATCCTCTATGCCCACGCCGCCATCATGCGGCAGAATCTCCAGCAATGATCGAGCTGCGCCTGGACGAGATCAGGGTCTCCACCGCCGGAGATCCGCCGCTGGTCGTCCTCAAGGAGTGCGAGGGCGAGCGCCGCCTGCCGATCTGGACCAGTTTCGAGGGTGCGGCAACGGTGGTCGCCGTGACCGAGGCCCGCGACGACGAGTCGCCGGGGTTGTTGGACGTCGTGGCCGAGTTGGTGGCCGAGTTCGGCGTCAAACTCGAGTCGGTCCACATCGTCTCCCACTACGAGGGCCGCTTCTTCGCCCAATTGGTGGTGGCCGGACGCGAGATCGGCTGCAAACCGACCGACGCCATCGCCTTGGCGCTGCGCACGCAGGTGCCGATCCGCTGTCCGGAGCAGCTTCTGCGCGAGGTCGGCGTCTTGCCCGAGCCGGCCAAGGAGGTGGAGCGGTTCCGCGAGTTCCTGGAGACCGTCGACCCGACCGACTTCGAGGAGCTGTGACGCTGGCGCCGGCGTCGAACCGGCTGCTGGCTTTGGCGAGTCTGAGGTCGAGGTCAAGACTTCGGCCGCCGCCGCTGCGGCCGTCGGCGTGTCTGGCGAAGGTTCCGGCGAGGCGGGTTAGCGTCTAGAGTGTGTTTGGCGGAAGCGAGGCGAAGGTGAACCAAGAATCCCTGTTCGACGGTGATTTCTCCGCAGTGTCGGAAGACTTGGGCTTTCGCGGGCCGGTGGCCTGCTCGGCGGTCGGCGTAACCTATCGGCAGTTGGACTATTGGGCGCGCACTGGCTTGGTCGTGCCGCAGATCCGCTGCGCCGGGGGATCTGGCACGCAGCGCCTCTACAGCTTCCGCGACTTGCTGCTGCTGAAGGTCATCAAACGGCTGTTGGACGCCGGCATCTCGCTTCAGCAGATCCGCACCGCCATCGACCACCTGAGGGCTCGCGGGGTCGAAGACCTGACCGAGGTGACGCTGCTGTCGGACGGCATCTCCGTCTACGAGTGCACCTCCGACGACGAGGTGGTCGACTTGCTGAAGGGCGGCCAGGGCATGTTCGGCATCGCCTTGGGCGGGGTTTGGCGCGACATCGAGGGGACGCTGTCGCAACTGCCCGCCCAGCGTGTGGACGCCAACGGCGCCCTGGACGATCCGGGCGACGAATTGGCCCAGCGGCGGCGTCTCCGGGCGGCCGTCTAAGCGTCGGGTGGCGAAGCGGCGACTGTCATCGGTGGTTGCCGCGACTGGCGACTCCACGCGGCGCGAACAGGCCGGGCGGGCTCTTGGGCCATGTCGTTGGACGGCGCAGCCGACGCCCGCCGGTAGGCTGGGCATCCTATGGACACCGACATCATTGCCACCGAGACTGAGACGATGCTGCGCGAGCTGGGTTACGCCAGCCTCGACGAACTGGCCCGAACGGCCGTGCCCTCGGCCATCTACGACGAACAAGCCCTGGACGACCTGCCCGAACCGGCCCCCGAGGCCGAAGTCTTGAAGCGGCTGCGGGCGCTGGCCGAGGCCAACCGGCCGGGACGGGCGATGATCGGCCAGGGTTACCACGGCACCATCACCCCTGCCGTGATCCGGCGCAACGTCGTCGAGAACCCCGCCTGGTACACCGCCTACACGCCCTACCAGCCTGAGATAAGCCAGGGCCGCCTGGAGTTGCTGTTCGCCTTCCAAACGATGGTCGGCGACCTGACGGGCTTGCCGTTCGCCGGGGCGTCCCTCTTGGACGAGGCGACGGCCGTGGCCGAGTCCGTGGCGCTCGCCCGGCGGGCCGTCAAGGGGGGCCAGTCGGTCGTGGTGGCGGACGATCTACTGCCGGCCTCGCTGGCTGTGCTGCGCACGCGGGCCGAGGCGATGGGCTGGCGGGTTCGGGCGGCCGAGGGGGCGCTGGCCGACGCTGTGGCCCGCCACGAACCGTTCGCCGTCGTCGCGCAGGTGCCGGGAGCGGACGGGCGGCTCGCCAGCGGCGAAGAGCTGCGGGCGGCGGCCGATGCCGCCCACGCGGCCGGGGGTCTGTTCATCGCGGCCTGCGACCCGTTGGCTTTGACGCTGCTGCAAGCCCCCGCCACCTGGGGGGCCGACGTGGCCGTCGGCTCGACGCAGCGCTTCGGCGTCCCGCTGTACTTCGGCGGCCCGCACGCCGGCTACATCGCCGTCCGCCAAGGTTTGGAGAGGCAACTGCCGGGACGCCTGGTGGGGGAGTCGGTCGACGCCCAAGGCGCGCCCGCCTTCCGCTTGGCCTGGCAGACCCGCGAGCAGCACATCCGCCGCGAGCGGGCGACGTCCAACATTTGCACCGCTCAGGCGCTGCTGGCGCAGGTGGCGGCGCTCTACGCCATTTGGCACGGCCCCGATGGCTTGACGCGGATCGCCCGCGGCGTCCACGACAAGGCCCGGCGTTTGGCCGGCGCGCTGTCCAAGGGGGGAGTTCTGGCCCACCAGTCGTTCTTCGACACCGTGCCGGGGAAAGTGCCCGACGCCGTCGCCGTCGCCCAACGGGCCTTCGACGACGGCGTTCTGGTGCGCCTGGCCGACGCCGAGACGGTGGGCGTGTCGGTGGGGGAGGACGCCACCGAGGACGACCTGGCCCGTGTGGCGGCCGCCTTCGGCCAGCGAATTGAGGAGGGCGAGGAGCTGGGCGACCTGGCTGGCCACAGCCGCGACCTGCCGATGTTGGAGCACCGCGTTTTCAACGACTACCACGACGAGACCAAGCTAATGCGCTATCTGCGCGGACTGGCCGGCCGCGACTACGCCTTGGACACCGGCATGATCCCGCTCGGCTCGTGCACGATGAAACTCAACCCGGCGCTGGCCATGGAGCCGATCAGCTATCCGGGCTTCGCCGACCTGCACCCGTTCGCGCCCGAGGCGGCCTGCGCGGGCTACCGGGAGCTGATCGACCAGTTGTGCGCCTGGCTGGCGGCGGTGACCGGCTATGACGAAGTGTCCGTCCAGCCCAACGCCGGCTCGCAGGGCGAGTTCGCGGGGCTGTTGGCAATACGCGACTTCCACCTGGCCAACGGCCAGCCGCAGCGCGACGTCTGCCTGATTCCGGCCTCCGCCCACGGCACCAACGCCGCCTCGGCGGCGATGGCCGGGCTGCGGGTCGTGAACGTCGCCACCGCAGCCGATGGTGCCATCGACGCCGCCGACTTGCGCGCCAAACTGGACCAGCACGGTGGCGAGTTGGCGGTGTTGATGGTCACTTATCCGTCGACCCACGGCGTCTTCGAGGAGGGGCTGCCGCAGCTGTGCGACCTGATCCACCGGGCCGGCGGACAGGTGTACGTCGATGGCGCAAACCTGAACGCCATGATGGGATTGGCCCGTCCGGGGCGTTTCGGGGCCGACGTCAGCCACCTCAACCTGCACAAGACTTTTGCCATCCCGCACGGCGGCGGCGGGCCTGGGGTCGGGCCGGTGGCCGTCAGGCGCCACCTCGCGCCGTATCTGCCGAAGACCTCCGACGAGGCGGGACGGGTGTCGGCAGCGCCGTTCGGGTCTCCTGGCGTCCTGCCGATCTCGTACGCCTATATCGCTTCGGTTGGCGGCGCCGGCCTGCGGCAGGCCTCCCAGACGGCCATCCTGAAGGCGAATTACGTCGCCAAGCGCCTGTCGCGCTGCTATCCGATCCTCTACACCGGCCACGCCGGGTTGGTGGCGCACGAGTGCATCGTCGACCTGCGCCCGGTGCTCAAGGCTTCGGGGATCACCATCGACGACGTCGCCAAGCGGCTGATCGACTACGGCTTCCACGCCCCGACGATGAGCTTCCCCGTGCCGAACACCCTGATGGTGGAGCCCACCGAGTCGGAGCCGCTGGCCGAGCTGGACCGCTTCTGCGCCGCCATGGAGGCGATCAAGGCGGAGGCGGACGCCGTCGCCGAGGGCCGCTGGCCGGCCGAGGACAACCCGCTGCGCAACGCGCCCCATCCGGCCTCGGCCGTGCTGGCAGACGAATGGAACCACCCCTATTCGCGCCGAACGGCGGCCTTCCCGACGGGTTTCCAGTCCGGTCCTCTAGCCGAGGGTGGTCGCGACAAGTATTGGCCGCCGGTGGCCCGAATCGACGGCCCCGCAGGCGACCGCCACCTGGTGGCCCGCTGGGCCTGACCCTGAACTGCTGCGGGTCCTACCGGCCGCGCAACACCACCTGCGCCTCCACTTCGGCCTGGCCTGTCACGGCAACGGCATGTTGCAGTCGGTCAGCTTGAACGAGTAGCCGCCGGGAACCCAATGCGTGTCCGCGTCGGCCTCCAAATCTCCGTGGAAGGGCCGATACGAGAAGAACCCGCCAGAGGCGTAGCCCTCGCACATGCTGACGGGCGGGCCGTCCCAAGAGCCGGTGTACACGAACTGGACCTGCATCTCCCATTGCGCCTCGAACCACACGTACACCGGGTAGGCCGAGCCGCGCGACATGACCAGCCGCAGGTCCTCGACCACCGCCTGCGGCAGCGGCAGGGGATCGCCCACCGAGCCCATCACCACAACCTGGCCGTACTCGTCCAGGCC
>JAISUF010000178.1 GCA_031272195.1 Propionibacteriaceae bacterium
CGGGGTCAACTACCCCTCGCAGGCCGGCGCCGAATTGCACGCCGTGTACCACTTGCAGTCGATGACCCACAACCGGCGCCTGCGCGTCGAGACGACCGCGCCCGACGCCGACCCGCACATCCCCAGCGTCGTCGCCGTCTATCCGGCCGCCGACTGGCACGAGCGCGAGACCTGGGACATGTTCGGCATCGTCTTCGACGGCCATCCCCACCTGACGCGAATCTTGATGCCCGACGACTGGGTCGGCCACCCGCAGCGCAAGGACTACCCGCTGGGAGGCATCCCCGTCGAGTTCAAGGGCGCCGTCGTGCCGCCGCCAGACCAGAGGAGGAACTACCGATGAGACACCTCGCACGCTGTTGGGCCGCCTGCCGCGGCCAGGTCGGCTCGGCGTCGGTTCCGGGAGGCGAGAGCAATGGCTGACAGCAAAGACGCCTACGCCGGCCCCGACGAAGATGGGGACGCCACCGTCTACACGGCCGTCGGCGCGGGCGATTTCGACAAGATCTCCCAGGCCCAGGCCGAGCGCGGCGACGAGACGCTCGTCATCAACATGGGCCCGCAACACCCCTCGACCCACGGCGTGCTGCGGCTGATGTGCGAATGCGACGGCGAGACGCTGATCTCGATCCGCCCCGGCATCGGCTTCCTCCACACCGGCATCGAGAAGAGCATGGAGTACCGCACCTGGAACCAGGGCTCGGCCTATGTGACGCGGATGGACTACGTCGCGCCGATCTTCAACGAGGCGGCCTACTGCCTGGCGGTCGAGCGGCTGCTGGGCATCGAGGACGAGATCCCCCAGCGGGCCAAGGACATCCGGGTGCTGTTCATGGAGTTGAACCGGATCGCCAGCCACCTGGTGGCGCTTGGCACCGGCGGCATGGAGATCGGCGCCCTGACGGTGATGACGATCGCCTTCCGCGAGCGCGAGATGATCCTCGACTTCTTCGAGGCGGTCACCGGCCTGCGCATGAACCACGCCTACTTCCGGCCCGGCGGGGTGGTCGCCGACCTGCCCGACACCGGCATGGCCCAGCTGCGCGACCTGATCGTCTGGCTGGAGAAGCACCTGCCCGAGTACGCCGCATTCTGCAACGAGAACCCGATCTTCAAGGGCCGCATGTGCGGCATCGGCTACATGGACTTGACGGCCTGCTTCGCGATGGGCGTCACCGGGCCGATCCTGCGCTCGGCCGGCTACCCGTGGGATTTGCGCAAACAGCAGCCCTACTGTGGCTACGAGGACTACGACTTCGACGTCATCACCTGGGACACCAGCGACGCCTACGGCCGCTTCCGGGTGCGCCTGGCCGAGCTGTGGGAGTCGTTGAAGATCGTCAAGCAGGCCGCCGACCGGTTGGAGGCCAGCGTCGGCGAGCCGGTGATGGTGGCCAACGAGAAGCTGGGGACGCCCGCCGACCTGGCGGTCGGGCCGGACGGCCAGGGCAACTCCCACGAGCACGTCAAGAACATCATGGGGCGCGACATGGAGGCTCTGATCCACCATTTCAAGCGGGTCACCGAGGGCTACCGCGTGCCGGCCGGACAGGCCTACGTGCCGATCGAGTCGCCGAAGGGGGAGATCGCCTGCCACGTCGTCTCCGACGGCGCCGCGAAACCGTGGCGCGTCCACATGCGCGACCCAGGGTTCGCCCATTTGCAGTCGATCCCGATCATGTGCGAGGGCGGCATGCTGGCCGACATCGTCGTCGCGGTCGGCTCGATCGACCCGGTGATGGGGGGCGTCGACCGATGATCAGCCAGTTGTCGTCGCGCCGTCGGTTGGCGGCGGGCCGGGCCCAGGCCCGCCGGCGAGTGTTGGATAGGAGGGTGGCCCGATGAGCGGTCACGAGTTCCAAACGTCTTTCCCCGACAGCGGGGGAGTCGACTTCTCGGATCGGGATTCCAATCTCGACGAGGCGGCCATGGCCGAGTTGCGCGAGATCGCCTCGCGCTATCCACAGCCCCGCTCGGCGATCATGCCGATGCTGCACCTGGTGCAAAGCTATGACGGGCGCATCTCGCCGGCCGGCGTCAAGGCCTGCGCCGAGATCGCCGGCGTCACCGAGGCGCAGGTTTCGGGCGTGGCGACTTTCTACACGATGTACCGCAGGCGTCCCGGCGGCAAACACCACATCGGCGTGTGCACGACCGCGCTGTGCGCTGTCATGGGCGGCGACGCGCTGTTGGAGTCGGTCGAGCGCAAGCTCGGCATCGGCCCCGACGAGACGACCGCCGATGGCATGTTCTCGCTGGAGCGCGTCGAGTGCAACGCCGCCTGCGACTTCGCGCCGGTCATGATGGTCAACTGGGAGTACATGGACAACATGACGCCGGCCAAGGCCGCCCAAATCCTCGACGACCTGGCCGTCGGCAACGAGGTCAAGGCGAGTCGGGGCGCGACGATCACCTCGTGGCGGGACGCCGAGCGGGTGCTGGCGGGCTTCCCCGACGGGCGGGCCGACGAGGGGCCGAGCGCCGGCGAGGCCTCCCTGCGCGGCACCAGGCTGGCGGCCGAGAACAAGTGGACCCCGCCAAGCGCCGCCGAGGCGGCCAAGATCGTCGCCGAGCAGGCCAAACAGGAACAGTCCAAGGCGGAGGGGGAGAAGAAATGATCGGCACCCTGACACCGGTCCTGTCCGCCAACTGGGGCGCGCCGCAGTCGTGGAAGTACGACGCCTACGTCAAACAAGGCGGCTACGAGGGCGCCAAGAAGGCGCTCAAGATGCCCCCGGCCGACGTCGTCGGGCTGGTCAAGGACGCCGGGCTGCGCGGACGCGGCGGCGCCGGCTTCCCGACCGGCGTGAAGTGGAGCTTCGTGCCGCAGGACAACCCGAATCCCAAGTATCTGGTGGTCAACGGCGACGAGTCGGAGCCCGGCACCTGCAAGGACATGCCGCTGCTGCTGGCCTCGCCCCACACGCTGGTCGAGGGCATCGTGATCTCCGCCTACGCCATCAACTGCCACCTGGCCTTCGTCTACATCCGCGGCGAGGTGCTGCACGTCCACCGGCGCGTCCAGCAGGCCGTCAAAGAGGCCTACGACAAGGGCTGGCTGGGCAAAGACATCCAAGGCTCCGGCTACGACCTTGACATCATCGTCCACGCCGGCGCGGGGGCCTATATCTGCGGCGAGGAGACCGCCCTGCTCGACTCGCTGGAGGGGCGGCGCGGCCAGCCCCGGCTGCGCCCGCCGTTCCCGGCCGTCGAGGGCCTGTACGCCTCGCCGACCGTCATCAACAACGTCGAGTCGATCGCGACGGTGCCCTCCATCCTGGCCAACGGCAAGGAATGGTTCCAGTCGATGGGCACCGAGAAGTCGAAGGGCTTCACGATCTACTCGCTGTCGGGCCACGTCGCCCGACCCGGCCAGTACGAGGCCCCGCTGGGCATCACGCTGCGCAAGCTGCTGGAGCTGGCCGGGGGCGTCCGCGACGGCCACGAGTTGAAGTATTGGACGCCGGGCGGATCGTCGACGCCGATGCTGACCCCCGAGCACTTGGACGTGCCGCTGGACTACGAGGGCCTGGCGGCGGCCGGCTCGATGATGGGCACCAAGGCGCTGCAGATCTTCGACGAGACCACGTCGGTGGTGCGCACAACGCTGCGCTGGGTGGAGTTCTACAAACACGAGTCGTGCGGCAAGTGCACGCCGTGCCGCGAGGGCACCTGGTGGCTGGTCCAACTGCTGCGCCAGTTCGAGGCCGGCACCGCCCCCGAAGGCGGCGTCGACAAGCTGCTGGACGTGGCCGGCATCGTCAACGGCAAGTCGTTCTGCGCCCTGGCCGGCGGGGCCTGCGCCTGCGTCACCAGCGCCGTCAAACACTTCCGCGAGGAGTTCGAGCTGGGCTACACGACTCCCGCCTGGGAGGCGTTCCCCTATGAGCGCTCGGCCCTGTTCGCCATGGATTCGCTAGGAGGCCGCGCATAATGGCTGATCAAATCGTCGAGACCATCCCGGTGACGATCGACGGCGTCGAGGTGCGGGTGCCGAAGGGCACGCTGGCGATCCGGGCGGCCGAAATGGCCGGCATCGCCATCCCGCGCTTCTGCGACCATCCGCTGCTCGACCCGGTCGGCGCCTGCCGCCAGTGCATGGTCGAGGTGCCCGACGCCGGCAACGGCCGCGGCTTCCCGATGCCGCAGGCCGCCTGCACGCTGGCGACCGCCCCCGGCATGCAGATCAAGACCCAGCTCACCTCGGAAATGGCCAAGGCCGCCCAGGTCGGCATCCAAGAGCTGATCTTGATCAACCACCCGCTCGACTGTCCGATCTGCGACAAGGGCGGCGAGTGCCCGCTGCAGAACCAGGCCTACGCCAACGGCCGCACCGAAACCCGCTACGAGGGCGCCAAGCGCCAGTATCCCAAGCCGCTGCCGCTGTCGGCCCAGATCGGGCTGGACCGCGAGCGCTGCATCTTGTGCGCCCGCTGCACCCGTTTCGCCGAGCAGATCGCCGGCGACCCGTTGATCGCCTTGGCCGAGCGCGGCGCGGTGCAGCAGGTCGGCCTGTTCGCCGACGAGCCGTTCAACTCGTATTTCTCCGGCAACGTCGTCCAGCTCTGCCCCGTCGGGGCGCTGACGGCGACCTCCTACCGCTTCACGGCCCGGCCTTTCGACCTGGTCTCGACCGACACCACCTGCGAGGGCTGCGCCGCCGGCTGCTCGCTGCGCGCCGACCACCGCCACTTCGAGGTGCGCCGCCGCCTGGCCGGGGCCAACCCTGAGGTCAACGAGGAGTGGAACTGCGACAAGGGCCGTTTCGCCTTCGTCTCGGCCCGAGGCGACGACCGGCTCAAGACGCCGCTGGTGCGCCGCGACGGCGAGCTGCGGCCGGCCTCTTGGCCCGAGGCCGTCGACGCGGCCGTCGCCGGGTTGAGGGGCGCCAAGAAGGTCGGTGTCATCACCGGCGGCCGGTTGACGGTGGAGAACGCCTACGGCTACGCCAAGTTCGCCCGCGTCGCGCTTGGCACCAACAACATCGATTTCCGGACCCGTCCGGCCAGCGCCGAGGAGGCCGGCTTCCTGGCCGACCAGGTGGCCGGCAAGAGCTTCGGCCAGGGCGTCACCTACGAGGGCCTGGAGAAGGCCAAGCAGGTCGTCCTGGTCTGCTTCGAGCCGGAGGACGAGGCGCCGATCGTCTTCCTGCGGCTGCGCAAAGCGGTGCGCAAGAAGAAGTTGAAGGTCCTCGCCATCGCCGCCCTGCGCAGTTACGGCTGCGGCAAGCTGAACGCCGAGCTGCTCCAGACGGCCCCCGGCGACGAGGCGGCCGTCGTGGCCGGCCTCAAGCTGGACGCCGACTCGGTCGTGCTGGTCGGCGAGCGGGCGGCGTCGGTGCCTGGTCTGCTGAGCGCTGTCGTCAAGTCCTGCCACAAGGCAGGGGCCAAACTGGCCTGGATTCCGCGCCGGGCCGGCGATCGCGGCGCGGTCGAGGCCGGCTGCCTGCCGAATCTGCTGCCCGGCGGGCGCCCGGTCGCCGAGGCGTCGGCGCGTGTCGACGTGGCCGCGGCCTGGGGCGTCGAACTGCCCGCCGAGGCGGGGCTCGACGCCGAGGCCATGCTGGCTTGCGAGTTGGACGCGCTGGTGGTCGGCGGGGCCAACCTCGACGATTTCGCCAGCGCCAAGGCCGCCCGGCGGGGCGTCGAGCGGGCCGGCTTCGTCGTCTCGCTGGAGCAGAGGGCCTCCGACGTCACCGAGTTGGCCGATGTGGTCTTCCCGGTGGCGCTGATCGAAGACCAATCCGGCACCTTCCTCAACTGGGAGCACCGGCCGGGCCGAATCGGCCTGGTGAATCCGCAGGCGACCAACAAGATGACCGACTTGCGGGTCCTGGCGGCCCTGGCCGACGCCCTGGGCAAGCCGCTGGGCGCCCGGCAGGCGCGCCAGGCGGCCGCCGAGCTGGCCGAGTTGGGCGTTTGGGGCAAACCGGTCGGCTTCGCCGAGGCCAAGGCGGCCAGCGGCGACGGGCAGGGCCTGCGGGTGGCGTCGTGGCGCCTCCTGCTCGACAACGGCCGCTCGCAGGACGGCGAGGCCAACCTCAAACAGACCGCCCGCCAGGCGGTGGCCAAGCTGTCGCCGGCCGACGCCGGGGCGCTGGGCTTGTCCTGCGGCGATATCGCCGAACTATCCGGTCCCGACGGCGCCGCCGAGCTGCCCGTCGCCGTCGCCGACGGCTTGGCCGAGGGCGTGGTCGTCGTGCCCGCCAACTCCGGCGGCTTCGCGCTGTCGGCGCTGGGGGTTGCCCACGGCGGCCGGCTGAGCGTGTCCAAGAAAGGGGGCAAGTGATGTACACCCCGATGAACGACTCGTGGTACATGGTGCTGACGAAAGTCGTCCTGCTGTTCGTGACGCTGCTGGTCTGGACGATTTTCAACGTTTGGTACGAGCGCCGCCTGGTCGGCAAGATGCAGCACCGCCTCGGCCCGATCATGAATGGCCCGCTGGGCTTGGGCCAGGCCTTGGCCGACGGCATGAAACTGCTCATCAAAGAGGACTTCATGCCCCACATGGTTGACAAGGTCTTGTTCATCCTGGCGCCGATGCTGGCCGGCACGGCCGCCTTCACCGCCTGGGCGATGATCCCCTTCGGCGGCGAGGTCAAGCTGTGGGACCCGTTCGCCGGCCAGGAGATCACCACCCGCATCCAACTGACCGACATGCCGGTCGGCACGCTGATGATCCTGGCGGTGACGTCGGTCGGCATCTACGGTTTCGTCCTGGCGGGCTGGTCGTCCAACTCGCCGTACTCCCTGCTCGGCGGGCTGCGGTCGTCGGCCCAGATGATCTCCTACGAGATCGCCATGGGCCTGTCGTTCGTGGCGGTGTTCCTGTTCACGTCGTCGATGTCGACCTATCAGATCGTCGAGGCGCAGCGCAACGGCTTCCTGCCGTTCGGGCTGAACATCGGCTGGCAGTCCTGGAACTGGCTGATCCTGCTGCCCAGCTTCGCGGTCTACGTCATCTCGATGGTCGGCGAGACGAACCGCGCCCCGTTCGACTTGCCCGAGGCGGAGTCGGAGCTGGTCAGCGGCTACATCACCGAATACTCCGGCTTCCGCTACGCCATCTACTTCCTGGCCGAGTACATCAACATGGCCACCGTCTCGGCTATCGCCACGACGCTGTTCATGGGCGGCTACCTGCCGATCTGGCCGCTCAACCTGATCCCGGGCGCCGACAACCCGTGGCTGGGCCCGCTGTGGTTCATCGTCAAGGTCCAGCTGTTCATCTCGTTGTTCGTCTGGCTGCGCGGCACCCTGCCGCGCTTCCGCTACGACCAGTTCATGACGCTGGGCTGGAAGGGGCTGATTCCCGTCTCGCTGGCCTGGATCGCGATCTTCTCGACCATCCGCAAACTGCAAGAGCAGAAGGTCATCGACGCGACGGTCCAGTTGGCCATCTTCGCCGCCGTCGGCGTGCTGATCGTGGTGCTGGTGGTGTTGATGATCCTGCCCGAGAAGCCGCCACAGGTCGAAGTGCCCGAGCCCGAGCCGTTCGACGCCTTCGCCGGCGGCTATCCGGTGCCGCCGATGCCGGGCCAGGCGCTGGCCGCCGCCGTGGTGGTGGCGGGCGCGTCGGCCGAGGTCGGGGAGCCGGAATCCGACAAGCCCGAGGCCGAGGCCTCGGCCGTTGAGGAGGCATGATGGGACTGTTCGACCCCTGGGCGGGCTTCGGCGTGACGTTCCGCACGATGTTCCGCAAGACTTTCACGCAGGGCTATCCCCAGAAGGGCCAGGAGAAGGTCACCCAGCCGCGCTTCCACGGCCGCCACCAGCTCAACCGCTGGCCGGACGGCTTGGAGAAGTGCGTCGGCTGCGAGTTGTGCGCCTGGGCCTGCCCGGCCGACGCCATCTACGTCGAGGCCGGCGAGAACACCGACCAGGAGCGCTACTCGCCCGGCGAGCGCTACGGCAAGGTTTACGAGATCAACTACCTGCGCTGCATCCTGTGCGGTATGTGCATCGAGGCCTGTCCGACGCGGGCCCTGACGATGACCAACGACTTCAAGCTGGCCGACACCACCCGCGAGAAGATGATCTACACCAAGGACCGCCTGCTGGCGCCGCTGCAGCCCGGCATGGAGGAGCCGCCGCACCCGCGGCGCCTGGGGGCCGACGAGACGGAGTACTTCCTCGGCCTGCCGCCGACCGGCCAGCCCGACAATCGCACGCCGGCCGCTGAAGAGGGGGGTGTGAGGTGATCGCCATGGAATTGGGCGCCGACGTCGCCTTCTGGGTTTTCGGCCCGCTGATGGTGCTGGGCGCGATCGGCCTGGTGCTGTTCAAGAAGGCGGTCTATTCCGCCTTGTCGATGGCGTTCTCGATGGTCTGCCTGGCCGCCCTCTACGCGGCCTTGAACGCGCCGCTGCTGTCGGCGGCGCAGGTCATCGTCTACACCGGCGCCATCATGATGCTGTTCTTGTTCGTGCTGATGCTGGTCGGCGTCGACCGGCCCGACTCGCTGGTCGAGACGATCAGGCGCCACAAGCTGTGGGCCGGCGTGGCGGGCGTCGGCGTGGCCGGGCTGATCATCGCCGGCGTCTTCGGCCAGGTGACGGCACCGGCCGTCGGTTTGGACGACGCCAACGCGGCCTACGGCGGCAACGTCCAGTCGCTGGCGGCGCTGATCTTCAACCGCTACGTCTTCGCCTTCGAGCTGACCTCGGCGCTGCTGATCACAGCGGCCGTCGGCGCGATGGTGCTGGCCCAGCACGCCCGGCTGGTCGACAAGCTCAGCCAGCGCGACCGGGCCGAGGAGCGCATCCGGGCCTACGCCGAGGACGGCGTCCACCCCGGGCCGCTGCCGAACTCCGGGGTGGTGGCGCTGCACAACTCGATCGCCGTGCCGGCCCTGCTGCCAGACGGCTCGATCGCCGAGGACTCGGTCTCCGAGGTGCTGGCCGGGCGCGACGCCATCTTGGACGTCAAGGCGATGAGCCAGGCGACGGCGGCTGCCTTCGAGCAAATCGAGGGCGAGAAGAAGGGGGAGTTGGAATGAGTCCCGATCAGGTGTTGTGGCTGGCCGCCATCCTCTTCGGCATCGGCGCGTTCGGCCTGGTCACGCGGCGCAACGCACTGGTGGCCTTCATGTGTGTGGAATTGATGTTGAACGCGGCCAACTTGGTGCTGGTCACCATGTCCCACGTGGTGGGCGGGCTGGACGGCCAGGTGGCGGCGTTCTTCGTGATGGTGGTGGCCGCCGCGGAAGTGGTGGTCGGGCTGTCGATCATCGTGATGGTCTACCGGGCCAGGCGCTCGACTTCGGTCGACGAGGCCAGCCTGCTGAAACTGTGAGGCGTGGATGACTCTGGAAACTCTTACACCTGTCGCAGCCAGCGGGCTGTTCTCCCTCGCCTGGCTGATGATCGCCGTTCCGCTGGCGATGGCGGCGCTGCTGTTGCTGGCCGGCAAGGCGTTTGACTCGTTCGGCCATTGGCTGGCCGTCTTGGCGTCGACCTTCTCGTTCGTGGTGGCGTTGATCCTCTTCGTCCAACTGTTGTCGGCCGACGAGGCCTCGCGGGCGGTTTCGGCGCCGATGTTCACCTGGATCGCCACCCAAACCTGGACGGTTGAGGCCGGTTTGCTGATCGACCCGCTGTCGATCCTGTTCGCCTTGCTAATCACCGGCGTCGGCTCGCTCATCCACCTGTACTCGGTCGGGTACATGGCCCACGACGAGCGCCGCCGGCGCTTCTTCGCCTACCTCAACTTCTTCGTCGCGGCGATGCTGCTGCTGGTGCTGGCCGACAACTACCTGGTGCTGTTCGTCGGCTGGGAGGGCGTCGGCTTGGCGTCCTATCTGCTGATCGGCTTCTGGCAACACAAGCCGTCGGCCGCGGCCGCGGCCAAGAAGGCGTTCGTCATGAACCGCGTCGGCGACCTGGGCCTGACGATGGCCGTCTTCACCATGCTGGCGGCGTTGAAGACGTCGTCCTTCGCAGAGGTGAACGCCAAGATCGCCGGCGTCGACCCGGCCTGGGTGACGGCGATCGGCTTCTTCCTGCTGCTGGCCGCCTGCGGCAAGTCGGCGCAGGTGCCGCTGCAAGCCTGGCTGTTGGACGCTATGGAGGGCCCGACGCCGGTGTCGGCCCTGATCCACGCCGCCACCATGGTGACGGCGGGCGTCTACCTGGTGGTTCGCTCGCACGCCGTCTACGCGCTGGCCCCGGCCGCCCAGACGGCCGTCGTCATCGTCGGCCTGGTGACGCTGTTCGCCGGCGCCTGGATCGGCTGCGCCAAGGACGACATCAAGAAGGTGCTGGCCGGTTCGACGATGAGCCAGATCGGCTACATGATCCTGGCGGCGGGCATCGGCCCGGCGGGCTACGCCTTCGCCATCTTCCACCTGCTGACCCACGGCTTCTTCAAAGCCAACATGTTCCTCGGCGCGGGGTCGGTCATGCACGCGATGGACGACGACGTGAACATGCGCCATTTCGGCGCCCTGCGCAAGGCGCTGCCGATCACCTTCGTGACCTTCGGCATGGGCTATCTGGCGATCATCGGCTTCCCCGGCTTCGCCGGCTACTTCTCGAAGGACTCGATCATCGAGGCGGCCTTCCACGCCAACGCCGTCATCGGCGTCGCGGCGATGCTCGGCGCGGGCGTCACCGGCTTCTACATGACCCGGCTGATGCTGATGACGTGGTTCGGCCAGGAGCGCTGGCCCGACGGCGTCCATCCGCACGAGTCGCCTGCCGTCATGACCGTTCCGCTGATCGTCTTGGCGGTCTTCTCGGTCGGGATCGGCGCGGTCTTGAACGGCTGGATCCAAGAGTGGCTGGCGCCGGCAGTCGACGCCGCGGCGGGCGAGGCCGAGTGGATACCGTCGCTGACGGGCCTGTTGACGCTGGTCGTCGTCATCGCCGGGGTCGCGCTGGCGTGGTACCTGTTCGGCAAGAACGCGGTGCCCGCGCAGGTTCCCGAGTCGACGAACCCGTTCACGCTGGCGGGCCGCAACGACCTGTACGGCGACGCGGTCAACAACGCTTTGGTGGTGCGCCCGACGATGGCGGCGGCCGACTCGGTCCACGCCAACGACCTGTGGATCATCGACCGGGGCGCGGACGGCCTGGCCAACGGCCTGCGCAAGCTGTCCCAGGTCGGGCGGCGGCTGCAGAGCGGCCGGGTGCGCTCGTACGCGCTGATCATGATGGCCGGGGTGGTCTTGTTGGGCGCTTTGGTCATAGTAAGTCTGTTGGGCTGAGGAGGGAGTTGAGATGTTCTGGCTAACCTGCCTCGGACTGATTCCGCTAGTGGGCGCGGCGGCGATGTGCCTGCCGCTGAAGGGCGCCGCCAAACCGGTCGGCTTGGCGTTCTCGCTGGCGACGCTGGCCATGGCCGGCGTGGTGGCCGGCCTCTATTTCAACGGCTCGCTGCCCGCGGGCACGGCTGATTGGATTCCGCAGTTCGGCGTCCAGTGGGCTGTGAGTTTGGACGGCATGGGCCTGGTGATGGTCCTTCTGACGGCGATCCTCACCCCGGCGGTGCTGATCGCCGAGTGGGACACCGCCGAGCGGGTCGGGCGCTGGCCCGTCAACGCCTATCTCGGCTTGGTGCTGCTGCTGGAGTCGCTTTGCCTGTACGTCTTCATGGCCGACGACGTGCTGCTGTTCTATCTGCTGTTCGAGGCGACGCTGCTGCCGATGTACTTCTTGATCGGCGGCTTCGGCCAGACCCGGCGGGCCTATGCGGCGATGAAATTCCTGCTGTTCGGCTTGGCCGGCGGATTGGTCATGCTGGTTTCGGTGATCGGGGTGTACGTCTGGAGCGTCGACGCCACCGGCCAGCCGACCTACTACCTGCCCGACCTGATCTCTCTGCCCGACTCGCCGCAGTTCGGCTGGCTGCTGATGATCTGCTTCCTGATCGCGTTCATCTTGAAGGCGCCGATGGTGCCGGTCCACACCTGGCTGCCGACGGCGGCCGAGGCGGCCACGCCAGGCACCTCGACACTGATGGTCGGCGTGATGGACAAGATCGGCACCTTCGGCATGATCAAGATCTGCCTGGCCCTGTTCCCGACCGAGTCCAAGGCGATCGCCCCGGTGATGATCGGCTTGGCGCTGCTGTCGATCCTGTACGGCGCGCTGGCGGCCATCGGCAGTCCCAACCTGCTGCGGCTGGTCGCCTACACGTCGGTCAGCCACTTCGGCTTCATGGTGTTGGGCATCTACACCTTCACCGAGGTCGGCACGTCGGGCGCGATTTTCTACATGGTCAACCACGGCTTCTCGACGGCGGCGCTGTTCGCCGTCCTGGGATTCCTGGTCAAGCGGCGCGGTTCGGCCAAGGTGGCCGACTACGGCGGCGTCCAAACGGTCGCGCCGGTCCTGTCCGGGCTGCTGCTGCTGGCAGGCCTGTCGAGCTTGGCCCTGCCCGGCATGTCGAGCTTCGTCTCGGAGTTCATGGTGATGGCCGGGGCCTGGTCGCAGTTCTGGTGGGTGGCGGCGATCGCGGCGCTCGGCACCGTCTTGGCGGCCGTCTACATCTTGCTGATGTACCAGCGCACGATGACCGGCCCGGTGGCCGAGACGGTCAAACAGACCGTGACATCCGACCTCGGAGCCCGCGAGCGGGCGGTCGCCGGGGTGCTGGTGGCCTTCATACTGGTCCTCGGCTTCTTCCCCAACTTGGCGCTGGGAGTCGTCGAGCCGGTGGCCGCGCAAACGACCTTGTTGGTAGGGGGTAAGTGATGACCCAGATTCCCGCGCCCACTTTCGAGTGGCTGGAGCTGGCCCCGGTGCTGGTCGTGCTGGTCGCAGCCTGCGTCGGCATCCTGCTGGAGGCGCTGCTGCGGCGCGAGTCGCGCTTCTTGGCTCAGATCGTCGTCGCCGAGGTCGGCCTGTTGGCCGCGCTGGTCTTCGCGGTCGCCAACTGGCGCGAGGGCCGCATCGGCTCGCTGGCGATGGGGTCGGTGTCGCTGGACGGCCCGGCCTACCTGTCGTGGACCGCCCTGCTGGTCTTCGGCCTGCTGGCCCTCAGCGTCTTCGCCGAGCGCAACTTGAACGACGGCGCGTCGTCGTTCGTCGCCTCGGCGGCGTCGATCCCCGGCTCGCGCCACGAGCGCGAGGCCTCGGCCGCCGGGCACGAGCACTCCGAGGTCTTCCCGCTGGCGCTGTTCTCGCTGGCCGGCATGATGGTCTTCACCGCGTCGGGCGACCTGCTGACGATGTTCGTGGCCCTTGAGGTCATGTCGCTGCCGCTGTACCTGCTGTCCGGCCTGGCCAGGCAGCGCCGCCTGCTGTCGCACGAGTCGGCGCTGAAATACTTCCTGCTCGGCTCGTTCGCGTCGGCCTTCTTCCTGTTCGGCATGGCGCTGCTGTACGGCTACGCCGGGTCGTTCGACATCGCGGCGTTGAACCAAGCGGTGTCGGCGCCGTTGCTGGGCCGCGGCTTCCTCTACGCCGGCATGGGGCTGCTGGCGGTCGGCCTGCTGTTCAAGATCGGCGTCGTGCCGTTCCAGTCGTGGGTGCCCGACGTCTACACCGGCGCCCCCACGCCCGTCACCGGCTTCATGGCCATCTGCACCAAGCTGGCGGCTCTGGTCGGCCTGGCCAGGGTGTTCTTCGTCGCCCTGGGCGGCGAGCGCTGGACCTGGCAGCCGGTGCTGGCGGTCTTGGCGGTCTTGACGATGGCCGTCGGTGTTGTGTTGGCCTTGACGCAGACCGACATCAAGCGCCTGCTGGCCTATTCGGCAATCTCGCACGCCGGCTTCCTGTTGACCGCCGTCGTCGGCGCCTACCAGGAGGTCGGGTCGGGCCAGGTGAACTCCTTCGGCGCCATCGCCTTCTACCTAATCGCCTACGGCTTCTCGACCATCGCCGCCTTCGCGGTCGTGACGATGGTCCGCAACGAGTCGGGCGAGGCCACGCGGCTGTCCGACTGGGCCGGCCTGGCCAAGCGCAACCCGTGGCTGGCCAGCGCGTTCGCGGTGTTGCTGCTGAGCTTCGCGGGCATCCCGCTGACGGGCGGCTTCATCGGCAAGTGGGCCGTCTTCGCCTCGGCCTGGGCCGGCGGCTTCGAGTGGCTGGCCATCACCGGCGTGGCCTTCTCGCTGGTGGCGGCCTACTTCTACCTCAAGGTGATTGTGGCGATGTTCTTCTTGGAGCCCGCGGAGGGGGTCGAGGTCGGCCGGGCCAGCGCCTTCACAATCGCGCCGATCGCGGTCGGCGTGGCGGCGACGGTCTACCTGGGCCTGTTCCCGGGCCCGGTGATGGACTTGATCGCCGCCGCCCAGGTCTTCGCCCGCTAGACCGGCGGTTGGCCGCGTTGGCCCGTCCCAAGGCGGCGGGCGGGCGGGGTTGCGGCGGGATCGACTAGGCTTGCCTGACGTGAGGGACATGGACTCGGCATTCACCCGCCGCGTGGCGGCTCTGCTGGAGCGCGTCGAGGACGGGCTGCAGCAGGCGGCCCGCGCCGACACGGCTTTCGCCAGCGAGGCGGCCGGGCACGTCATCGCGGCCGGAGGGAAGCGGTTCCGCCCGGGGTTGGTGGTGACTTCGGCCCTGCTGGGGCAAGACCCCAACGACGACGACATCGTCAAAGCCAGCCTGGTGGTGGAGTTGACGCACGTCGCCTCGCTCTACCACGACGACGTCATGGACGAGGCGCAGCTTCGCCGCGGCGCGCCGAGCGCCAACCGGCGTTACGGCAATTCGGTGGCGATCTTGATCGGCGACTTGCTGTTCTCGCGGGCGTCCTCGGTGGTGGCCACCCTGGGGACCGACTACGTCGCCTTGCAGGCGGCGACCTTCGCCCGGCTGGTCCAGGGCCAGTTGTGGGAGACGATCGGCCCCGCCGCCGACGTCGACCGCCTGGAGCACTACTTGCGGGTGGTGGCCGACAAGACCGGCTCGCTGATCGCCACCTCGGCCGTCTTCGGCGGCATGGTGGCGGGGCTGTCGGCAGCCGAGCTGGACGCCCTGGACAAATTCGGCGAGGAGATCGGCGTCGTCTTCCAGCTCTCCGACGACGTCATCGACATCACCTCGGCGGTTTCGGGCAAGACGCCGGGCACCGACCTGCGGGCCGGGGTGCCGACTCTGCCGACGCTGCTGGCGCAGCGCTCCGCGGGGCCCGGCGACGCCCGGCTGATGGAGTTGCTGTCGCGCCCGCTGGCCGACGAGGCAGAGGTCGGCGAGGCCCTCGCCCTGCTGCGGGCGCACCCAGGCTTGGAGGAGGCCCGCCGGGAGATCGGGCGCCGCTCGGAGCTGGCGCGCGGCTATCTGGCGCCGCTTCCGGCCGGCGAGGCCAGGGACGCCTTGGAGGCCATGTGCGACGCCGTGGTCGACCGCCTGGCCTGAGTGGAGGCCGGGTCCCGAGCTGAGGCCGCATCGCGCTCGCGGCCCGTCTGATCGGGCGTCAGGCGAGGGCGGCGCCATGGCATACGCGGCCGGGCACCTCGACGAGTCTGGAGAAAACGGCGGCTCGGGCGGTTGGGACACCGGGTGCCACCTGGCGTTCGGCGGTCGCGGAGGGCGGTCGCAGGCAATAGGCTCTTGGGTGTCGGCGACGACGTCCCCGCGCAGCGGCGTCCGACCAGAAGGGAGCCACCATGTCCAAAGCCGTCTTGAGCATCGACCCCGCGTTCACCGTCGCGCCCGTCCAGCGGCGGACCTTCGGCTCGTTCGTCGAGCACTTGGGCCGCTGCGTCTACACCGGCGTCTACGAGCCCGGCCATCCCTCCGCCGACGAGCGGGGCTTGCGCACCGACGTGCTTGAAGCCGTCAAAGACCTCGGCGTGACGACGGTGCGCTATCCGGGAGGCAACTTCGTCTCCGGTTACCGCTGGGAGGACGGCGTCGGGCCGTTGGAACAGCGTCCAAGGAGGCTCGACCTGGCCTGGCACTCCACCGAAACCAACCAGTTCGGCGTCGACGAGTTCATGGCTTGGGCCAAGCGGGCGGGCGTCGAGCCGATGATGGCCGTCAACCTGGGCACCCGCGGCATCCAGGAGGCGCTCGATTTGCTGGAGTACTGCAACGTGCCCGGCGGCAGCCACTGGTCGGACCTGCGGCGGGCCAACGGGGCCGAGGAGCCGTATCGCGTCAAATTGTGGTGCCTGGGCAATGAAATGGACGGCCCCTGGCAGCTGGGCCATAAGACCGCCCGCGAGTACGGGCGGCTGGCCAGCCAGACCGCCAAGGCGATGCGGATGATCGACCCGGACTTGGAGCTGGTCGTGTGCGGGTCGTCCGGCTCGGGCATGCCGACCTTCGGCGACTGGGAGAACACCGTGCTGCGGGAGGCCTACGACGACGTCGACTTCGTCTCCGCCCACGCCTACTACTGCGAGAAGGACGGCGACCTGGCCAGCTTCCTGGGCAGCGCCGTCGACATGGACTATTTCATCGACTCGGTGACGGCCACCTGCGACCATGTCCGGGCGGCCAAGAAGTCCGACAAGCGGATCATGGTGTCCTTCGACGAGTGGAACGTCTGGTACGCCGACCGGGCCGAGTCGAAGCTGCCCGAGGGCGACGATTGGCCCGTCGGGCCGCCGCTGCTGGAGGACCGCTACAACGTCGCCGACGCGGTGGTCGTCGGCGGCCTGCTGATCAGCCTGCTGAGGCATTCCGACCGGGTCCACGCCGCCTGCCAGGCGCAGTTGGCCAACGTCATCGCCCCCATCATGACCGAGCCGGGGGGACGGCTGTGGCGGCAGACGACCTTCCACCCGTTCGCCCTGACCGCCCGACACGCCGTCGGCGAGGTGTTGGCCGCGCCCGTGCGGTGCCGTCAGACCAAGACCGAGCGTTTCGGCGAGATCCCCGTCGTCGACGCCGTCGCCACCCACGATCCCCAGACGGGCCAACTGGCCGTGTTCATGGTCAACCGGTCGGTCGACCAGAGCGTCGAGGTGGCGATCGAGTTGTCGGGGGCGCGGGCCGCCGGCCCGGCCGATGGCGTCGTGCTGTCCAACCCTGACCACACCTGGCAGGCGACCGCCGACGACGACTCGTCCGTGGCGCCGCGCCGACTCGACGTCCGCGCCGACGGCGACTCCCTGGCCTGCCGCCTGCCGGCCGTCAGTTGGGCGATGGTTCGACTGCCTCTTGGCTGAGCGGCGCCTCGGCGCGGAATTGCCAACTTCACTACACTGGCGCCATGTGGGTGGACGACAAGCGCTTCGACGAGTTGGTCGAGGCCGCCATCGCCGAGATCCCGGCCGAGTTCCTCGACAAGATCGACAACTGCGTCATCGTGGTCGAGGACGAGCCGGACGGCGATGACCCCGAACTGCTCGGGTATTACGACGGCATCCCGCCCTCGGAGCGCTGGAACTATTCCGGCGTCCTGCCCGACCGGATCGTGATCTTCAAAGGGCCGACGCTGCGCATGGTGCGCTCGGAGGAGGAGTTGGTCGAGGAGGTCCGCATCACCGTTTGGCACGAGATCGCCCACTACTTCGGCATCGACGACGACGAGTTGGACGACCTGGGCTACGCCTGAGCCGGCCCTGACGCGCCCCGTTTGCCGACCGGCCTGGCGGACGCCAGTTCGGCCTTGGGGCCGCCGACCGGGTCGTGGGAGAATCGCCTTGTGGAGCTACACGAACTGTCGGCCTTGGAGTTGGCCGACGCTGTGCGCCGCCGGGAGGTGTCGGCTGTGGAGGTGGCGCGCCACGCCTTGGAGCGGGCCGAGCGGCTGGGGCCTGCGGTGGGCGCTTTCGCCTGCCTGGCCGGCGAGCGCGCCTTGTGCCAGGCCGAGGGGTTGGACCGCCGGTCGGCGGACGGCGCGGACATCGGGCCGCTGGCGGGCGTGCCATGTCCGATCAAGGACCTGAACCCGGTGGCGGGACTGCCCTTCGAGTGCGGCTCGGCCGCTATGGCCGGCAACGTGGCGGAAGACGACGACCCGGTGGCCGTCTGGCTGGCCGAGGCGGGGACGCTGATGGTCGGCAAGACGAACACCCCCGAGTTCGGCCTGCCCTGCTACACCGAGCCCGACAACGCCCCGCCCGCCCGCACGCCGTGGGACCCGTCTTGCTCGGCGGGGGGATCGAGCGGCGGCGCGGCGGCGGCCGTGGCCTGCGGCATCGTCCCCATGGCCCACGGCTCGGACGGCGGCGGCTCGATCCGCATCCCGGCCTCGGTCTGCGGCCTGGTCGGCCTGAAGGCGAGCCGCGGGCGGATCAATCCGGGGCCGCCCGCCATGCCCGGACCCGGCCTGGCCACCCATGGCGTCCTGACGCGAACCGTCCGCGACACCGCCGCCGGCCTGGACGTCCTGTCGCGCCCGCAGACGGGCGCGGTCTACCAGGCCCCGCCCTGGCCGTTGGGCCCGACCCTGCTGGAAGCCTGCCAGGCTCCGCTCGGGCGTCTCAAGGTCGGCCTGTTGACAACGCCCGTCATCGCCGACGCGCCCGTCCACCCAGCCTGCCTGGAGGCGGTCGGCGCGGCCGCTGTCTTGCTTGAGGGGCTGGGCTGCGAGATCGCCGAGGCGCCCGTGCCGTTCGACGCCGAGCGGTGGTCGGCCTTCGCCGCCCTGTGGTCGGTCGGGGCGCTGGAGATCCCCGTCCCGGCCAAGGGTCGGCTGCGCCCGTTGACCAGTTGGCTGCGCGAGCAGGGCAGGGGGGTGTCCGGCTTGGAGCACGCCCGGGCGCTGGAGGCCTCCCAGCGCCTGGCCTGGGATGTGGCGCGGGCCTGGCAGGGGTTCGACGTCGTCGTCACCCCGACGCTGGCCCAGCCTCCGGCGAAAGTGGGGCAGTTGCGCGACGACGCCGACCCGGCGGCCGATTTCGCCGCCCAGACGCGCTTCACGCCATGGACCAGCGTCTACAACGTCTCCGGCCTGCCCGCCGTCTCCCTGCCGCTGCACAGCGCCGTGGTGGACGGGCGGCGCCTCCCCATCGGCGTCATGCTGGGGGGACGGTTCGGACGCGAGGACGTGTTGCTGGCCTTGGCCGCCCGGCTGGAGGACGCCGGGGCGTTCGTCCAACTGGCTCCGCCGGACTAGGGGGCCGACGGTGTGCGGGCGTTTCGCGCTGTCGCGGGCCAGTTCGGAACTGGCCCCGCTGTTCGGCGTCGAGGTGTTGGGCGAGGGCCTGCCCGAGCCAAGCCAAGACATCCGTCCCAGCCAGCCGATCGCCGTCGTCTTGGAGTCGGCCAAGACCGCGCCCGCGCGCCGTCTGGAGGCCGCCCGTTGGGGTCTGGTGCCGGCCTTCCGCAAGTCGTTGCGCGACGGGCCGACGCCGTTCAACGCCCGCGTCGAGAAGCTGCTGACTTCGGGCATGTATCGCCAGGCGGCGGTGCGCCGCCGCGCCATCGTGCCGGCCGACGCCTTCTTCGAATGGCGCAAAGCGGACAAGGCCAAGTTCCGCGTCGAGCGGGCCGACGGGCGGCCATTGGCTCTGGCCGGCCTATACGAGTGGTGGCGGCGCCCTGACGCCCCCGAGGACGATCAGGCACGCTGGCTGCTGTCGGCGACCATCGTCACACGGCCGCCGCAGGGGCGCATGGCGGCGATCCACGACCGCCAGCCCCTCTATCTGGCCGACGACCTGTGGGACGCCTGGCTCGATCCGGCCGAGCAGGCGGCGGCCGAGCTGGTGGCCGCCGCCATGGCGGGCAGCGCCGCCGTCGCCGAGCAACTGGTCTTCACGGTAGAATGACGCCCATGGGGACGCCGAGGCGGGCGGCGAGGAGCGGCTGGCTCGCAATCTGGATCACGGTCGGGGCGCTGGTGCTGGCCCTGGCCGGCGCGGGCTGGACGGTGATGTTCGGCGTCCTGCCCACCCACGCCGTCGTCGCCACGCCGACGCCGAGCCCCACACCGACTCCGACGCCGACACCCACCCCCACCCCGACGCCCACCCCCGAACCCAGGCCGGAGTCCTACGACGTGGCCAACCTGTCCAAGGACGTCGCCCGCTACGACGAGCCGGGCGGCGAGAAGACCGGCACGGTGTCCGACAACTACTACGGCTATCCGGCCAAGCTGCTGGTCATCGACCGGCGGGAGGGCTGGCTGCGGGTGCGCCTGCCGTACCGCCCCAACGGCGACACCGCCTGGATCAAAGAGAAGGGCGTCAAGATCACCCAGACTCCCTACCTGATCGAGTTGAGCCTGAAGAACAAAGAAGTCGTGCTCTACAAGGGCGGCAAGAAGGTGTACTCGGCCCACGTCGGCATCGGCAAGAAGGGCACGGCCACTCCCAAGGGCCACTTCTTCGTCACCATGCTGGAACCACCGCCCAGCCCCGGCTACGGCCCGGTCGTCGTGACGACCTCGGCCCATTCGGAGGACATCCAGGACTACCAGGGCTCCGGCGACGCCATCATCGCCTTCCACGGGCCAGTCGGCTCGGACGAGCGCATCGGCACGAAGGGGGCGGCCATCTCCCACGGCTGCGTCAGAATGCACAAGGACGACCTCAAACATTTCCAAGACGTGCTGCCCGGCACGCCGGTCGAGATCTCGTGATCGTCACCGTGACGGTGAATCCGGCCTTGGACCGGACGGCCGGCGTCGAGAAGCTTAGAATCGGCGGGTTGAACCGCCTCGGCGAGGTGGTCGAGGACTGCGGCGGCAAAGGCGTCAACGTCTCGAAAGCGGTGGCGGCGCTGGGCGGCGAGTCGGTCGCCACCGGCTTCATGGGCGGCGGCGCGGCGGGGGAGTCGCTGCTGGGGCTGATCGACGCCGTGGCGGGCGTGCGGGCCGGTTTCGTGCCGGTGGCGGCCCCGGCCCGCGTCAACTTGAAAATCGTCGAGACGGTCGGCGGCGTCTTGACGGAGTTCAACGAGGCCGGGGCGGCGGTGACGCCCGGCGAGGTGGACGCCTTGACGGCCAAGCTGGCCGGCCAGGCCGTTCCCGGCGCGGTTTTCGTCTTCTCCGGCTCGCTGTGCCCAGGCCTCCCCGAAGACTGCTACGCCACCTGGATCGCCTTGGCGCACGAGGCCGGGGCGACGGCGCTGCTGGACGCCAGCGGGCAGGCCTTGCGGCGCGGCTTGGTGGCGCGCCCCGACCTGGTGAAACCGAATTGGCCCGAGCTGGCGGATTTGGTCGG
>JAISUF010000212.1 GCA_031272195.1 Propionibacteriaceae bacterium
CAGGCTGGAGAGCGACCCGGCGGCGCTGCTGGCGTTGTGCCGGGGTTTCGGCGTGGGGCGGGTGCTGCTGGCGCACGACTCGGTGACGTCGTTCTTGGGCGCCATGGGCTATGGGTCCGGCGTGGTGGTGGCGGCCGGGACGGGTGTGGTCACGCTGGGGGTCGGCGAGCGCTCGGTGGCGCGCGTCGACGGCTGGGGCAATATCATCGGCGACGCCGGCTCGGGCTATTGGATCGGCCGGGCCGGGCTGGAGGCCGTCATGAGGGCCTACGACGGCCGCTCGCCCGCAACCGCGCTGGCCGAGGTTGCGCAGGCCTCCTTCTCGTCGCTGAGCGGGGCCTACATCGAACTCCAGACCGACCCGGACAGGGTGGCGCGGGTCGCGTCGTTCGCCAAACAGGTCGCCGAGTTGGCCGGGCGGGACGCGGTTTGCGCCTCGATTTGCCGTGACGCTGGACGCGAGTTGGCACTCTCGGCCATCACCGCCGCCCGGCGCGCCGGGCTGTCCGAGCCGCGCGTCGCACTGGTCGGCGGAGTCTTCTCGGCGCCCGCTGTCAAGCAGTCCTGCGTGGAGGCTCTGCGCGAGCGCTGGCCCGGCTTCGAGCCCGCTCCCCCGCTGGGCGACGCCCTCGACGGCGCGGCCGCCCTGGCCGGTCTGCCCGAAGACCACCCTTTGGCGCCGAGAGTGGCCATCGCCGGGTGACGCCGGGCCTCGTTCTTGTGCGTCCGCTTCATCCCGCGCCACCCGGCGCGGTCGTCGCCCGATGACGCCGAGCCGCCGACGCGCGCGATTATTGCTCGCGAAACGGGGGGCGGGCGTCGCCCGAGCCCGCGGCTTGCCCAAGACCGCGAGGCCGTGCGGTCGCCCGACTCGTCAGCGCTGCTGCAATCCCCAGCGGTAGGCGTCGTGGAGGGCCTCCCAACTGGCCTCGATGACGTTGGTGCCGACGCCGACTGTCGTCCAGGTGCGCTGGCCGTCGGTGGTGTCGATCAGCGTTCTGACGACGGCGTCGGTGCCGTGGCCGGTGTCGAGGATTCTGACGCGGTAGTCGGTCAGCTCGAAAGACTCGACTTGGGGGTAGGCGCTGACCAGCGACTTGCGCAGGGCCACGTCGAGGGCGTTTAGAGGGCCCTGCCCCTCCCCCACCAGCGCCTCGTGCCGCCCGCCCACGGCCACCTTGACGACGGCCTCGGAGTCGCCCTCGGGCGAGACGGCGTGGCTGGTCAGCACCCGCCAGCTGACCACTTCGAAGAACTCCTGGTTGAGGCCCAGCTCGTCGCGGATCAGCAGCTCGAAAGAGGCGTCGGCCGACTCGTAGGAGTAGCCCTCCAACTCGCGGGCCTTGACGGTTTCGGTGATCCGGGCGGCCAGCTCGCGGTTGGACAGGTCGTAGCCCAACTCCTCGCCCTTGATCTGGATGTTGGCCCGTCCGGCCATGTCGGAGACCAGCATGCGCATGCCGTTGCCGACCAGCTCGGGGTCGATGTGCTGGTAGAGCCCGGAGTCGACCTTGATGGCCGAGGCGTGCAGGCCGGCCTTGTGGGCGAAGGCGGAGTGGCCGACGTAGGGCTGGCGGCCGCTGACCGGCATGTTCACGACGCCGGCGATGGCGTGGGCAACGCGCGTCGCCTCGGCCAGGCAGCCCTCTGGCAGGACTTGCCGCCCCATCTTCAGCTGCAAGTCGGCGGCGATGGTGATCAAGTCGGCGTTGCCGGTGCGCTCGCCATGGCCGTTGATGGTGCCCTGGACGTGGGTCGCCCCGGCCTCGACCGCCGCCAGCGTGTTGGCCACCGCGCAACCGGTGTCGTTGTGGCAGTGGATGCCGAGCTGGACGCCGATCTTGGCGGCCTGTGCGACGACCGGCCCGATGCCCGTCGGCAGCATGCCGCCGTTGGTGTCGCACAGCACGGCGACCTCCGCCCCCGCCTCGGCCGCCGCGGCGACCACCTGCATGGCGTATTCAGGGTTGGCCCGGTAGCCGTCGAAGAAGTGCTCGCAGTCGACGAACACCCGCCGCCCGTGGCGGCGCAGGTGGGCGACGGTGTCGCGGACCATCGCCAGATTCTCCTCCAGCGTCGTCTTCAAGGCCCGGTAGACGTGCTCGTCGTGGCTCTTGGCGACGATGCAGACGACTTGCGTCCCGGCGTCCAGCAAGGCTTGGACGAGCGGGTCGTCGGCCACGGCGACGCCGGCTTTGCGGGTCGAGCCGAACGCCGTCAGCACGGCGTTGCGCAGCTCGAGGCGCTCGGCGGCCGCTGCGAAAAAGGCGGTGTCGTTCGGATTGGCCCCTGGCCAGCCGCCCTCGATGAAGCCGACGCCGAGCTGGTCGAGGAAGCCGGCGATACGCAATTTGTCCGCCACCGTCAGGCGCACGCCCTCCTGTTGGGCGCCGTCGCGCAGCGTCGTGTCATAGACGTGAAATCCGCTCATTCTCCACCTCTCAGGCGCCCGGCCGTGGACGCATGCCAGCCACCTGGGATCGGCCGGACCGGCCGTTGGCGGCATGGTCGAGTCTAGACTGATCGCATGGCAACAACACAACATGGAGAAACCACCGTCCACACAGTCGGCGACCTGCCCCCGGTCGGCTCGCGACTTCCCGCCTTCCAGCTCGACGCCGCCGACTTGACGGCCGTCACCAACGATTCGGTCGCCGGCGCCAAAGCCGTGTTCAACATTTTCCCGAGCGTCGACACGGGGGTTTGCGCGATGAGCGTGCGCCGCTTCAACCAAATCGCCGCCTCGCTGCCGGGCGTGAAGGTGGTCTGCGTGTCGAAGGATCTGCCGTTCGCCCTGGGACGCTTCTGCGGCGCCGAGGGCATCGAGAACGTCACCGTCGCCTCGGCCTTCCGCTCCAGCTTCGGCGAGGATTTCGGCGTGACGATGCTGGACGGCGCTTTGCGCGGCCTGCTGGCCCGCTCGGTCGTGGTGGCCGACGCCGACGGCAATGTCGTCTACACCGAGTTGGTTCCCAGCATCGGCCAGGAGCCGGACTACGACGCCGCCGTGGCGGCCCTGGGCTGAGCCTGGATCGACAAGTCCGACGCCCGCTGTGGTGCCGCCGGGCGGAGCCTGGTCGCGTCGCCGGGCGCGCAGGCTCTCAGCAGACCCGCGTCATCCAGTGGTGGACGTCCTCGTGGCGGCCGTACTGGATGTCGACCAGTCGCTCCCTGATGGCCAGGGTGTGCTGGCCGGCCGGTTGGGCCAGCTTGAACTGGCCGGCTTGCGACTTGAACGAGCCGATCGGCGAGATGACGGCCGCGGTGCCGCAGGAGAACGCCTCGACGACCTCTCCGGAGGCCACCTTGTCGAAAATGTCCTCGGCGCCCAGCCGCGTCTCGACCGGCTCCAGGCCGAGGTCGGCGGCGACTTGCAGGACGGACTTGCGGGTGATGCCGTCGAGGATCGTGCCGGTCAAGGCCGGGGTCAGCAGTTTGCCGTCGCCGGTCACCAGCATGACGTTCATGCCCCCCAGCTCCTCGACGCGGTCTTTGCCGCTGGCCTCCAAGAAGAGCACCTGCGGACAGCCGTGGTCGTAGCCCTCGTATTGGGCGATCAGCGAGGAGGCGTAGTTGCCGCCGCACTTGGCCGCGCCGGTGCCGCCCTGCCCGGCCCGGGAGTACTTGTCAGTCACCCAGATGTCGACCGGCCGCACCCCGCCTGCGAAGTAGGGCGCCACCGGGGAGGCGATGACGCAGAACGTCACCGTCTCGGCCGCCCGGACGCCCAGGAACGTCTCGTTGGCGAACATGAAGGGGCGCAGGTAGAGGCTCTTCTCGCCCTCCGAGAGCGGCACCCAGCGGGCGTCCACCTCGACCAGCCGGCGGACCGCTTGGACGAAGTCCTCGACGGGCAGCTCGGGGAGCATCAGGCGGGCCGCCGAGGCGTTGAGGCGGCGGGCGTTCTCGTCGGGGCGGAACAGCCAAATCGAGTTGTCGAAATGCCGGTACGCTTTCAGCCCCTCGAAGATCTCCTGCCCGTAGTGGAGGACGGCGGCGGCCGGGTCCAGCTGGAACGGGCCGTAGGGGGCGAGTTGGTCGCCGAACCAGCCTTTGCCCTTCTTCCAGGTCGCCACCGCCATGTGGTCGGTGAAATACTCCCCGAAGCCCGGATCGGCGAACACTTTGGCGATTTCGGTGTCCGTCTTGGGAGACGGATTGGCGTGGAGTGGAAAGGATAACGACATGGCCAGCATGTTACCCTCTCTTGGTGGACAAACCGTTGATTAGTGTCATTCCCGGAGACGGCATCGGCCCCGAGGTGGTCGAGGAGGGTCTGAAAGTTCTCACGCGGACCGTCGGCGAGGGGGCCTTCGAGTTCGCCAGCTTCGATCTCGGGGCCGACCGCTGGCAGCGCACCGGCGAGGTGCTGCCGGACGGCGAGCTGGCCCGTCTAGCGCAATCCCAGGCCATCATTCTCGGGGCCGTGGGGGCGGCTCCCGGCTCGAAAGCGGTGCCGAGCGGCCTGTTGGAGCGCGGCCTGCTGTTGAAGCTGCGCTTCGCCTTCGACCAGTCCGTCAACCTGCGGCCGTCGAAGCTCTACCGGGGCGTCAAGACGCCCCTGGCCGACTGGGTGGTGGAGCGCGGCCCGATCGACTTCGTCGTTGTCCGCGAGGGCACCGAGGGCCTGTATTGCGGCAACGGCGGGGTGGTCCGCCCCGGCACCGTCCACGAGATCGCCAACGAGGTCAGCGTCAACACCGCCCACGGCGTCGAGCGGGTCGTCCGCGACGCCTTCGCCAGGGCTGCCAAACGCCGCAACAAAGTGACGCTGGTGCACAAACACAACGTCTTGGTGAACGCCGGCGGTTTGTGGCGGCGGATTTTCGAGCAGGTTGCCGCCGAGTTCGGGCAGGTGAAGACCGATTATCTGCACATCGACGCCGCCACCATCGCGATGGTCCAAGACCCGCAGCGCTTCGACGTCATCGTCACCGACAACCTTTTCGGCGACATCATCACCGACTTGGCCGGCGCCGTGACGGGCGGCATCGGACTGGCCGCCTCGGCCAACATCAACGTCTCGGGCGAGTTCCCCTCGATGTTCGAGCCGGTGCACGGCTCCGCCCCAGACATCGCCGGTCTGGGTATCGCCGACCCGACCGCCGCGATCGGTTCGATGGCCCTGCTGCTCGACCATCTGGGCCGCCCCGACGACGCCCGCCGCATCGAGGCGGCCGTCGAGGCCGACATCGCCGCCCGCGGCTCGCGGCCCCGCTCCACCCGCGAGGTCGGCGACGCCATCGCCGCCCTCGTCGAGGGGTGACGCGCTTGCGGTTGGCCGAACCCGGTCAGGTCCTGGCGGTGCGCCGCCAGTCGGCCACGGCCACGCCGACAGCCAGGGCGATCAGGGCCATCGAGACCAGCAGGGAGTGGGCGGCGGCTTGGCGCTCGCCCATGGCGACCTGGTTGGCGAAGAAGCCCGCCAACACGACGGCCATGCCGACGGCCGAGCCGATCTGCTGGCTGACCTGCAGCATGCCGCCGGCCACGCCGCCGATCTCGACCGGCACGTGCGCCAAAGTCAGCGTCTGGTTGGGCGAGACGACCGTGCCCGACCCCAAGCCGGTCAGCAGCATCGCGCAGGCCAGCGACACCGCCACCCACTGCGTCGGCGCGAACCGCAGCACGACTTGGATGGCGGACATGCCGACCAGGGCCAGGCACAAGCCCGCCACCACCAGCTTGCGGCCGTGTTTGGCCACCCGCCGGCCGGCCAGGCTGGCGGCCAGACCCGAGCCCAAGGCGTACGGCATGGCCGTCAAACCGGCCTGCAGCGCCGAGAAGCCAAGCCCAGCCTGCAAGACCATCGTCACGATCAAGAAGAGCGACGTGAAACTGGCGAAATAGACGAAGCCGATCGCGGCCCCGAAGCAGAAGCCGGCGTTGCGCAGCAGGCGCGGATCGAACACGGCCGCCCGGAACCTGCGGTGGTAGTGGCGCTCCCAGAAATAGGCCACCGGCAACAACGCGAACGCCACGATCAACAGCAGCCAGCGCTCGTTGCCCGGCCCGCCCGCGCTGGCCGAGCGCTCCGACAGGACGAACGGCGTCATGAACGTCAGCGTGCCGACGCCGATCAGCGCCACGCCGAAGAAATCCAGCTTCGTGCTCGACCGGTCGGCGTCTTTGCCGGGCAGCAGGCGGGCCGCCAGGGGCACCACCACCGCCACGATCGGCACATTGATGAAGAATATCCAGCGCCAGCCGTGCTCGGTGCCGGCCAAGGCGATGATCGCGCCGCCCGCCAGCGGCCCGGTGGCCGTCGCCACGCCGACCAGCGTCCCCAGATAGCCGAAGGCGCGCCCCCGCTGTTTGCCGGGGAACAACTGCTGGATGAGGCCCGACACCTGGGGATTCGCCAGCCCGGCGCAGACGCCCTGGGCGACGCGGGCCGCCGCCAGCATCCAGTCGTTGACGCTCAACCCCGCCAGCAGCGAGCAGACGCCGAACCCCGTCACGCCGATCATCAACATCTTCTTGCGCCCGTGGACGTCGCCCAGCCGCCCGGCCGGCACGACCGTCAACGCGAAGGCCAGCGTGTAACCGGCCACGATAAGCTGCAACTCGGCGGTTCCGGCGCGCAGCGACGACTCAATCGACGGCATCGCCACGTTGACGATGGAGACGTCCAACATGTTGACGAAGGCCGACGCCAAACAAACCGCCAACGCCTGCCACTGGCGGCGACCAGCCACAACCGGCTCACTCACCTCGCACCCCTTCCATGACCGCATTCGACCATACTCGTCACCCGAACACCAGATACAGCGCCGAGAGGGCCACGAACAGCGTCACCAACCGCTCGAACAGCTTCTGATCCATCCGCTTGACGGCTACTCGGCCAAGCCAGGTGCCGACCAGCACGGCGGGCGCCAAGGCGGCCGCGAAAGCGCAGACCTCGGGCCGGATGATGCCCAGGCCGACCGAAACCGGCACCTTGGCGGCGTTGACGGCGAAGAAGAACCAGGCGTTCGTGCCCAGGAAGCGCAACTTGTCGAAACGGGCGGCCAGCAAGTACAGGCTCATGGCCGGGCCGCCGGCGTTGGCCGTCATCGTCGTGAAACCGGCCAGCGCGCCATAGCCGTAGGCGATGGACCCGGTTCGCGCGGCCAAGCGGTCGGCCCAGCGCCCCAACAGCAGCAGAACCAACAACACCACGCCGATGGTCCGCTTCAACACCAGATCGGACACCAAGCTCAAGAACCAGGCGCCCAGCGCCAAACCGGCCACCACCGGCACCACCAGCCTGCCCAGCAGCCGCCAATCGACGCTCTTGCGATAGACCCAACTAGCCACCAAGTCGCCCACCAGCAGCAGCAACAACGCCGCGCCCGTCGAGTCCTTGGCGGGAGTCAGCGCGGCCAGGATGACCACCCCGGCCAGCGCCAGGTTGCCGATCGCCGTCTTCGAGAAGCCGAACAGCAACGCCGCCACCACGGCCAACGTCCACCCCCACCAAGGCAAATCGGACCAGACGTGCGCGAAATCGGTCATAGCCGCTTGACGATCAACTCCCTCACCTTGGCGGCGTCGGCTTTGCCGCCCAGCTCGCGCATGACGGCGCCGATGATCGCGCCCATGGCCTGCTGCTTGCCGTCGCGCACCTTCTGCGCGGCGTCGGCGTTGGCCGCCACGGCCTTCTCCACCGCCTCCTCCAGCACGGCGTCGTTGGAGACGACCGCCAAACCGCGCGCCTCCACCACCTGGCGCGGATCGCCCTCGCCGGCCACCACGCCGTCGAGCACCTTGCGGGCCAGCGAGTCGTTGACGACCCCCTCCTCGACCAGCTCCTGCAACTGCGCGACCTGCGCCGGGCTGACGCCGACCTCGGCCAACTCGACGCCGGCCTCGTTGGCGCGGCGGGCCAGGTCGGTCATCCACCACTTGCGGGCCGCCTGGGGCCCGGCCCCCGCCTCGACGGTCTCGGCCACCAAGTCGAGGGCGTCGGCGTTGACGACGTCCCGCATTTCCAAGGCCGAGAATCCCCATTCGGCGGCCAAACGCTTGCGTCGCTCGGCCGGCGGCTCAGGGAGCGTCGCGCGAAGTTGCTCGACCCACTCGCGGCTGGGCGCGACCGGCGGCAAGTCCGGCTCGGGGAAATAGCGATAATCCTCCGCCTCCTCCTTGGAGCGGCCCGGCGAGGTGAAACCCTCCTCGTGCCAATGCCGCGTCTCCTGGCGCACCTTGCCGCCGGACGCCAAGACGGCCGCCTGGCGGCGGATCTCGTAGGTCAAAGCGCGCTCGATCGAGCGCAGCGAGTTGACGTTCTTCGTCTCCGTGCGGGTGCCCAACTCGACGGACCCCTTCGGCATCAACGACACGTTCGCGTCGCAGCGCAGACTCCCCTGCTCCATGCGCACGTCGGAGACGCCCAGCGCCTTCATCAAATCGCGCAGCATGGCGACGTAGGCCCGCGCCACCCTCGGGGCGTCCGCGCCCGCTCCGAAGACCGGCTTGGTGACGATCTCGATCAGCGGCGTGCCCGCCCGGTTGTAGTCGATCAAAGAGTAGTCGGCGTCCTGGATGCGCCCGCTCAAGCCGAAATGGGTCAGCTTGCCGGCGTCCTCCTCCATGTGCGCCCGCTCGATGGGCACGGCGAAGGGCCGGCCGTCCAACTCGACCTCGACCGAGCCGTCGAAGGCGATCGGCTCGTCGTACTGCGAAGTCTGGAAGTTCTTCGTCATGTCCGGGTAGAAGTAGTTCTTGCGGGCGAAGCGGCACCATTGCGCGATCTGGCAGTTCAAGGCCAGGCCGATCCGAATGGCCGCCTCGACGGCCGACCCGTTGACCACCGGCAAGGCGCCGGGCAGTCCCAGGCAGACCGGGCAGGTGTTGGTGTTCGGCTCGTCGCCGAACTGGTTGGAGCAGGCGCAGAACATCTTCGTGGCCGTGCTCAACTCGACATGGACCTCCAAGCCGAGAACCGGATCGTAGCGCTCCATCGCCTCGTCGTAGTCCATCAGCGGCTCGCTCATGCCTCAACCTCCTTGGCCAAGTCGAGAATCTGGCGGGCCAGCGTCGGCTGTTTGACGCCCGTCACCGAGCTGCGCAGCTTGGCCAACAGCGGCCCCCCGCGGGCGTCGTCCAAAGCGCCCTCCAAGGCCGCCGCGACCAGATAGAGGCGGTCGTCGGCCAAGGGCGGCGCCATGATCTGGAATCCGACCGGCAAGTCGTCGTCGGGGCTCAAACCGCAGGGCACGGAGATGGCCGCGTTGCCGGCCAAATTGGACGGGATCGTGCACAAGTCCGCCCGGTACATCGCCAGCGGGTCGTCGACCCGCTCCCCCAGCCTCCAGGCCGTCGTCGGGGAGGTCGGCGAGACCAGCGCGTCGGCCTGGGCGAAGGCGGCCTCGAAATCGCGCTTGATCAGCGTGCGCACCTTCTGCGCCGAGCCGTAGTAGGCGTCGTAATAGCCGGCGCTGAGGGCGTAGGTGCCGATGATGATCCTCCGCTTCACCTCGTCGCCGAACCCCGCCTCGCGCGAGAGCGCCGTCACCTCCTCGACGTCGCGCGCCCCGTCGTCGCCCACCCGGACGCCGTAGCGCATGGCGTCGAAGCGGGCCAGGTTGCTCGACACCTCCGACGGCATGATCAAGTAGTAGGCGCCCAGGGCGTAGGCGAAATGCGGGCACGACACCTCGACGAGCTGCGCCCCCATCCCCTCCAAAGCGACCAAGGCCTCCTCGAAACGCCGCATGACGCCGGGCTGGTAGCCCTCGCCCGCGAACTCCTTGACGACGCCCAGCCTCAGGCCCTTGACGTCGGCCCGCCGGGCGGCTTCGACCACCGGCGGCACGGGCCGGTTGATGGAAGTCGAGTCCATCGGATCCCAGCCGGAGATCGCCTCGTGCAGCAGCGCGGCGTCCAAGACCGTCCGGGCGCAGGGACCGGGCGTGTCGAGCGAGGACGCCATCGCCACCACGCCGTAACGCGAATTGCCGCCGTAGGTCGGCTTGACCCCGACCGTGCCGGTGACCGAAGCGGGCTGGCGGATCGACCCGCCGGTGTCCGTGCCCAGCGCCAGCGGGGCCTCGAAAGCCGCCAGAGCGGCCGCCGAGCCGCCGCCCGAGCCGCCCGGGACGCGGTCCAAATCCCAGGGGTTGTGGGTGGTCTGGTAGCCCGAGTTCTCCGTCGAGGAGCCCATCGCGAACTCGTCCATGTTCGTCTTGCCGACGACCACCATGCCGGCGTCCAGCGTGCGCTTGACAACCGTCGCGTCATAGGGCGACATCCAACCGTCCAACATCTTCGAGCCGCAAGTGGTCGGCAGGCCGCGGTAGGCGAAGATGTCCTTGACGGCGATCGGCACCCCGGCCAGCGGCCCCAGCGCGTCGCCGGCCGCGCGGCGGGCGTCGACGGCATCGGCCTGGCGTCGCGCCCCGGCCGAGTCGACGCTCAGGAAGGCCGCCACATCCGCTTCAATGGCGGCGATCTGCGCCAGGTGGGCCTCCGTCACCTCGCGAGCCGACGTCTGGCCGGAGGCCATCAGCGCCGACAGCTGCGAGGCCGTCATCGTCACCAAATCGTTCATGACTCCTCCCCCAAGATCCTCGGCACCCGGAAACGGCCGTCCTCGGCAACCGGGGCGCCCGACAGGGCCGCCTCGCTGCTCAGCGACGAGCCCACGACGTCGTCGCGGAAAACATTCGACAACTCGACGGCGTGCGTCGTCACCCCGACGTCCTCGCCGGCCACTTCGGAGACGGTGGCGACCGAGCTGATGATGAGATCAAGCTGCGGCGCCAGCCGCTCCAACTCCTCCGGCGTCAAATCGATCCTGGCCAGCTTGGCCAGCCGCTCAACCTCTTGCGCGCTCAGTGCCAATTCGGGGGCTCCTCTCACTCCGAGACAACCATACCGGCCAGCCGTGGCCGACACGCCCCCGGCCACGCCCCGGCCCATTGCCAAGATTGCCCAGACCAGCCGCTAGACACGCCGGCCAGACACGCCCGCCGGGCGGCGTTGCCCAAACGTAACCTCTCTGGGGCAGACTGTTGGCGTGTTCTTGTTGCGGATATCACTGCCCGACGTGCCCGGCTCGCTTGGTGCCGCCGCCTCCGCTTTGGGGACGGTCGGCGCCGACATCAGCGCCGTCGAGATCGTCGAGAAGTACGCAGGCTACGCCGTCGACGACTTCATCGTCGACCTGCCGCCGGATGCGCCGCCCGACTCGCTGGTCAGCGCCTGCGCCCAGTTGGACGGCGTCGACGTGGTGTGGCTGTCGCGCTATCCGGAGTCGTGGGGCCTGCAGGGCGACGTCGACGTGCTCAACGCCATGACCGAAGACCCGGCCAACGCGGAGCGCATCCTGATGTCGGCAGCGCCCGAGGCTTTCCGGGCCAACTGGGCGCTGCTGGCCAACCGCGTCACCGGCGAGACGCTGGACGCCACCGAACTGGCCCCCGACTTGACGCCTGGGCAGGTCGGCCAGCTCGGCTGGCTGGACGCCGCCACCAGCCGCGAGTTGCCCAAAGGCTGGCTGGAGGGCTGGGGAGCGACGCTGATCGCGGTGGCCCCGTTCAAGACGGCCGACAGCCTCGTCATCGGACGCCACGGCGGGCCCGACTTCCTGCCCTCCGAGGTGGCCAGGCTGCGGCACTTGGCCGCCCTGGCCGGGTGACGGCGCAACCGGTGTGAACGTGTGAGCCCTGGCTTCTCGGCGGACGCGCCGAATTCGCCCGGCGCCGGTCTGGTCGGCGCTGTCGCTGTCGCGTTGCGCTGAGGGCCGGATTCGGCGCTCAGCGCAGCAAGCCGAGCATCAGCCAGCCGTAGCCGACCAACACCACCAGCGCCAACAGGAATAGGCCGACGACGATCCAGCGCATCCGCTTCTTGGACCGCGTGCTGGGCACGCCCGTCGGCCCCCACTCGCCGATTCCGGGCATGACGCGCGGCGACGCGCCGACGTTCAGATTCAAGTCGGAATTCAAGCCCTGCATACCTCCAATGCTATCGCCCTCCCCTGGGGGCGCTGTGGGAAGCGCCTGTGAAGCCTGACCCCCATGGCACCCGTGGGCCTGCGGTCGCCGACCAACTTGGCCCCGACCAGTCGCAGCGCCAACGCCGCCGCCCGCCCGCGTTGCCGTTCAGAAGTCAGCCATCGTCGCCGGATTCGCCCAGCACCTGGCGGACCACCCCGAGACAGACGTCCGAGGAGAAGCCGCGCCGGGCCAACGCCGCCGCCAGGCGGCGGTAGGCGACTTGCCGATCCAGCCCGCCCATCGTCCGGGCCCTGCGGCGGGCCAATTCCAGGGCGGCGTCGTAGTCGCTGTCGGCCGGCAGGGCGTCGAGTGCTTGGCGGGCCTCGCCGTCGTCTATCCCCTTGCGCCGAAGCTCCTGGGCAATCGCCCGCCTGCTGCGGCCCCGCCGCACCCCGGACTCGACCCAGGCCTGGGCGAAGGCTGCGTCGTCCACCAGTCCGACCTCGCCGAAGCGCTCCAACATCTGGTCGATGACGGACTGCGGCACCTGCCGCTTGGCGAGCGCCGAACGCAGCTCGTCGCGGCTGCGGGCCCGCGCCGTCAACAAGCGCAACGCGATCTCGCGCGCGAACGACAACTGCTGCTCGGGTGAAGACTGCTGGCCCTCTGCCCCGCCCGGCCGGCCAACTGGCCTGGATCGCCCGCCGCCAGAGCGACCCGAGGCTCCCGGTGATGCGGCGCCGGACATTAGCCCGGCATCGTCGGCCGGCTCGTCGTCAGGCGGCTGGACGTTGGGCGGCTGGAGACCGGCCATCGGCCTAGAGCTTCACCTCGCCCGTCTCGGGGTCGATGTCGCCAGGGGCCGGATCTTCGGCGTCGGCGCCGATGCCCAGCTTGGCCAGGATGCGCTTCTCGATCTCGTCGGCGACGGCGGGATTGGCCTTCAAGTAGGCGCGGGAATTCTCTTTGCCCTGGCCCAACTGCTCCGAGTCGTAGGTGAACCACGCCCCGGCCTTGCGGACGATGCCGTGCTCGACGCCCAAGTCGATCAGGCTGCCCTCGCGCGAGATGCCCTGGCCGTAGAGGATGTCGAATTCGGCCTGCTTGAAGGGCGGGGCGACCTTGTTCTTGACGACCTTGACGCGGGTCCGGTTGCCGACCATCTCGGCGCCGTCCTTCAGCGTCTCGATGCGGCGGACATCCAAACGCACCGAGGCGTAGAACTTCAGCGCCCGCCCGCCGGTGGTCGTCTCCGGGTTGCCGAACATGACGCCGATCTTCTCGCGCAACTGGTTGATGAAAATGGCCGTCGTCTTGGTGGTGCTGAGCGCGCCGGTCATCTTGCGCAGAGCCTGGCTCATCAAGCGGGCGTGCAGGCCGACGTGGCTGTCGCCCATCTCGCCCTCGATCTCTGCCCGCGGCGTCAACGCCGCCACCGAGTCGATCACCAGCAGCGCCAATGCCCCCGAGCGGACCAGCGTGTCGGCGATTTCCAGGGCCTGCTCGCCGTTGTCGGGCTGGGAGACCAGCAGGGCGTCGGTGTCGACGCCAAGATTGGCGGCGTACTCCGGGTCGAGGGCGTGCTCGGCGTCGATGAAGGCGCAGATCCCGCCCATGGCCTGGGCGTTGGCGATGGCGTGCAGCGCCACAGTCGTCTTGCCGGAGGACTCCGGGCCGTAGATCTCGACGATCCGGCCCCTGGGCAGACCGCCGATTCCCAGCGCCACGTCCAAGGCGATCGAGCCGGTCGGAATCACCTCGATCTTCTGGTGGGTCTGATCGCCCAGCCGCATCACCGAGCCCTTGCCGTGCGCCTTCTCGATTTGCGCCAGCGCGGCGGCCAGGGCCTTCTCCCGATCATCACTCGCCATCCGAAGTACCTCCTTAGAGATCGACAACTCTCCAGACAGCCTAGAGACCGCCACTGACAGTTTTTCGCCCGCCGACGCGATTGTGGACAAGCCGCGCCCGCGACCGGCGTTGCCCACAACCTTAGTGGTACAAACGTTCGATTGCGCAAGCGACACGCCGCGTCGGCCACACGCGCCGCGCCAGTCGGCCAACCACACCGCCCTCCGGCGAGGGGTGGCGTCGACCGGTCGCAACGCTTCTTGGCGACTGCCCGGACAGCGGCGCGGGGCCCGCGGCGCAGCTTAACCGGCGCAGGCCGTTCCACGGCCCAGCAGCGGGTCAGCGGTGAACGGCGTCAAGCTCCAAGAACTGCCAGACCGCCCGCCAAATCAGCTTGCACTCCAAGCCGTCGGCCAAAGCCTGGTTGACAGTCCGGTTGCCGAGGTCGGCCAGTACCGTCCACTCCGCCCAGGTCGCCGCGTAGGCGTCCCCCAGATGCGACCGCAGACGGTTCCACAGCTCGGCCTCGGGCACGGCT
>JAISUF010000030.1 GCA_031272195.1 Propionibacteriaceae bacterium
GTCGTGGGTGGTGACCGAGGCCATGCAGTATTCGCGCCACTGCTCGGGGGCGCGCGGCTGGCCGTCGTCGCCGAACTCGAACCAGGCCACCGAGGTGCCCAGCACGCCCCGGTCGCGCAGGTAGGCGCGCACCCACGGCTCGACGACGCCAAGGTCTTCGCCGACGACCAGCGCTCCGGCCCGGTAGGCCTCCAGCGCCAGGATGCCGACCATCGCCTCGTGGTTGTAGCGCACGTACGTGCCCTGGGTGGGCAGCATGCCCTCGGGGATCCACCACAGCCTGAACAGGCCCATGACGTGGTCGACGCGGATGCCGCCGGAGTGGCGCAGGAGGCCGGCCACCATCGAGCGGAACGGCGCGTACGACAACTCCTCCAGCCGGTCGGGCCGCCAGGCGATCTGGGCCCAGTCCTGGCCCTTCTGGTTGTAGTGGTCGGGCGGCGCCCCCACCGTCACCCCCTCGGCGAACAGGTTGCCGTAAATCCAGGCCTCGGAACTCTTGATGCCGACGCCGACCGCCAAGTCGTTCATGATGCCGACGCGCATCCCGGCGTCGCGGGCGGCCGACTGGGCGGCCCGCAACTGGGTGTCGGCGATCCACTGCATCCAGGCGTAGAAGACGATGTCCTCGCGGTTGGCCTCGGTGAAGTCGGCCACCTCGGGCGAGGACGGGCGGCGGATCGCCTCGGGCCACTCGCGCCAGTCGCGGCCGTAGACGGTGCACAGCGCCGACCAGGTGGCGAACTGTGTCACGGCGCGCCCCTCGCGGCGCAGGAAGTCGTTGAACGCCAAGCGCCGGGCCGGGCGCAGGCCCTGCTCGAAAATGATCCGCAGGGCGGCCAGTTTGCGCGGCCAGATCTCGTTGCGCAAGATGTTCGGCGAGCCGTCGACCAGTTCGTGCAGCTCGGCTTTGATCGAGGCGATCTCGACGCGGGCGTCCTCGTCCAGTTCGGCGTACTCCGGTATCGCCTCGGGGCGGATGTAGAGCGGGTTGAGGTAGCGCCGACTGGTCGGCAGGTAGGGCGAGGGCTCGATCGGCGGCACCGTCTCGGCGGCGTGCAGCGGGTTGACGAGCATGAAGTCGGCGAACTGCTGCGAGCCCGACCAGGAGGCAAGGTCGGCGGCGTCGGACAGGTCGCCCATGCCCCAGGAGTCGGCCGAGCGCGTCGAGTAGAGCTGCACGGCGTAACCCCAAACGCGCTTGTTGCCCATGCGCTGCGGGAAGCCCAGGAAGTGCGGGCTGACCACCAGGGTCGACTCGACTTGGCCGGCCGCGGTGGTGGCCTGCAGGCGGTGGTAGCCAATCGGCAGGTCGGGTTGCAGGTCGAAGGCGGCCTCGCCGGTCAGCACGCCGTCGATGACGCGCGGCGGCACGATGTGCTCGACTTGCGGCACGTCCCACACCCCGCCATCCTCCAAACGAACCTGCAGGCGGATCCACTCGCCGTGCGGCACGTGGGCGAAGACCCGCCAGGAGCGGCCCTGCTCCATGACTATGCAGGCCGGGATCGTCTTGGTCCACGGCTTGTTATGCAGCGTCTCCAAAGCCTGTTGGGCCTTCTGCGGATCGGAGGCGTCGACGTCCATGGCCTTGAGGATGGCGATGACGGTCTCGTCGCTGACCTCGGTCAGCCGTCCCTTCCAGTCCCAAAACTCGGTCGCGATGCCGAACGCCTGGGCCAACTCGCCCAAGAAAGCATTGGAGAGAGCCATGATCTTGCCTGTCTCGTAGTGGTTCACCGGTGCGCGCGGCGCCCACCAGCGCCGCTCCTTCACGCTAGCATCCAGCGCACTGGCCCGGCTGGCGATTCAGGGAAATGGCCAGGCGCGCCCAAAGCCCGAGTCAAGACCCGCCGGGAGCGCCCTGGCGGACGGCGTCAAAGGGTTACGATGGTGGTGTGAGCGAGAACCAAACCTCGACCATCGAGTCCGAACGGGTAGACGAGCGCCTCGACGACGGCGACCGTGAGCGCTTCTCGCATTACGTCGACAAGAACAAGCTCACCGAGGCGATGGTCATGGGCACCCCCGTCATCGCCCTTTGCGGCAAAGTGTGGGTGCCCTCGCGCAACCCCGACCGCTACCCGGTCTGCCCCGAATGCCGCGAGATCTGGGAGTCCCTCTCCCCCAACTCCCGCCCCTGAGGGCCTGCGAGCACGGCTTCCTCACGGGGGACCCCGACGACATCGGCCGCTTGGCGGCCGGCGAGCCGGGAATCCACGTCATGGACATCCGCGGCTGAGCGGGCCCAACCCAAGCGCGGCATTTCCGGCTGAGGCGTGTCGGGCCTGAGCGACTGGCCGGTGGGGCCGCTTTCTGGATGGCCATCGTCTCACACTGGCGCGCCGCTTAGTGTCGCGGCGGGCAAGTGCCCAATTCCAGAGGCCATCTAGATATTCCTCTAGATGTTTGTGGTTGTTGTTGGGGTTACAGCATCACCCTGGTTTTGGCACGTAGACGCCGCCGATTCGGATGCAGTTTCGGCGTTTTGGCTACTTAGTCGGGTTGGTTTTCCACTTAATTGGCCTGTTTTGGCCCGCGGTTGGTGTTGGCGTTGCCAGGATGGTGCCCGTCAGAGCTTTTTTCGTGTAGGAGGACACATGTTGACGACCCCCGGCCTCGGCGGCATCCAGGGCTCGCGGCGGGCTGCCGCGCAGCGCCACACACACACACACACACGTAGGCGCGGCCGGGCTTGGCTGAGCGGGTTGGCGGTGGCAGTGTGCGCCGGGCTTGTGGGGTCGTCGCTGGGGGCCGCGCCTGAGGCTTGGGCTGTGTCGAAGGTGTCGTTGTGGTATTGGGCGGCTGGCCAGCAGGGTTGTTTGGATAACCGGCAGGCGCAGGTTGGTGTGGAGGATGTGTCGTTTTATGCGACCGCGACTGGCGTGTCAGGGACGCCTGCTGTGGTGTGGTCGTCTTCTGACGGTTCGGTGTTGGCGGTGACGGCGCCGTCGTCTGGTCTTGGCGAGGGCCAGCTTGCCGGTGTGACGGGCGTGTCGCAAGGCGTCGCCGATTTGACGGCGACAGTGACGGACTCGGGTGGGTCCGCGTCGGGGTCGTGCAAAGTGTCGGTGTGGGAGGCTGTGGAGCGCGTCGCGGGTGTGGTCCAGGCTGGCGGTGAGGCGTTCAACGGGGCGTTCGAGGGGGCGGTGTTGCGGAAGGCGGCCGGCGCGGACGTCGATGTCGAGATCTGGGGAGAGTCTGGGGCGTATTGGTGGGTTCAGTTCCCGGACGGCTATTTGGACGACGGGTCCACGTTCAGGCGGGCGTTCGTGCCGAAATCGGACGTCGACATTCCGGTGCAGTCGGTTGCGGTCACGCCGGGGGACGCGGCTTTGGGTGTCGGCCAGCAGGTGGCCCTGCGGGCGGTGGTGTTGCCCGTGTTGGCGTCCGACAGGGATGTTGTGTGGTCGTCGTCGGACACGGCTGTGGCGACCGTGTCGTCGTCTGGCGTGGTGAAGCCCGGCTCCAAGTCCGGCAGCGCGACGATCACGGCGAAGGCCGGCGGCGTGAAGGGCGCGGCGACCGTTGAGGTGTCGG
>JAISUF010000216.1 GCA_031272195.1 Propionibacteriaceae bacterium
GGACTCGAACCCGGCCCCTGCCTGCGCGGCGACTGGCTGCCCGCCTCCGGCTACGCGGCCGGCCGCCAACTGCTCGCCGACGGCGACCTGCCCACAGCCGTGTTCGTCGCCAACGACCAGATGTGCCAAGGCCTGCTGCGGGCCTTCGCCGAGACGGGGGTGCGCTGCCCCGACGACGTCTCCCTGGTCGGCTTCGACGACTTCCTCGGCACCGACCAATACACCCCGCCGCTGACCACCGTCCGCCAAGACTTCAGCCTGCTCGGCGAAGTCTGCGTCGAAATGCTCCTGGCCCAAATCTCGGGCGGCCCGACCCCCGCCCGCAGCCTCGTCCCAGAGTTGGTGATCCGCAAGTCCACCGCCCCGCCCCGCTGAGCGGGTCGTCCCCCGCGCCACACCCAAGGCAAGGCCACCCGGCCGACGCGGCGGCGGGGGCTGAAATTGAAAATGGCCCTCCTGAGGGTGGGAGGGCCATTTCGGCGTCGGTCCTTTTCGCCTCACAGCTTGAGGGAATGAGGATTGGGGCTTTCGCCCCGCTGTCGGGCCGGGTCCGACGCCGGACGGGGGCGCCGCCTGGGACCAGGGCCTCGTCCCAGGCGGACGCTCTGGGTCAATCGTCCTCGGAACGCTTCCGGCGGCTCGCCACGGCGAACCACAAGAAGGCGATGCCGAGCAGGCTGACGACGACGGCGATGAACGGGCCAGAGGCCGTCGTCACCACCTCGCCACCGGTCTTGGCGACCACGTCCGTGCCGCCGCAGTCGCCCGAGCAGGGCTTGGCGGCGACAGTCGCGGTCTTCGTCTTGGTCGTCGTCGGCTTCGGAGTCGGGGTGTCGCCCGGCCCCTCCTGGGACGCCACCAAGACGCGGACCATCGTTCGCTTCTCCACCCCGGCGGCGTTCTTCACGCTGACGGTGAAGGCGTCCAAGCCGGTGTAGTTGTCGTTCGGCGCGTAGGTCAGCGTCGCCACCGCGTTTACCGTGTTGGCCAGCTTCGGGCCGGTCGCCGTGAACGACACCTTGCCGTAGCTCGGATCCTCGTACGCGCCGATGTAGCGCGTCGCGCCGTCTTGCGGCGTGACGTACGACAGCACGTCGATGTCCAGCGGCTGGTTGACCGGCGTGGTGACGTCGATCACCGCGGGCAGGAAGAAGTCGTCCACCGTCGGCTCGGGCGTGGGCGTCGGAGTCGGCGTCGGTGTCGGTGTCGGCTCGGGCGTCGGCGTGGGAGTCGGCACAGGCGTCGGCGTGGGAGTCGGAGTCGGAGTCGGCGTCGGCGGGGGAGTCGGTGTCGGCTCGGGCGCGTACTCGACCACGGTCGCCTTGGAGACGTTGCCGGCCTTGTCGGTCTGCGTCACCTTGATCTCGTCGCCGTCCTCCAGCGAGGCGGGCAGCTTGGCCTTCCAGCAGCCATTCTCGTCCGCCACCAGGTCGCGGCTGTACTCGGGGAACTCGACGTGGACGCTGGCGCCCGGCTCGGCGTCGCAGCCGCCGATGTACTTGCCGTCGACGGCCGCCGTCGGGGCCTTCGGCGCGGTGGCGTCGAGGTTGCCATTGGCGACCGGCGAGGCGTTGCCGGACGGGTCGATCGCCTGGGCGGTGATCGGGCCGTCCAAGACGCCCTCGCCCAGCGGTCCGGGATAGGCCCACGAACCCGTGCCGTCCACCGGGCAGGTCACCTGGTTGGCGGCCGGGCCGACGACGCAATCGCCGGCGGCGGTGGGAACAGAGCCCTCGGGCAGCGTGATGACGACCTCCGAGCCGGCCTCGGCGGTGCCCGCGATGCCCTCGGCGTTGGCCTGCGCGATGACGGGCGGGTTGGGCGCCTCGGCGTCCAGCCGGTAGGAGGCCGGCGGCGACACAGTGCCGTAGTCGAGATTCGTCGCCACGGCCGAGATTTCACCGGAGGCGGCGTTGGCCGGGGTCGGGACGGTCCAGCAGCCGTCGGCGTTGGCCGTCGTCTCGACGCTCGCCTTGCGGCCGTTGGCCAGCGGCACGGTGACTGCGATCTTGGCGCCGGCCAGGTCGGCCTGGCATTCGCCGGTGATCGTCGTGGCGTTGGCCAGCGTCATCTCCGGGGCGGGCGGCACCGGGTCGGCGCTGACCAACACCTGGTCGGAGTCGGTCGGCGGCGTCTTCGAGGCGTCGCCGCCTTTGACGCCGTTGACCCGGAAGCCGAGCTTCAACACCGCGTCCTGCGCGATATCGGTCGACTTGACCGTCGCCGAGTAGGTGCCGTCGCCGTTGTCCTCCAGCGAGTCGAGGCCCTCGACCTGCGCGGCCGACAGCGCGCCGGACTCGCCGACCACCGTCAGGGCGACGTTGTGGCCGCCGACCGTCAGGCGGTTTCCGCCGGCGTCGTACAGCGTCACGGTGACGTGCACGCTCGCCTTCTCCCGCACGCTGGTCTCGGCGATGTCGATGACGGAGTTCTTGGCGCTCGGGTTGGCGTTGTCGGGGACGAAGTTCACCTGGACGCCATCCGAGGCCGGAACCGCCTGGCCGGCGACCGACGCGGGCACCTGGTAGCCGCCCGCCTTGGTCGAG
>JAISUF010000143.1 GCA_031272195.1 Propionibacteriaceae bacterium
GGACACAGGATTTCCACATCTGGCTCATGTTGGATAGCTTGAGCGTCATGTCCGACCCCGGACCGCAACCACCAAGACAGGCAGGATTCTTCGTGATCGAACTCGAACACATCACCAAACGCTACGGCTCCCGCCGCGTCGTCGACGACTTGAACCTCACCATCGAACCCGGACGCATCTACGGCTTCCTGGGCCCCAACGGCGCCGGCAAGACGACCACGATGAACATCATCACGGGCTATCTGGCCGCCAGCAGCGGAACGGTCAAGATCAACGGGCTGGACGTGCTGGCCGAGCCGGAGAAGGCCAAGAAGCTGGTCGGCTACCTGCCCGAGCAGCCGCCGCTCTATATGGACATGAAAGTCGGCGAGTATCTGCGCTTCGCCGCCGCCATCAAACAGCTTCCCCGCGAGGCTCGGGCCACGGCGGTGGCCGAGGCGATGCGCAAAGCGCGTGTCGAAGACGTCGCCGGGCGCCTCATCCGCAACCTGTCGAAGGGCTACCGGCAGCGCGTCGGCGTCGCCCAGGCCATCCTTGGCCACCCGGAGATCGTCATCTTGGACGAGCCGACCGTCGGGCTGGACCCGTCCCAGATCATCGAGATGCGCGAGCTGATCAAGAAGCTCGGACGCACGCAAACGGTGATCCTGTCGTCCCACATCCTGTCGGAGGTGACCGAGGTCTGCGACTACATCTTCATCATCGCCAACGGCCGGCTGGTCGCCAACGACACGACCGGGCGGCTGCTGAACGCCCCCAAGTCGGGTTCGCGCGACATCGAGATCCTGGTGAAGGGCAACGGCGACGACGCCAAGAAGGTGCTGGGCCGTTTCACCAGCTCGATCAAGTCGCTTCGGGCCTCGTCGGCGGGCGCGGGCGAGAGCCTGGTGCGGGCGAAGGTCGCCGGCAACGCCGACCGCCGCCAGGAGTTCCTCAAGGCGCTAATCGACGGCGGCTGCAAGGTGGTGGAGTTCCGCACCGCCCACAAGTCGCTGGAGCAGACCTTCCTGGAGTTGACCAACCAGGCGCCCAGGGCCGACTTCGACGACGACGAGACGCCCGCGCCGGCCAAGAAGGCGGGGTCGGCAAAGGTTCTGCCCGAGCCTGGGGCAACCCCGGCCGAGGCGGCGGATCGGGACGACGAGGCTTGGGCCGAACCCGCCGACCACCCCGGCGAGGACGAGCCGACCAGGGCGGACGACGTTAAACCGGCGGACGAGTCGGAGCCGGCCGACGGCTCGGCCGACAAGGGCGGTGACAAGTAATGTTGGCGATCTTCAAACGCGACCTGGCCGGCCTGTTCCAGACCGTCACCGGCTGGCTGTACGTCGCCGCCACCTTGGCGCTGTTCGGGCTCTATTTCTACGCCATCAACCTGAGCTACGGCGACCCCAAGCTGTCGTCGACCCTCTCCTCGATCTCGTTCATCACGTTCATCACGGTGCCGGTGCTGACGATGCGCTCGCTGTCGGAGGAGATGCGCTCCAAGACCGACCAGCTGTTGCTGACCTCGCCGGTGTCGGTCGGCAAGATCGTCGTCGCCAAGTATCTGGCGACGGCAGTGGTCCACACCGCCACGGTGGTGGTGATGGGCGTCGGCCCGCTGATCATCTTGAGCAGCGGCGGCGCGTCGGTGGCGCAGAACTACGTCTCGCTGCTCGGCTTTTGGATGTACGGCCTGTGCTGCCTGGCCATCGGCGTGTTCGTCTCGGCGCTGACCGAGAGCCAGGTGATCGCGGCCGTGCTGACGTTCGTCTTCATCTTCGTGGGCTTCATGATGGGCAACATCACCGGCCTGATCCAAGACACCGGGACGGTGGGAACCTTCGTCAAGGCGGTCATGGGCAGCTACGACCTGTTGACGCCGATGCAGACCTTCTTCGACGGCTGCATATCGCTCAGCGGCGTCGTCTACTACCTGACGGTGGGGGCGCTGTTCGTCTTCCTGACATCGCAGGTAGTCCAGAAGCGGCGCTGGACGGTGTCGGCCAAACGGCTGTCGCTGAGCGCCTTCTCGGCCGGCTTCGTCGGCATCGCGGTGGCGCTGACCGTCTTCGTCAACCTGGCCGTCGGCCAGATCCCGTCGACGGTCTCCCAGATCGACGTCACCGCCTCCCAGCTCTACTCGATGACCGACACCACGAAGGACTTCCTGGCCAAGCTCGACAAGGACGTCACCGTCTACGTCATCGGCACCGAGTCGAGCTCCAACATCGACGCGACCGTCAAGCAGACGCTGCAGAAATACGCCGACAGCTCCAGCCACGTCAAGGTGGTTTACGAGGATCCGTACGCCAACCCGACGTTCGCCAGCAAGTACACCACCGACCAGGTCAACTACGGGACGCTGATCGTGGTTTGCGGGGACGTCTCCAAAGTCTTGGACTACAACTCGCTGTTCGAGTCGGAGGTCGACTATCAGACCTACCAGAGCAACGTCACCGGCTACGACGGCGAGGGCCAGTTGACCAGCGCCATCCAGTATGTGACCAGCGACAACCTGCCGGTGGTCTACGAGTTGGAGGGCCACAGCGAGACGGCCCTGGCCGGTGATTTCACGTCGGTGGTGTCGAAGGCCAATGTGACGCTCAACAAGCTCACCTTGCTGAGCAGCGACGCCGTGCCCGACGACGCCCAGGCCGTCATCATCAATGGGCCGCAAGCCGACTTGTCGAGCGACGACGCCAAGAAGCTGACCGATTACGTCGCCAAGGGCGGCAACCTGTTCGTCAGCCTCGACTACCAGGCCAAATCCGACCTGCCGAACCTCGAGAAGGTGTTGGCCGAGTTCAAGGTGACGCCGGTCAAGGGGCTGGTCTTGGAGAACGACCAGAGCAAGTACTACAACGGCAACCCGCTCTACCTGCTGCCGACCATCGACGAGGCCGACCCGACCGCCTCGATCACCAACGGCTACGTTTTCGCGCCGTACTCCAGGGGCCTGTCGCATCCCGACAGCGACGACGAGATCACCTACACGCCGCTGCTGACCACCAGCGACTCGGCGGTGGCCAAAGCCGACTTGAGCAACGTCACCACCAGCCAATACGAGGACGGCGACGCCAAGGGCCCGTTCGACATCGGCTTGGAGGCCGTCAAGACCGCCGACGACGACAAGACGTCCACCTTGGCGGTGTTCGGCTCGACGCTGATGTTCACCGACGACGCCGACCAGATGGTCGCCGGCTCCAACTCGGCGCTGTTCAGCGGCGTGATCGCCTCGATCACCAACAGCTCGGATGTGGCCTCGATCGTCATCCCGGCCAAGGCCTACGACGTTTCGACGGTCACCGTGCCCGCCGCCACCGCCCTGCTGTGGGCGATCATCCTGATCGGCGTCGTCCCGTTGCTGTGCCTCGGGGCGGGCGTCGTCGTCTGGTATCGCAGGAGGAAGTCGTGACCAGCAAGAACGCCGTCAAACTGCTCGTCGTCGCCGTGGCCCTGTTGGTGGCCGTCGGCGCCTACATCGGCCTGCGCGGCTACAACCAAGATCAGGCCGCCCAGGAGGCCTCCAAGTCGGCTGCGGCCGTCATCAACGTGGTCGACGTGGCCGCCTCCGACATCACGGCCTTCTCCTACGCCATCGACGGCAAGACGGTGTCGTTCAGCTTGGACGACGGCCAGTGGGTCTGCGACACCGACAAGAAGGTGGACTTGGACGAGTCGGCCGTCACAACGATGCTGGGCAATTTGACCGGTTTGACGGCCACGCAGAAGGTCGACGGCACCGAGGGCTTCGGCTTCGACAACCCGACCAACGTCATCACCTACACCGCCTCGTCGGGCTCCGGCTCGCTGACGATCGGCATGGAGAACCCGGTGACAGGCGAGTACTACCTCAAGGTCGGCGACGGCGATGTCAGCTACCTGGTGTCGTCCGAATTCGTGACGGCCTTCCAGAAGACACTGGACGACTTGAAGGTTGTCGAGACGGCGACGCCGACGGCGACCGATACGGCCGCCGCCGAGGAGACTGCCGCCGAGGAGACCGCTGCGGCCGAGCCGACCGCCGACGAGACCGTCATCGGGGAGACCTCCATCGCCGAGACTGCCGCCACCGAGACCGGCGCGCCGGACGTGCTGGTCACGCCCGCGGCCACCGGCAGCGTCGGCTGAGCGCTGCCCAGCCGAACAGTCGGCCTCAAGCTGAGCGCTGCCCAGCCGGACCGTCCGCCTCCGGCCGTGCTTTGTCGCGCTAGGGGCGACCGCGTCGGCTGGGCCGAGGCGTCGTCGGCGGCGGGCGGACGTTCCGGCGCGGGTCGGGGTGGGACTGGGCGCTCGCGGACGCACCGACGGCTGGTGGCTAGACTGTCCCCCATGCGAGTTGGAGTGTTCGGGGCCACGGGACAGGTCGGCGGCGTCATGCGGACGTTGCTGGACCAGCGCGGCTTCCCCTTGGACGATATCCGCTTCTTCGCCTCGGCCCGCTCGGCCGGCGCGAAGCTGCCCTGGCGCGACCGCCTGGTTGAGGTGGAGGACACCGCCGCGGCCGATTTCTCCGGCCTCGACATCGCGGTGTTCTCGGCGGGCGCTGGAACCTCCAGGCAGTACGCCCCGCAGGTGGCGGCCGCCGGAGCGGCCGTCATCGACAACTCGTCGGCTTGGCGCTCCGACCCGGACGTCCCGCTGGTCGTCAGCGAGGTCAACCCGGAGGACGCCCTCGACGCGCCGAAGGGCATCATCGCCAACCCCAACTGCACCACCATGGCGGCCATGCCGATCCTCAAGCCGCTGCACGACGCGGCCGGTTTGCGGCGCCTGGTGGTGGCCACCTACCAGGCGGTCTCAGGCTCCGGCCTGAAAGGCGTCAAGGCGCTGGCCGACCAGACCAAGGCCATCGACGACCCGGCTCGGCTGGCCCTCGACGGCTCGGCCTACGGCGTGGACGACCCGTCGCCCTACCTCGCGCCGATCGCCTACAACGCGGTGGCCGTCGCCGGGAACCTGGTCGGGGACGGCTCGGGCGAGACCGACGAGGAGCAGAAGCTGCGCAACGAGTCGCGCAAGATCCTCCACATCCCCGACTTGGCCGTCGCCGGCACCTGCGTGCGCATTCCGGTCTTCACCGGCCACTCGCTGGTCGTGCACGCCGAATTCGAGCAGCCGCTCGGCCCGGAGCGCGCCACCGAGCTGCTGGCGACCGCGCCAGGCGTCCAACTGGCCGACCTGCCCAACCCGCGCCACGCGGCCGGGAAGGACCCGACTTTCGTCGGCCGCATCCGCGCCGACCAGAGCGCGCCCGACGGCAGAGGCCTGGTCTTCTTCTGCTGCGCCGACAACCTGCGCAAAGGCGCGGCCCTGAACGCCATCCAGGTGGCAGAACTGGTGGCGGCGAAATGACCAGACTGGCAATCATCGGCACCGGCGTGATGGGCGAGACGCTGATCGCCGGACTGCTGCGGGCCGGATGGGAGCCCGGCCAACTGACCGTCGTCGACCGCTACGCCGCCCGCGTGGCCGAGGTCGCCCGCCGCCACCAGGTGAAGACGGGCACCATCGCCCAGGCTTGCGCCGCCGCCGACACCGTCGTGGTCGTCGTCAAACCGCAAGACGCCCCCGACGTCTTCCCGCAGGTCGGCGAGGCCATCGAGGCGGGCACGCTGGTGGTGTCGCTGTGCGCGGGCGTCACCATCGACCAGATGGAGGCCGACCTGCCCGCCGGGACGCCCGTCATCCGCGTCATGCCGAACACCCCCGCCCAAGTCGACGAGGGGATGGCCGCCGTCTCGGCCGGCCACGAGGCGACCGAGGAGCATCTGCAGCATGCCGTCGACCTGCTGGAGGCCGTCGGCAAGGCGATGGTCGTGCCGGAGAAATACCAAGACGCCGTGACGGCCATCTCCGGCTCCGGCCCGGCCTATCTGTTCTTCGTCGTCGAGGCGATGATCGACGCCGGGGTCATGCTCGGCCTGCCGCGCGACATCGCCACCACGCTGGTCAGCCAGACGATGTACGGCTCGGCCAAGCTGTTGGTCGAGTCCGGCGAGCATCCGACCGTTTTGCGCGAGCGCGTCACCTCGCCCGGCGGAACGACGGCCGCGGCCCAGCGCAAACTGGAGGACCACCGCGTCAAGGCCGCCTTCATGGAGGCGATGGAGGCCGCCCGCGACCGCAGCGCCGAACTGGCCACGCCGCGCGCCTAGCTCCCGCCGTCGGCGTCGCCCTGCGCGTGTTGGGCGCAGGCGCGGGGGCTGGAGGATGGGCTGGACGCCGCGCCTTGGCGGGACGGGCAATTAGCACGACTTGCCCGCTTGCGGTAAGATGCTGTGCTTGGCTGGCGAAGGGCCAGTGTTTCAGTTGTCGGAGAGGTAACGCAGGTGGGTTCGGTCATCAAAAAGCGGCGCAAGAGGATGGCGAAGAAGAAGCATCGCAAGCTGCTCAAGCGCACCCGTATCCAGCGCCGCCGCGCAGGCCGCTGACCCAAAGGCTTCCGCTCAAGAGGCGCGATGGCCGTTAGCGTCGTCCACCTGGTTCGGCACGGGCAAGTCGACAATCCCGGCGGGGTGCTCTATGGCCGCCTGCCCGGCTTCCACCTCAGCGATTTGGGTCGCCAAATGGCCCAGGCGGTGGGACGCTATTTCGCCGATTTCGACCTGTCCTATTTGGTTTGTTCGCCTTTGGAGCGGGCCCAGGAGACGATGGCGCCGATTGCCGCCAACCATCCCGGTTTGGAAATCCACACCGACCCCCGCGTCACAGAGGCCGCCAACCTTTTCCAAGGTCAGTCGTTCGGCCGCTACAACCAGAATCTGCTGCGGCCGTCCAACTTCAAGCACCTGCTCAACCCGTTGCGCCCGTCCTGGGGCGAGTCGTATCTGGGCATCGCCGCCCGGATGGGCCAAGCCATCGCCGAGGCCGCCGAGCGCTGTGCCGGCCACGAGGCGGTCGTCGTCAGCCACGAGCTGCCGATTTGGATGGCGCGTCTGAGCGCCGAGGGCAAACACCTGTGGCACGACCCGCGCAAGCGCCAGGCCCGCCTGGCGTCGGTGACCTCGTTCAGCTTTGAGGACGGCCGCCTGCGCCGTATCGACTACGCGGAGCCGGCCGCCGATCTGCTGCCCCCCAGGAAGCGCCGTTTCCGTCCCGGCGCGTAGGCGGCGGTGGCGCTGCCGCGGTGTGTGCCTGGGCCGTTATCGAATTGTTGTGAATTTGTTCCGTGAAAGCTCTGTTGTGGGGGTGTGGGGTGGTGCTAGGTAGTGGGGCAAAGCTTCACAGTCCGCTGGTGGCCGATGGCGGCTCGGGCGGAAACCGCATCAAGGGGGGACGCATGTTCAAGTCCGTATCTGGGGCCGAGGGCCGTGGTCTGATGGCGCAGTTGTCGCGCAGCGCCACACACACACGGTAGCCCGGGCGGACCATGGCGATTTGAGCGCTAGGGCGTACCGATGATGTCGGGGCGGTGGAGGGCGCCGGCTTTGGCGGTTGCGGTTGTGTTGTTGTTGGCGGGGTGCGGGTCGGAGGGTTCGCGCGGGGTGGCCGCTTGGGATGCGCCGCCTTTGGTGCGGACGAATTTCCGGGCTTGGCCGGATGAGAGTTTTTCCCAGCCGCTGAGAGAGCTTGGCCCTGGTGTCGCGGTGTTCATGTATGTGGGGCTCGATAACCAGTCCGGGCGGGTGTACACGGTGCGGTCGGTGGCGTTGGTAGACGCGGACAATTTGGTGTTGGTGGCGGCTTTCACCAAGCCGGAGACCCGAACCGTTGTGTTGAACAACGCGCCGTATCCGTTCGGCGATCCGAGGATTTGCCCGGATTATGTCGAGTTCGCGTCTGGGGACGCCACGAGGGAGGCGTTCGCGCTGCTTCGCCCGTTGGGGGACGAGTCGGTGGTGCCTCCCACGGATGGGAAGCCGTCGGAGGATGGGAAAGACGTCGAGTTGGATGTGGCGTTGAGGTTGGTCG
>JAISUF010000102.1 GCA_031272195.1 Propionibacteriaceae bacterium
GTGGGAATGCGCCCCCGGCCCCAGCCCCCACCAGTTGTCGGAGTGCCAATAGGCCAGGTTGTGGCGGCACTCGTGGCCGGCCTTGGCCCAATTCGAGATCTCGTAGGAGCGCAGGCCGACCCGACCCAGCTCGTCCTCGGCCAGTTGGTAGTAGTCGGCCTGGGTGTCGGGGTCGGCGGCCTCGAACTCGCCGCTGCGGACGCGCCGCTCCAGCCTGGTGCCGGGCTCCAGCGTCAGCGAATAGGCGCTGACGTGGTCCGGCCCCATGTCGATGGCCGCCCGCAAAGACTGCCGCCACTCCTCGGCGGTCTCGGTCGGCGAGCCGTAGATCAAGTCGACGCCGACCGACGAGAAACCCGCCTGGCGCGCCCACTCGACGGCCTGGGCGACCCGTCCCGGCGTGTGGCGGCGGTCCAAGAGCTGCAAGACCCTCGGCACCGCCGACTGCATGCCCAGCGAGATGCGGTTGAATCCGGCGATGGCCAGGGCGTCCAGGCCGAAACCGCTGACCGACTCGGGGTTGGCCTCGGTGCTGACCTCGGCGTCCCAGGCCAGCCGGAAGCGGCGTTTAACGGCGTCCAAGATGGAGGCCTGGACGCTGGTCGGCAACAGGGTCGGCGTGCCGCCGCCGAAGTAGACCGTGCGCACCTCGACGTCGCCGAGCACCTTCTGGGCCAAGTCCAGCTCGTGGTTGACGGCCTGGACGTAGGCGGCGAACAACCCGGCGTCGCTCATGTCCGCCGCCGGTCGGGGCTTGCCCGTCCAAGTCGGGGCCAGCGCCTCCTGGCGCAGCGAGTCGGGCACGTAGGTGTTGAAGTCGCAGTAGCCGCAGCGGGCGGCGCAGAACGGCACGTGGACGTAGACGCCGAACGGCGTCGTGGCGAGTGTTTCGAGGGCGGCCTGCGGCAGGCTGCCGTCGGCGGGCGCGGGAGCGCCAGGGGGATTGGGCGCGGACATCACGGCAGCTCGAACGGCAGCGTCATTCCATCCAGGGCGCGACGACACCGGCAGGTCGCGGCGTCGTCCGGCTCGGGCGGCGGCGCGGCCGCCAGGGCGCGGACCAGTAGTTGTTTCAGGCGCTCGATGTTGTCGGCGAAGATCTTCAACACCTCGCCGTGGCTGACGGCCTCTTGGCCGTCCACACCGGCGTCGTGGTCGGTCACCAGGCAGACAGTCGCGTAGCACATGGCCAGCTCGCGGGCCACCGACGCCTCCGGCAGGCCCGTCATGCCGACGACGTGACCGCCAGCCGCCCGGTGCCAGCGCGACTCGGCCTTGGTGGAGAAACGCGGCCCGTTGACGACCACCAGCGTCCCGCCGTCGCGCAGCGGCGCGTCCGGCGCGGCGCTCGACAGCAGCGAGGCCCTCAACCGGGAGCAGTACGGGTCGGCGAAGCCGATGTGGACCACCGGCCCCTCGGCGTCGTAGACGCTCTGGGGGCGATAGGTCCGGTCGATCACCTGGTCGGGGACGACGAAGGCGCCGGGGCCCAGCTCGCCGACCAGCGACCCGACGGCGCACGGGGCGTACACCTGGCGCACGCCCAGCGACCGCAGCGCCCACAGGTTGGCGCGATAGTTGACCAGATGAGGCGCGAATTGGTGTTTGACGCCGTGCCGCGGCAGGAACGCCACCGCCTGCCCGTTAACGTCCCCCACCGCTATCGGCGCGCTCGGCGCGCCGAATGGCGTCTCGACTTCGACATGTTTCGCGTCGGCCAGAAACTCGTAAAACCCCGAGCCTCCGATAACCCCAGTGTAAGCCCGCATGCCAGCAGTCTAAGGCATCACCGCGACAAGGGACGACAGCCATCTTGACGGCGGAATCGGGGCGTCATTTCTTGATGGCGGGCGCGGTGCAGGAGATCGTCTCGGACCCCTTCTGAGTGGCGACGACCTCGCCGTTCAGTTTGATCTCGCAGGTCAAGACCTGCTTGCCCTTCTCCTTGGCGTCGCCGATCACCGTCACGATCAAGCCGACGTCTCCGCTGATCTGGCCGCTGTCGTCCCACGGCTTGTCGATGATGTCGGTGCTGGTGCCCGCCGAAGAACCCCACACGACGGTGGCGGTGCCGTAGTCGGCGGCGGCGGAGTATTCCACGACCTTCTTCTCGGTGTACTTGTCGGCCAGCGGCGGCTCGGGCTGGTTGGCGTTGTTCCAGGTGACGCCGGCGATGAAGACCGCCACGACGCCGCAGGCGGCGCCGACCCAGATCAGGGGCTTGGCCTTGCCTTTGGCGGCCGCGATGACGACGATGCCGGCCAGCGCGGCCAAGAGGCCGAGCACAATCGGGGCGATGTTCAGCCAAGGGGTCGCCTTGACGAAAATGGAGGCGATAGCGAGAATCCAGGCGACTGCGCCGACGGCCATGACGGCCCAGCCGAAGCTGCCCAAGGCCTCGACCAGGCTCTTGGAATCACCTGTGCGCTGCTTCTTGGGCTTCGGCTGCGTCTCGGGCTTGACGGCATCTTCTGCCTGGGCTGCGCCGAGCGGCCCGCCCGCGCCGAAGGCTGATGCGCCGCTGTCGGCGAAGATCGTCGCGCCGGCCAGCGAGTCGGCGTAGGGCTGCGGCTCGTCGAAGGCCGCAGGCTGCGGCTCGGCGAAGTCGCCCGCCGAGGGGAAGGCTGGCTCGAAGTCCGCGGCCGGCGGCTGGTCGAGACCGGCGCCATCCGCGGGGAAGAACGTGGCTTGGGACAATTCGTCCGCCTCGGGCCGGCCGTCCACCGTCGCGGGCGGCACGGATTCGGACTCGGGGCGCTCGCCGAAGTAGCTCGGTTCGAAGCCAGACTGATCGGGCATTTGTGTTCCTCTCGACTCGCGGTGCAATTTACCAGGATACGACGCGCCGGGCTGTTATCAAACGGTCGCAGGCCTGCGACTTTGTCATTTTCGCTCGCCGTCGTCGGTTGACAGGGCCGCCACGAAGGCCTCTTGGGGCACCTCCACCCGGCCGACGGTCTTCATGCGCTTCTTGCCCTCCTTCTGCTTCTCCAGCAGTTTGCGCTTGCGGGTGATGTCGCCGCCGTAGCACTTGGCCAGGACGTCTTTGCGCACCGCCCGGACCGTCTCGCGGGCGATGATCCGCGCCCCGACGGCCGCCTGGATGGGCACCTCGAACTGCTGGCGGGGGATGAGCTGTTTGAGTTTCTTGGCCATCGCCACGCCATAGTTGTAGGCGGCGTCGGCGTGGACGATCGAGCTGAAGGCGTCGACCGGCTCGCCGTTCAGCAGCACGTCCACCTTGACCAGTTTGGCGGCCTGCTCGCCGGCCTCGTCGTAGTCGAGCGAGGCGAAGCCTTTGGTGCGCGACTTCAGGGCGTCGAAGAAGTCGAAGACGATCTCGGCCAGCGGCAGCAGGTAGCGGATCTCGACGCGGTCCTCGGAGAGGTAGTCCATGCCCAACTGCTGGCCGCGGCGGGCCTGGCACAGCTCCAGGATCGTGCCGATGTATTCGGTCGGCGTCAGGATCGTCGCCCTGACGACGGGCTCGTACACCTCGGCGATCTTCCCCTCGGGGTATTCCGACGGGTTGGTCACCTCGACCTCGCCGCCGTCCTCCATGACGACGCGGTATTCGACGTTGGGGGCGGTCGAAATCAGGTCTAGCCCGAATTCGCGCTCCAGCCGCTCGCGGACGATCTCCATGTGGAGCAGGCCGAGGAAGCCGACGCGGAAGCCGAAGCCGAGCGCCCCCGATGTCTCCGGCTCGTAGGTCAGGGCGGCGTCGTTGAGTTGGAGTTTGTCCAGCGCCTCGCGCAGCTCGGGGAAGTCGGCGCCGTCGATCGGGTAGAGCCCGGCGTAAACCATCGGCTTGGGCTGTCGGTAGCCCGCCAGCGACTTCTTGGCCGGCGTCGAGGCGGCTGTCACGGTGTCGCCGACGCGCGACTGGCGGACCTCTTTGACGCCGGTGATCAAGTAGCCGACCTCGCCGACGCCCAAGGCCTGCGCTTTGACCGGCTCGGGCGAGATGACGCCGACTTCGAGCGTCTCGTGGGTGGCCTGGGTGGACATCATCAACACCCGCTCGCGGTGGCTCAACTCGCCGTCCACCACCCTGACGTACGTCACCACCCCGCGGTAGGTGTCGTAGACGGAGTCGAAGATCAAGGCCCTGGGCGGGGCGTCGGGATCGCCGACCGGCGCGGGAACCTTCTCCACCAGCTCGTCGAGCAGTTCGCGCACACCCTCGCCGGTCTTGGCCGAGACTTGGAAGACGTCGCCGACCTCGCAGCCGACCAAGTGGGCGATCTCGGCGGCGTGCTTCTCCGGCTGGGCGCTGGGCAGGTCGATCTTGTTCAGCACCGGCACGATAGCCAAATCGGCGTCCAAGGCGAG
>JAISUF010000237.1 GCA_031272195.1 Propionibacteriaceae bacterium
CTGGCCGCCGGGCTGGGGCCGAGGCGGGTCGTGGTGTCGCTGGGGGCCGACGGCGCCGTCTTCGTCGAGGACGGACGCGCCTGGGCCGCGCCCGGCCTGCCGGTGGCGGTGGCCAGCCCGGTGGGAGCCGGGGACGCTATGGTGGCCGCGTTGGCCATGGCCGCCGAGGGCGGGCGCCCGTTGGTCGAGGCGGCGGCGTTGGCGATGGCCGCTGGCGCGGCGGCGGCCGCGACCGAGGGCACAGGTCCGCCGGCCCCGGAGTCGGTCGCGGAACTGGCCCGCCGCGTCGAGCTGCGCCCCCTGGTCTGAACCTCGCCAAACCGCCCTCGCGGCCAGGCGGCTGGAAGTATGGTGTTGCCATGAGGGCGATCAGCGGTGTCGGTGTTGGCGTTGGCTTGGCGCTCGGGCCGCTGGTGGTCGTCGCCGAGCCTCCAAGACCACCGGTCGACGAGCCGCCATGCGCCGATGTCGCGGTCGGCGCCGCCAGCGTCCGCGAGGCGCTAGAAGCTGTCGCCTCCGAGCTGGATGCCATGGCCGGCCTGGGGCCCGACGCGACACGGGCCATCCTGGAGGCCGAGGCCATGGTGGCCCGCGACCCCGGTTTGGCCAGCGGCGTCGCCGAGGAGTTGGAGCGCGGGTCCGGGCCGGCCACGGCCGTCTTCGCGGCGGTCGAGCGTTTCGCCGTCATGTTCAGGTCGCTCGGCGGACACCTGGCCGACCGGGTGGCCGATTTGACCGACGTCCGCGACCGGGCCGTGGCCAAGATCTTGGACCTGCCGGCGCCGGGCGTCCCGAAACTGGACGAGCCGTCGGTCTTGGCTGCCGTGGACTTGGCGCCGTCCGATGCGGCCGCCCTGGATCCCCGCCTTTGCCTGGCGTTGGTGACCGAGGGCGGGGGGCCGACGTCCCACACCGCCATCTTGGCCGCCCAACTCGGCATCCCGACGCTGGTCCAAGCGGTCGGCATCACCGCCGTCGCGCCTGGGACGACGGTGGCCGTGGACTGCGCCGCCGGGCAGGTGGTGGTCGACCCCGACGAGGCCGAGCGCTCGCGTTGCGCCGAGCGGGCCCGCAGGCGGGTCGGCGCGCTGTCCGCCTCGACTGCGCCGGGCGCCACCAGCGACGGCTACCAGGTGCCGCTGCTGGCCAACGTCGGCACGCTGGAGGACGCCAGGTCCGCCGCCGCCCAACCGGTCGAGGGCGTCGGACTGCTGCGCACCGAGTTCTTGTTCTCCGACCGCGACGAGCCGCCCGCCTTCGACGAGCAGGTCGCGGCCTACACCGAGGTGCTGTTGGCCTTCGCCGGGCGTCCGGTGACCGCCCGAACCCTCGACGCCGGCGCGGACAAGCCGCTGGCCTTCTCCGACCTCGGCCCCGAGCCGAACCCGGCCCTCGGACGGCGCGGCTTGCGCTTCTCGATGGCCCGTCCCGACATCCTCGACACCCAGTTGGCGGCGCTGGAGGCGGCCCGCCAGGCCACGCGCGCCGACTTGCGCATCATGGCCCCGATGGTGGCCACCCAGGCCGAGACGCAGTGGTTTGTCGAGCGTTGCCGGCGAGCCGGTCTGCCGAAGGCGGGCGTGATGATCGAGGTGCCCGCGGCGGCGATCCGCTCGCGCGGCGTCTTCTACCACGCCGACTTCGCGTCGCTGGGCACCAACGACCTGTCCCAATACACCTTGGCGGCCGACCGCGGCCAGGGCGCGCTGGCCGCCCTGCTCTCGCCGTGGGAGCCCGCCCTGCTCGACATCGTGGCGCTGGCCTGCCACGGCGGCCAGGAAATGGGCAAGCCGGTGGGCGTCTGCGGCGAGGCGGCGGGCGATCCGGCCATGGCGCTGGTGCTGGTCGGATTGGGGGCCCGTTCCCTGTCGATGGCCGCCGCGCGGGTGCCCGCCGTCAGGACGGCCCTGTCGCGGCACAGCCGTAGCCGCTGCCAGCAATTGGCAGCCGCCGCCCGGGCCGCCATAACGCCCGACGACGCCCGCCAGGCGGTGCTGGCCCAGGTCGATCCGGTCGTGCTCGACCTGCTTTGACGAAGGCCCGCGACTGCGGCTCAGCCGAGGCGAAACCGCGCCGGCGGCGGCTGGAAGCGGCTCAAGTCGACCGGCTCGTGTGTGACGAGGATGGCATCCTTGCCAATCACACGGTGCAGGAGGTAGGCCGCCACCTGGTCGACGGATTCGGCGTCGATGCCGGTGAAAGGCTCGTCCAACGTCACAATCTCGGCCTCGGCCAGCATGGCCCGGACGATGGCGACGCGGCGCTGCTGCCCGCCCGACAGCTTGGCGGCCGGTTTGGCGAACGACTCCTCGTCGAGTCCGACGGCGGCCAGCTCGGCTTCGATCTCGGCGTTTGAGACCCGCCTGGGCTGGGCCACTCGGACGTTGGCAAGGGCCGAAAGGTGTCCGAGCAGCCGGTTCTCCTGGAAGACGGCCGCCTTGGAGCGCCGGTTGCCCTCGACGCGCCCGGCGTCGGGGGAGAGCAGGCCGAGGACGAGGTTCAGCACCGTCGTCTTCCCGGAGCCGTTGGGCCCCTCCAGCAGCAGCAGGCCGTCCACCTGCAGGTTGAGGCCGTCCAGCACCGCCCGGCCGTCGAAAGACTTCGCCACGTCGTCAAGCCGGATCACGCGAATACCTCCCCGACAGCGACTTCTCCAGGGCCGCCAAACCGGCCAAGACCAGCTTCTCGCAGGCGAAACTCAACGCCACCACGACGGCGGTCCAGGCGAACAAGTCGGCGGTCGACAGGAACAGTTTGGCCTGGTAGAGGCGCTCGCCGATCGAGCCGCTGGGCAGCCCGATGACCTCGGCGCTGACGCCGGCCTTCCAGGCCAGCCCGATGCCGGTGCGGCAGGCGGCGATCAGATAGGGCAGCATCCGCGGCAGCGTGATGGCCCACCAGCGGGCCGCGCCGCCCATGTCGAACACACGGGCCAACTCGTCGAGTTTGCGGTCGCGCCGGGCGATGCCCTCGACCGCGTTGGAGTAGACCACCGGCAGCACCATCAGGAACGACACGATCAGGCTCAGCCACGACGAGTCGGTCCAGATCAGCGCCAAGATGATGAAGCTGACCACCGGCACCGAGCGGATCGCCAGGATCGGCGCGCTCAGCAGGTCGCGCGTCCAGTCGCTGCGGCAGGCCAGCCAAGCCAGGGCCGTGCCCAGCGCGGCGGCCAGCAGGAAACCGCCCAGGACGCGCAACAGCGAGTTGCCGACCGCCGCCCAGAAGGCGCCTTGCGGCAGCGAGGCCAGCAGCGTCGCGCCGGCCTCGACCGGCCCGACGAGCAGCAGTTGGTTGCCGAGCGCCATGGCGACGGCTTGCCAGACGGCCAGCCAGAACACGGCCACCAGCGCCAGGCGGGCTTTCCTCACATCATCGACTGTAGTAGAAGCCGTCGTCGGGCAGCGCCCCGCCGACCGCCGCCGGATCGGCGTCGAACAGCACCTTCAAATAGCCGGCCACCGCCGCCTTGGCCTGTGCGCCGTCCAGATAGGCCAGGTGGGCTCCCGGTATCGCCTTCTCGGCGACGGCGGCGCTCGGGGCCAGGCCTTGTTCGGCGATCAGCGGTGCGACGGCGGCCGGGTCGGCGTTGGCGGCGTCGATGGAGGCTTTGTAGGCGTCCAGGAACGACGCCAGGCGCTCCGGATTGGCCTGGGCCCAGGCCGTCTTGACCACCAACACTCCCGTGACCTGCTTGGAGTCGGGGGAGGCCTTGTCCCACTCGTCGTTCAGGTCGATGACCGACTTGACCGCCGGGTCTTTGGCGGTCAGCACCGTCACATAGGGCTCGGGCAGCACCGCCACGCCGGTCTTGGCGGCGGCCAGCTTGGCGGCGACCTCGGTCGCCTCGGACAAGTACTCGACTTTGACGCCGGACAGGCCGTTCTTCGCCAGCAGATACTCCAGGACGTATTGCGGAGTGGTGCCTTTGCCGGTCGAGTAGACCGTCTTGCCCGCCAGGTCGGCCAGCGTCGCCACGTCGACGCCTTTGGCCACGACGTGCAGCACGCCGAGGGTGTTGACGGCCGCCAACTGGATGGCGCCGCCGGTCTTGTTGTAGAGGACCGACGCCAAATTGGCCGGCATCAGTGCCAACTGGATGGAGTCGAGGTTGGCGACGATCTCGTCGGCGGTGCCGTAGAGCCGGAAGTCGTAGCCTTCGGGCTTGTCGGCCATCAGCTCGACCAGCCCCATGGTCGTGGGCCCCTTCAACGAGGCGACGACGGCCGACTGCGGCGAGGCGGACGGCGTCCCCGGCGCCGATTGGCCGCTCGGCTGGGTCGGCTCGGTGGTGGCGCAGGCCGAGAGGGCGAGCACGGCGAACAGGGCGATTATTCTCTTCACATTCTTCCTTCCGATGGGCGCGCGTCCCGACGCGCCTGTGTTGGTGTGGCGGGCCCTGGTTACGGGGCGACGCGGGCGCTGGCCACGACCGGCACGTGGTCGGCGTGGAACGGCTCGTAGCTGGTGTGCAGCAGGTGGTGGGCCAGCTCCGAGTTGGGCTCGCCGTAGAAGTCGTCGTAGAGCCGCAAGATGTCGGGATTCTCCTGCGACTTGCGGTAGTGCGACGACTTGTCGATGTTGACCAGCACCTGCTGGCGGTCGCGCAGCTCCGTCATCAGCTCGGGCGCCGGGTTGCCGGCCCCGGAGATGCAGCCGCCTGGGCAGGCCATGATCTCCACCAGGTCGTAGCCGACGTCCTCGCCGGCCGCGATCCGCTTGACCAGCGGCTCGGCGTTGCCCAGGCCGGAGATGACGGCCACGCGGACGGTCTTGCCGCCGGCGGTCACCTCGGCGTGTTTGAACCCCTCGAAGCCGCGAACCTGCGTGAACTCCAGGTGGTCGACCAGCGGCACCCCGGTCAGCTTCTCGACGGCCATCCGCAGCGCCGCCTCGGCCACGCCGCCGGACGCCCCGAACAGCACCCCGGCGCCGGTGACGCGGGAGTACGGCTCGTCGAACGTCGAGTGCTTCACCTTCCTGGCGTCGATGCGCAGCATGTCGAGCATCTCGACGAACTCCGAAGTCGTGACGACGGCGTCGACGTCGCGGATGCCGCCGGGGGCGAACTCGGGCCGGGCGGCCTCGTACTTCTTGGCCAGGCAGGGCACGATCGAGACGACGTAGAGGTCGTCCAGCGACACGTCGTACTTCTGGGCGAAATGGTTCTTGACGGTGGCCCCCATCATCTGCTGGGGCGACTTGCAGCTCGACAGGTGGGGAATCAGCTCGGGGAAGCGCTTCTCCAGCATGTTGACCCAGCCGGGGCAGCAGGACGTGAACTGCGGCATGACGCCGCCCGAGGCGACGCGGTCGAGGAACTCGGTCGTCTCCTCCATGATCGTCAAGTCGGCCGCGAAGGAGAAGTCGAAGACCTTGTCGAAGCCGACCGACCGCATCAGCCCGGCGATGAAGCCGGAGGCCTGGTCGAACGGCACGCCGTACTTGTCGCACAGCACCGAGCGCGGGCTGGGGGCGATGAAGCCGACCACCAGCTTGGTCGGGTCGTTGATGGCGTCGAAGACCGCCGGGCGCTCGCGGATGTAGTCCAAAGCGCCGCACGGGCAGGCGGTGACGCACTGGCCGCAGGAGACGCAGTCGGTCTGGACCAGGGGCCGGCCGTCGCTGGTGCCGACTTTGAGCTGGCCGCCGTGGAACTGGTAGGCCAGCACGCCCGGACCCTCGATCTCGGCGCAGGCGGCCACGCAGCGGCCGCACGAGATGCACTTGTTGTGGTCGCGGACGATGAACGGATGGTCGCGGATGATCGGCGTGAACGGACGTTGGTGCAGAGGGTCGGCATATGAGACGCGCTCCCCGGTGGCGACTTTGCGCAGCTCGCAGACGAAGCGCTCCTTGCAGCCGCACTTCAGGCAGCGGGCGGCCTCGTCGCGGGCGGTCGCCAAGTCGTAGCCCAAGTCGACCTGGTCGAAGTTCGACACGCGCTGCTCGATGGCCACCTCCGGCATCGGGTGGCGGGCCAGCTTGGGCATCCGCTCGTACTGGTCGCGCGGCTGGTCCTCGAGCGACCCGCGCGAGCAGTTGTACGGCTCCGGCTCGGGGCGGACGTAGCCCTTGGTGACGAACTGGTCGATGGCGTGAGCGGCGGCCCGCCCGGCGGCCACGGCCTGGATGACGGTGGCCGGGCCGGTGACGCAGTCGCCGCCGGCGAAAATCTTCTCCTCCGAGCACTGCAGGGTGTGCGGGTCGATGTCGATGTTGCCCCACTTGTCGAGGCGCACCGGCAGGTCGTTGTAGAGGAACTGGGTGTTGGTGCTTTGTCCGATCGCGCCGATGATGGTGTCGGCCACCATCGTGAACTCCGAGTCGGGCACCGGCACCGGGCGGCGCCGGCCGGACCGGTCCGGCTCGCCCAACTCCATGCGCAGGCACGACAGGTACAGCCGCTCGCCCTGTTTGGAGATGGCGTTGGGGGCGGTCAAGAAGACCATCTCGACGCCCTCGTCCAGCGCGTCGGCGACCTCCTGCGGCTCGGCCGGCATCTCCTGGCGGGTGCGGCGGTAGAGCAGCTTGACGCGGGCGCCCTTGCGGATGGCGGTGCGGGCGCAGTCGATGGCGGTGTTGCCGCCGCCGATCACCAGCACGTCCTCGCCCAGGTCCGGATCCTGGCCGGTGGTGACCTTCTCCAGATAGTTGATGCCCAGCCAGACGCCGCTGGTGTTCTCACCGTCGATGCCCATCGGGGTGGCCCGCCACGATCCGATGGCCAGATAGACGGCGTCGAAGTCCTGTTGCAGGTCTTCCAGGCGGATGTGCCGGCCCAGCGCGATGCCGCAGCGGATGTTGACCCCCAGCGAGCGGATCAGGTCGATCTCGGCGTCGAGGGTCTTCTTCGGCAGGCGGTATTCGGGGATGCCGTAGCGCATCATGCCGCCGGGCTCCGGCTCGCGGTCGAAGACGGTCACCGAGTGTCCCGCGATGGCGGCGTAGAAGGCGGCCGACAGGCCCGACGGGCCCGCTCCGACGATGGCGACGCGCTTGCCGGACGGATCGGCCACGTCGGGCTTCCAGGGGTCGTCGGAGAACAGGTCGTAGTCGGCGGCGAAGCGCTTGACGTTGTTGATGGCCAGCGGCTCGTCGACCAGGCTGCGGCGGCACTGGGCCTCGCAGGGGTGCGGACAGACCCGCCCGCAGGCCGACGGGAACGGGTTGCGGTCTTTGATGACGTTGACGGCGGCCCGGATGTTGCCGTCGGCGACCAGCGCCAGATAGCGTTGGATGTCGATGCGGGCCGGGCAGGTCTGCTGGCACGGCGGCAGGCAGTCGGCGTTGTGGTCGCACAAGAGCTGCTCGACGCGGACCTTGCGGAAGGCGTCGATGGTGGCCGAGTGGGTGGAGATGGCCATGCCCTCGCGCACCGGCGTGACGCAGGACTTGACCTCGCGCTGGTCGTCGCCGACCTGGACCATGCACATGCCGCAGTTGCCGTTGGCCCGCTTGAGCCGGACGTCGTGGCACAGGGACGGGATCTCGATACCCTCCTGCAACAAGGCTTGCAGGATGGTCAACCCTGCGGTGACTTCGACGTCGTGGCCGTCAACGGACACCGTTATCCGAGGCATGGCATGCTCCTAACTGCGTATTTGTTAGAACAAATATACAGAAGATGCGCCGTCGGCGGAAGTGGCCCGCCGGGACGGGGGCCGAGTGGACGAAAACTTTCCCGGCGGGATTAGAATTGGTGCAGCGTGAGGAGGAGTCCATGGCACTGTCGAAGGACGAGCAGCGTTCGCTCGACGAGTTGGAGGCGGCCCTGGCCGCCGAAGACCCCCAGTTGGCGAACAAGCTGCGCGGGGCGTCGCCGCGCCGGGTGCACAAGCGCCGGGCCGCCGTGGCCGGCGTCCTGTTCGTGGTCGGCCTGGCCTGCCTGGTCGGCGGACTCAAAATCCACTTCCTCGTCAGCGCGCTGGGCTTCGTGATGATGTTGGCCGCGACGGTTGTCGCCCTGGCCTCGTGGCGGCGAGTCGAGGCCAGCCAGGTCGACGCGTCGGGTCCGGCCGGGGCGAAATCGCCGACCGGCACGCCCTTCATGGACAAGCTTGAGGACCGCTGGCGCCGCCGCCAGCAAGAGCAGGACTGAGGCGGTCGGTGCGGAGGCGATCGCATTGGTCGAGCGACCGCCTGGCAAGACGGCGGGCACCTCGGGCTGGCGTCAACGCCGCCGGGTGAAGACTGATCGCGGCAACCAGGGGTGTTTGGCCTTGGGGCGCAACTGCGCCAACAGCTCTTGTGGGGAGTCCGGAGGCATGTCGGGGGCGAAGCGGGCCCGTTCCACCAAGACCGCCAAACGCCGCGCCGCCGCGCCCGACGACGGCTCCGAGAACAGGCCGCCCGCCAGCGCCTCGGCCGTCTGGCGGGGCGTCCCGTCGGGCCACGGCGCGCCCGCGTCGACGACCCGGTCGCGCAACTCCAGCCAGGCGTTCTCGGCCTGGACCGACCTCTTGGGCGATGTCGACAATCGGCGTTTGGCCCGAATCGAGCGCAGCAGGCGCGGGAGGGCCGCCAGCAGTGCCGCCAACAACACGCCGCCTGCCCCGGCCAGCCAACCGCGAAGATCGACTGGCGCCGCAGTCTTGCCGCCCTTTGGCCCGGCGGTTGTCGAGCCCGAGGCGGTGGGACGGGCGCTGGCCGAGGGTTTCGGCGTGGCCGAGGGTGACGGCGTGGGGCTGGCCGCGGCCGTCGAGGCCTGCTGTCGGCCGACCGCGGTGGGAGGCGTCGGGTCGAGCGCCACCCAGCCGTAGTCGGCGAAGTAAAGCTCGGTCCAGGCGTGCATCTGGTGGGTGGTGACCCTGTAGTAGCCGTCCGCGTCCGCCGTTCCGGGCAGGAAGCCGATGGCGACGCGCGAGGGGATGCCCTCGGCCCGCGCCAGAATGGCCAGGCCGGCGGCGAACTGCTCGCAGTAGCCGGTGTGCGAGACCAGCAAGAAATCCCGCATCGTCGACCAGGCGTCGTCGGTCGAGCCGTCCAGGCTGTAGTGGAACCGGCCGGAGTGGAAGAAGTCGAGCAGCGCCTTGGCCTTCGCCCCGTCGGAGTCGGCCCCGGCCGCCACCGAGTCGGCCAACTGCTGCAGGTTGGCGCCGAAGTTGGGCGGCAGGTAGGCCGTCTGGCCCGAGTCGCGCGGGTCTCCGGCCCGCAGCCCGTCCCAGAACGAGTCCGGCGTTTGCAGGACTTGTGCGGACGCGCTGTATTCGAGGTCGCGGGTGGCGTTGGCCCGTCCCTCCTCGATGGTGGTGACCGCCTGGGTGGGCGGGTCGTAGCTCCACTCGCCGGGCGCGGAGAACTTGGCCGTCTGCCAGGGCAGCGGCACCCACTCGCTGGCGAACGAGCCGATCTCGACGCTGACCCGCGTCTCCCGGACGGCGGCGCCGGGCGGATAGGCCCGAGGATGGGGCGAGCCGTCGTCCAGCGGGTACAGATTGGTGCGCACCAGCGAGAAGCCGTTGGCGTCCAGCGCCGTCAGCGCGGCCAGGCGCAGGTAGACGCCGTCGCCGCCGTCGTCCACCCGGTAGCGCAGGACTTCCGATTCGGCGGGCAGTTTGAGGTTGCGGCGCAGGTCCAGGCTGGGGTCGGACAAGGTGACCTCGGGGCGGTTCGACCACTGCAGCCCGACGGCCGCGTCGGGCACCGCCTGTCCCAGCCAGAGGGCCGCCGCCAAAGCCACCGCTGTCGTGGCAGCTCCGCCGACCAGCGCCGCCAATTGGGGCCGCAGCCCGCGCCGCCTGGCGAGCGCCGCGAAGGTCAAGACCAGGCCGTAGCCGACCGCCCCGAAACAGGCGTCAAGGGCCGGCACCTCGTCGACCATCCCGAGGGCCGCCGCCAGGTGTGGGGCGAAGACCAGCGGAAAGGTCCAAGCCGGCTGTTCCAGCCCGACCGCCAGCCAGTCGACGAGCAGATAGAGCGCCCACAACGCCATGGCCGCGCAATATCGGTAGCCCAGGTGGGTCGGCATAGGGGCGGCCATGACGGCCGCGTAGGCCATCGTCTCGGAGATCAGGGGTTCGGTCTGGTCGCCCACGGCGAGCGTCCAGAAGGCGGCGCCCGGCAGCAGCTGGACCGCCTTCACCACCCATTCGTTCGCCTGGAAGCCGCGCAGCGCGATGGCGGACAGGCCGCTGAGGCCGACGAGAATCGCCGTCAGCGGCAGCCATCCGCGGTCCTGGGTCGTCGGCATGAGCGCCCCGGAGGCGGCGAGCGCGCCCAGCATCGGGCCGACGGATTCCAACGGCCGGCGAGCCATCTCAGGCCCCCGCCAGCCGGGCCCAGACCAGGTGCGGCAGGGTGGTCGGCGCGACGCGCAGGCAGTGCCAGCCCGCTTGGCGCAGCAGCGACTCGCCCGACGGGTCGTCGCGTCCGCCGGCGATGACGATGGCCCAGCGGTGGCGCTGGTCGCGGCAGGCGTCCTCGAGCGCGGTGGCGTCGTCTTGGCCGAGGCCGCCCAGGATGGCGACGAACAATCCGCCCTGGTTGCGCGTCGGCGCGGGCAGGTCGACGGCGTCGCAGCGCGCCAAGTCCGTCAACCGCAGCAGCAGGCCGGTTTCCTGGGACGAGGTGTCCCAGGAGTCGAGGCCGCCGCCGCAGTCGGCCAAGTCCAGGCTGAACCCCTCGCGCAACAGGTGTGCCCCGATCGACGCGGCCAGGGCGACCGCCGCCTCCAGCCGGGGGTCGAAATCTTCGGTGCTGTAGCAGCGCGCGCGGTTGTCCACCAGGATCGTCGCCGCCGGATCGAGGGCGTGCTCCTCGCGCCGCACCATCAACTCGCCCACCCGCGCCGAGGTCGGCCAGTGGATGCGGCGGGTGTCGTCGCCGGGCTGGTATTCGCGCAGCATCGAATCGTCGACGCCGAGCGCCCCGGCCCGCGGGACGGGCGAGTGCGTGCCGGAGCTGCCGGCGGTCAGCGCCCTGACCTGTTCGAGGGGATAGACCGGCGGGGTGGCGACGAGCACGTCTTGTTGGCGCAGCGTCCGAACCGTCCGGGCCATGCCGAACGGGTGGGTCAGGCGCAGCTGGGTGGGGCCGACGCGGTGGCGTCCGCGCCAGGCGGGCGTCACGCCGACCTGGAACGAGCAGGTCCGGGGCGTCAAGCCGAGGGGGAAGGCGATGGTCCAACTGCCGCCCAGGGCCGGGGCCAACTCCTCGCGCACCTCGCCCTGGCCGCCCAGGTTGAGGCCGGGGGCGCGCAGCCTCATCGTCCAGGACGCCGGGACGGTGGCGGGCACTGGTTGGCTTGGCACGCCGCGCCGGATCCGGGCCCGGCCGGCGCTCGGCAGCATGGCCAGCAGGCTGACGACGGGCAGCGCGGCCAGGAACATGCCCGGCCACACCAGGTCGTGCTCGCCGACGGCGTAGGCGGCGACGACCCACAGCCCGCCCGCGACCAGGCAGGTCCAGCCGCGCGCGGTCAGCCTCATGGCGTCCGCCGGCGTCCGGGCACGGCGACGCCGGCGACGGCGTCGGCCACCACGTCATGGGCCGGTTTGCGGGCCAGTTGGGCCTCGGTGTTCAACACGATGCGGTGGGCCAGCGTGGGCTGGGCCAGGGCCTGGATGTCGTCGGGGATGACGTAGTCGCGGCCGTGGACGATGGCGCGGGCGCGGGCCAGCCGCAGCAGTTGGAGGGACGCCCTGGGCGAGGCGCCGACGCGGCAGTCGGGCGAGTGCCGGGTGGCGTCGACGATCCGCACCAGGTAGCGCTTGATGGCGGGGTCCACCCAGACGGCGTTGACGGCCTCGACGGCCTCGCGGATGGTCTCGGCGTCGGTGACGGGGGCCAGCTGTTCGAGCGGATCGCGGGAGCCCTGGACGTCCAGGATGGCCACCTCGTCGTCGAGTTCGGGGTAGCCCATCGACACGCACATGCCGAAGCGGTCGCGCTGCGACTCGGGCAGGGGATAGGTGCCCTCCATCTCGACGGGATTCTGGGTGGCCACCACCAGGAACGGCGCCGCCAGTTGGTAGGTCGTCTGGTCGACGCTGACGCGGCGCTCCTCCATCGCCTCCAGCAGGGCCGATTGCGTCTTCGGCGAGGCGCGGTTGATCTCGTCGGCGATGACGATGTTGGCGAAGACGGCGCCCGGTCGGAACTCGAAGGCGCCGGTGTGCTGGTTGTAGATCGACACGCCGGTGATGTCGGAGGGCAGCAGGTCCGGGGTGAACTGGATGCGGTGGACGCTGGCCTGGATGGACTTGGCCAGGGCTTTGGCCAGCGTTGTCTTGCCGACGCCGGGGACGTCCTCGATCAGCAGGTGGGCGCCGGCCAGCAGGGCGGTGATGGCCAGGTCGACCGATTCCGGCTTGCCGGACAGCACGGTTTGCATGCTGTCGCGGATCGCGCCGACGACGTGGTGCGCCTGCTGGGTCTCCACCCGACCTCCTTGGGCTGAGAGTTGATTCTCGTCTGAGTGTACTCAGCTAGGGTGGAGCGGTGCGTTTGCTGATCGCCCAGTGCCAAGTCGACTACTCCGGACGCCTCAGCGCCCACCTGCCGAGGGCCACCCGCCTGATCATGGTGAAGGCCGACGGCTCGATCTCGGTCCACGCCGACGACCGGGCCTACAAGCCGCTCAACTGGATGAGCGCGCCCTGCGCCATGACGGTCGAGGACGCGGTCGACGGCGCCGGTCCCGACGCGCCGTGGGCGACCCAGCTTTGGGAGGTCTCCAACAACTCCGGCGACGTGTTGAAGATCGCCATCGGCGAGGTCTTGTTCGACCAGGCGTTCGAGCTGGGCGTCGACCCGGGGCTGGAGAAGGACGGCGTCGAGGCACACCTGCAGGCCCTGCTGGCCGACAATCCCGACACCTTCGGCGACGGCTGGTCGCTGGTCCAGCGCGAGTTCTTGACGCCCATCGGACCGGTCGACTTGCTTTTCCGCGACGAGCGCGGCGCCTATGTCGCCGTCGAGGTGAAGCGGCGCGGCGAGATCGACGGCGTCGAGCAGTTGTCCCGCTATCTGGAGTTGATGAACGCCGATCCGCTGATGTCGCCGGTGCGCGGCGTTTTCGCCGCCCAGTTGATCAAACCGCAGGCCAAGACGCTGGCGGCCACGCGCGGCATCTCCTGCGTCTTGGTGGATTACGACGCCCTGCGCGGCATGGACGATCCCGCCGAGCGCCTCTTCTGAGGCGTCGCGGCGCTCAGGCCAGGAGCCGTCCCAGCGTCAGGGCCAGGCGCAGCGAGTAGCGGTCGCGCGGGTCGGCGGGGGAGCGGCCCGTCACCTCTTGGATGCGGCGCAGGCGGTAGCGCACGGTGTTGGGGTGGATGTAGAGGGCGCGGGCCGTCGCCTCGATGGACGATCCCTGGTCGAGGTATTCGCTCAGCGTCGCCACCAGGTCGGCCCCGGCTTGCGACAGCGGCCGGTAGATCTCGTCGGCCAGGATGCGGCGGGCGTGGCCGTCTCCGGCCAGGGCGCGCTCGGGCAGCAGGTCGGCGGCGGCGACGACGCGAGGCGCGGCCGGCCAGGCGTGGGCGCAGCGCAGCCCCGACAGGGCCGAGCGGGCGGCGCGGGGCAGCTCGGACAGCCCTCGGACAACCGGCGAGACGACCACGCAGCCGGGCCCGAACTCGGCCTCGAACTCCCCGGCCACCGACTCGGCGTCGGCGAACTGCTCGGCTGCGCCGCCGGCGACCAGGACCAGGCGGTCGCCCTGGGCGGCGGCCAACAGCTCGATCGGTTGCGGCTTGACGCGGGACGCCAGGCGGCGCAGCCGCTCGACGGCCTTGACGCGGTGCTCCGGGGCGGCCCCGACGATGGCGCAGACCGCGTCCGGGTTGGACCAGCCCAACGTGGCGGCCCGCGAGACGAGCGAGTGGTCGGCGTCGCCCCGCACGACGGCGTCGACGACGAGCGCCTCCAGCCGGGCGTCCCAGGCGCCGCGCTGCTCGGCGGCCCGGGCGTAGGTTTGGGCGGCGGCGAAGGCGATTTCCCGCGAGTAGTGGACGACGGCCAGTTGCAGGGCCGGCTGGCCCTCGGGCGGCAGCCGGTCGATCTCGGACTCCATCGTGTCGATGGTCGAACGGACCAGGTCGACGGTCTGCTGCAGCGACACCTGGCGGGCCAGGACCGGCGGCGCGGCGGTGAAGACGTTGGCGGCGGCCGGGGAGTCGCCGGCGGCGGCGAACCATTCGATGAAGCCTTCGATGCCGGCGTGGGCGACCAGCGAGATCCACGACCGGTGCTCGGCGTCCAGGCCGGCGAACCACGGGTGGTCGGCGGCGATTTTGGCCATCGCGGCGGTGGCGATGACGCCGGCACGGGCTTGCAGTTGGGCGGCTAGCTGGGCGCGCTGCGCGGGCCCCGGCCACCAGCGCTCTTGCCGTGGGGAAGTCACGCCCTCACGTTACCCCAGCCGGGCGGCGGCGGGAGCGGCGAAATGGGCGGCCAGGGGTTTCCGCTAGAATCAGGTGCGTGAGCAACGGGCTATCGGCCCAGCCGACGACCGCAGCGAAAATGGGGCTGCGCCCCGGCGCAGTCGTGCAGGAGTTGGGCTGGGATGAGGACACCGACGACGAGCTGCGCTTGGACATCCAGGAGGCGGTGGGCGAGGAGTTCGTCTACGAGGCCGTGGACGCGGTCGATTGCGTCTTGCTGTGGTGGCGGGAGGACGACGGCGATCTGGCCGACGGCTTGGTTGACGCCCTGACCGATTTGGGCGACGGCGGCCGCATTTGGCTGATGACGCCGAAGATCGGCCAACCAGGCTATGTCAGCGCCTCCGACATCTCCGAGGCGGTGCTGACGGCGGGCTTGGCCGAGGCGAACACCGCGTCGGTGTCGCCCAAGTGGCAGGCCCACAAGATCGTCCGCCCCAAGGTCGGGCGGCGCTGATCCGAGCTGTCGACCCCGCTGGGCCGCGCCAGGCGTCGACGCCGCAGCCGACGACGGCGGGCCGGGCTTGGCCGACTCCCGGCCCTGGCAGTTGGCTGGGCACGATAGGATTTGGCCAAGATTCTCCGCCCCCCTGAAAGGGGAAGACATGAGCGACTATCGTGATTTCGCCGCCGCCCAGGCGGCCCTCGCAAACCCGTCCACGCCCGCTGCCGACCTGGCCCAGATCGCGCAGGCCCAGCCCGCCTTGCGCGCCGCCGTGGCCTGGCACCCGTCGGCCTACGCCGAGCTGCTCGACTGGCTGTCGGCCTACGGCGGTCCCGAGGCGGCGGCCGCGGTCGAGGCCCGCCGCGGGCGCGACGCCGCCGTCGGCCCGAGCGCCGCCGGGGCTGTTTCGGAAACGCCGGTGGATCCGAACGCCTTCTGGTCGAAGCCGTCGGCCGACCAGCCGTTCGTCGCCCCGCAACCGCCGCAGGTCGTCTCCCAGGGCTGGTCGCCGGCGCAGGGGTGGTCCCAGCAGCCGGCCGCGCAATATCAGCCCGCCGCCGAGCCGCCGACGAGCCCCGCCCGCAAGGGCCGCCGCCCGCTGGTGCTGGCCGGAGTCGGCGTGGTCGTGGTGGCGCTGGTGGCCGGCGGGGTTGTCACCAACGGTTTCGGACTGCTGCCGGCGGCCGGCGGGGCCGCCACCCCGGAGGAGGAGGCCGTCGCCCTGGTCGACAAGACGATCCACTTGGTGGACTCCTTCTCGGCCCGCGACTTGTTCAACAACCCGATCAAGGCGATGGCCGAGCTGACCGCCGAGGTGGCTCCGTCCGAGCAGGCCCTGATGTCCAAGCTGGACGGCGAGCAGACCCAGCCCAACCTGGTCGAGTGGCTCGGCCTCAGCGACGCCACCATCAACTGGGTGGGGGACGGCGTGGCCGCCTTCAGCGTCAAGGCCGACGGACTGCAGGCGAGCGCCACCTCGGTCTCCGACGACGTCAGTCGCGTGGCGCTGACCGGCGGCACGATCACAATCGACGCCGACCTGGACGCCCTGCGGACGGTGTTGAGCCAAGCCGTGCCGACGATCGACCAACAGGCCAAGGACTTCTTCGCCAAGTACGGCCTGGACTCGTCCCTGCCGTCGGTCGGCGAGACGCTCGACGCCGACTGGGTGGACGAGTCCATCGCGAAACTGGACCAAGAGTTGCCCAAGACATTCGACCTGGCCGATTTGGCGAAGCTCGCCGACGAGTGCGCCAGTGCGTTCGACACCTGCTCCTCGGCCGACCCGGCGCTCGACGGCGCCGACGTGGCGCTGGCCAAACAGCTGACCATGTTCGTGGTGCGCGAGGACGGGCGCTGGTATTACTCGTCCCTGCTCAACGTCTGGGAAGACTACATGCCGTTGATCTCCGACAACGGCGAGTTCGACGTCTCGAAGCTGTCCCCGATCGAGATTTCGCCGACCAAGCACGACGACCCGGCCGAGGCCGCCCAAGCGCTGGCCCGAGCCGCCGTGACCGGCGACGTGCGCAAGATCGGAGCGGAGTTGCCGATGCCCGAGCGCCGGGTGCTGGAGGTCTTCGGGTCGCAAATGCCGGCGTCCAGCTCGGGCAGCGACTACCAAGTCGACACCGCGCAGTTCAGCGTCGCCAAGCAGGCGGGCGACCAGGCCAGGCTTCACATCGACTCGCTACAGGTCTCCAGCCAGGGGCTGTGGTCGTCCGGCACGACCGAAATCTACGACGGGACCTGCGTCAAGGACTCCTACGGGACCGAGGGCTGCTTGAAGGACTACGTCAGCGAGCAGGGCGTCAAGGGCTGGTTCGCCACCCAGGATCCGACCAGCTACACCTGGCAGTCGTTCCAGACCGAGACGGGCGTCGACGCCGCCAAGTTCCTCGACACCGCCCAGCGCGCCGCCGTGGCGGCGGTCACATCCCTCGACCTCGACCAGCTCGGGCCGGTGGCCGTCAAGGATGCCGACGGCTGGCACGTCTCAGCGACGGCGACGGCATCCGATTTGCAGAACCAGGCCTATAACGCCATTGCCGCCGGTTTGAGGGCTGTGGCTGTCAAGTAGCGGCCTTCGCGGTGGCAGGCTCGGCGGGCGAGTGTTGCTGCTTGCCCCCGGCCTCGGCAGCGGCCTGAACGGCCAGCGCGGCGTGCGACACCGCCCGGCGCTGGGCCGAGGCTCAGGATGAGGCGCGCAGCGTCTTGGCGGCGGCCTCGGCAAGGGCTTTGGCGGCGGCTTTGCGGAACGACTTGGAGGCCAGCAGCTTGGCGTCGGCGGCGTTCATCATGTTGCCCATCTCCATCATGATGCCCGGCGTGTCCTCCAAGAGGTTGAGGGTGGCCAGGTCGTCGCGCAAGCTCAGGGCCGCCTTGCCGGTGTAGTTGGAGCGGGGCATCTGGGCGAGGGCGTCGAGTTTGGCGCGGGCGTTCTTGGCCAATCGGAGCGAGGACTTCTCCAGCGCGTCGCCTCCGGCCATGGCGGTGGACACGATGACGTGGTAGCCGCGGGCGCCCGCGGCGGTGTTCCCGTCGGCGTGGATGGAGATCAGCAAGTCGGCGCCGATGTCGTTGGCGGTCTTGGCGCGCAGGTTGACGCAGGGCCCCAAGCCCTCGTCGTTTTTCCTCGTCAGGACGACTTTGGCGCCCAATTTGCGCAACTGGGCGGCCAAGGCGGTCGCCTGGGCCCAGTTGTAGGCGTGCTCCTCGTAGCCAGAGCGCGTGGCGGTGCCCGAGGAGTTGCAGTCTTTCGTCTTGCCGTTCCCGGCGGGCACCTGCTTGGTGTTGAAGGAGCGCTTGTAGAGCCCGTTGTGGCCGGGGTCGACGACGATCGTCTTGCCCGCCAAGGGGAGCTTGGCGGCCTTCTTCTGGGTGGCCGGCGCGGTGGGGGCAGAGGCCTTCCCCGACGGCGAGTTCGCAGCGGAGGCGTCGGCGGTCGGCTGCGCGGACGGCGAGGCGGACTCGGCGGTCGGGGAGGCGGCGCCGGCTGGCGCGGCGGCCGATTGGCCCGCCGCCGACGAGGCGCTGGCGGCCGGCGTTTGCCCAGGCGACGGCACGGCCAGCGGCG
>JAISUF010000073.1 GCA_031272195.1 Propionibacteriaceae bacterium
CGTCCGGCGCCCGCTACTCGAAGACGGCCGGGTCGCCCGCCCCGACGCGCAGCACCACCGGCTCGTCGCCGCTCAAGTCGACGACTGTCGTCGGCTCCAGGCCGCAGTCGCCGGAGTCCGCCACGGCGTCGACGCGGTCGCCCAGCTCGTCGTTGACGATCCACCCTTCGGTCAGCGGACCGTCGGCGCCGGGCAGGATCAGCGTCGAGCTGACCAGCGGCTCCCCCAACTCGGCCAGCAGCGCCAGCGTGGCGACGTGCTCGGGGATGCGCGCGCCGACCGTCTTCTTTTTCGGATGGAGCAGCGCCTTGGGCGCCTCGCGGCTGGCTTTCAAGATGAACGTGTACTGTCCTGGCGTCAGCGCTTTGACCGTCCGGAAGACGTTGTTGTCCAGCTCGACGTAGCGCCCGAGTTGGGCGAAGGCGCTGCACAGCAAGGTGTAGGGGTGCTTCTCGCCGAGTCCCCGAATGGCCCGGATGCGCTCCAGGCCGTCGCGGTTGCCGATTGCGCAGCCCAGCGCGTAGCCAGAGTCGGTCGGGTAGGCGATGACGCCGCCGTCGCGCACCAATTGGGCCAGTTGGCCCAGCGCCCTGGGCTGGGGGTTCGCGGGATGGATGTCGAAGTAGCGGGCCATGGGGCTAGGCTACGCGATATGCCTGTGTTCAGCCTGACCGAGGCGCAATTGCGCCGCCGCCGCTCCATGAAGTGGCAAGCCTATCCGGCCGACGTGCTGCCGCTGTGGGTGGCCGAGATGGATTGCGCGATCCACCCGGCCATCGCCGAGACGATCCGCCAACTGGTCGACGACGGCGACACCGGCTACCCGTCCGGCCGCGCCTACGCCGACGCCTTCCGGGGCCTGGCGGCCAAGCGCTGGGGCTGGGACATAGCCGACGGGCAGGTGCGCCAGTCCGGGGACGTCATGAACTCCATTCTCGGCGTCCTCCAAACCATCACCGAGCCCGGCGACGCCGTCGTCATCAACCCGCCGGTCTATCCGCCGTTCCGCACCGTCACCGCCGGCTACGGCCGCAAGGTCGTCGAAGTCCACCTGACGCCCGAGGGCCGTCTCGACATCCCGGCCATGGAAGCAGCCTTCGCCGGACCGGATCGGCCCAAGGCCTGTCTGCTCTGCTCGCCGCACAACCCGACGGGGACCGTCCACACGGCTGCCGAGCTGGCCGAGGTGGTGCGGCTGGCCAACCGGCACGGCGTCAGGGTCGTGGTCGACGAGATCCACGCGCCGATCGTGGCCGCCGACGCCCAATTCACGCCTATTTTGACGGTCCCCGGCGCCGATGGGGCCATCGCCGTCACATCGGCCGGCAAGGCCTGGAATCTGGCCTGCTTCAAAGGCGGCCTGGTCATCGGCGGGCCCAAGGCCGGGGACGTGTTGGCAAACCTTCCACCGATGGTCTTGCAGTCGATGGGCCACTTCGCCGCCCAGGCCCACGCCGCCGCCATGACACGCGCCGTCGACTGGGTGGACGAGTATGTCGGCGAGGTCCAGGCCAACAAGGCGTTGCTGGCCGGCCTGCTGGCCGAGCACCTGCCGCAGGCCCGGTACACGCCCTCGGAGGGCACCTACTTCGCCTGGGTGGACCTCTCCGCCCTCGGCCTGGAGAACCCGGCGCGGGTGCTTCGCGAGCGCTGCAAAGTCGCGTTCAACGAGGGGCGGACCTTCGGCGCAGAGTACGACGGCTGGGCGCGCGTCAACTTGGCCACCTCGCCGGCCATAATTACCGAGGCGGTGCTCCGCGCGGCTAAGATCACCGGGTAAGCACATTCTCACAAAGAGGGAAGTTCAAGATGGCCAAGAAAGTCGCGATCCTCACCGCTGGAGGTTTCGCCCCCTGCCTGTCCTCCGCCATCGGCGGCCTGATCCAGCGTTACACCGACGTCGATCCGGAAGTCCAGCTCATCGCCTACAAGAACGGCTACCAGGGCCTGCTGACCGGCGACTACTTGGAAGTCACGCAGGAGGTCCGCGAGAACGCCCACCTGCTGCACCTGTTCGGCGGCTCGCCGGTGGGCAACTCCCGCGTCAAGCTGACCAACGCCGCCGACCTCGTCAAGCGCGGCCTGGTCAAGGAGGGCGAGGATCCGCTCAAGGTGGCCGCCGACCGACTGGTCGCCGACGGCGTCGACATCCTCCACACCATCGGCGGCGACGACACCAACACCACGGCCGCCGACCTGGCCGCCTATCTGCTGGCCAACGACTACCAGCTGACCGTCGTCGGCCTGCCCAAGACGATCGACAACGACATCGTGCCGATCAAGCAGTCGCTGGGCGCCGACACCGCCGCCGAGCAGGGCGCGATCTTCGCCCGCAACGTCATGGCCGAGCACAACGCCGGCACGCGCATCCTGATCATCCACGAGGTGATGGGCCGCAACTGCGGCTGGCTGACCGCCGCCACCGCCCGCAAGTACCACCAGTGGGTCAAGGAGCAGCGCTGGCTGCCCGAGATCGGCCTCGACTCGCGCGCCTGGGATGTCCACGCCGTCTTCGTCCCGGAAGCCGACGTCGACATCCCCAAGGAGGCTCAGCGCCTCAAGAAGGTGATGGACGAGATCGGCTGCGTCAACATCTTCCTGTCCGAGGGCGCCGGCGTGGCCGAGATCGTCGAGGAGATGGAGCGCCAGGGCCTGGAGGTGGCCCGCGACGCCTTCGGCCACATCCGCCTGGAGCGGATCAACCCCGGGGTGTGGTTCGGCAAGCAGTTCGCCGAGATGTTGGACGCCCAGAAGGTCCTGGTGCAGAAGTCCGGCTATTTCGCCCGCTCGGCGGCGGCCAACACCTACGATCTGCTGCTGATCCGCTCGATGACCGACATGGCCGTCGACTACGCCATGCTGGGCGAGTCGGGCGTGGTCGGCCACGACGAGGAGAAGGACGGCCGCCTGGGCCTGATCGACTTCAACCGGATCGCCGGCGGCAAACCCTTCGACATCACCCAGAAGTGGTATCTGACGCTGCTGACCGACATCGGCCAGCCCGCCCCCGTCGCCCGCCCGGAGGACCAGCTCGACTGACCGCCGAGGCCTCGGTTTCCGGCCGGCAAGCGCGTGGCGCACGCCGGCGTCTAGTGCCCCAATTCGCGGCTGGGTTGTGTCGCCGACGAATCCTTCCGTTCTGGCAGCCCCGGGTTCGTTATCGAATTGTTATGGATTTTGGCTGTTGAACCTCTGTTGCGCCGGTGTGGGTTGCTGTAGGTTGTGGGGCAAAGCTTCACAGTCCGCCTTGGCCGGTGGAGGCTCGGGTGGAAACCGCATCAAGGAGGACGCATGTCTGAGACCGCTTCTGGGGCCGAGGCCCGTGGTCTGATGGCGCAGTTGTCGCGCAGCGCCACACACACACACACACACACACACGCACGGTAGGCCGGGTGGCTGTTGGCTGAGGCGGTTGGCGGTGGCTGTGTGCGTGGGCCTTGTGGGGTCGTCGCTGGGCGGGGCGCCTTCGGCGTTGGCGGTGTCGGGGGTTCAGATTCGTTATGACGCTGCTGGGGTGACGTTGTGCAGTGATAATCGGCAGGCGGAGGTTGAGCAGCCGGACGAGTCGTTTTTTGTGACGGCGGAGGCGGTGTCGGGTGCGGCGTCGGGTTCGTGGTCGTCTTCGGGCGAGGGTGTGTTGGCGGTGTCGCCGCCGGAGTCGGCTGGGATGTCGGCGGACGCGGATTACGGGTTCCGGTCTGGGCACGCGGTTCTTGAGGGTGTGTCGCAGGGTGTGGCCGAGGTGCGGGTGACGGTTAGGGATGAGAGCGCGTCGAAGCCCGAGGTGTCGAAGTCTTGCCTGGTCAGTGTGTGGGAGCGTGTGGAGGATTTCGCTGATGGCCCGGCGGTTGGTGTGGCGTCTGGCGGCATGGCCTATAGCGGGGCGTTCGCGGGCGCCGGGCAGCGGCCCTTCTCGGGCACGCCTGGTGTCCAGATTTGGGGAGAGTCTGGGGATTATTGGTGGGTGCAGTTCGA
>JAISUF010000175.1 GCA_031272195.1 Propionibacteriaceae bacterium
CGATTTTGTTCACGTTCGAGTGGCGGCTGTCGGACCTTCTTCGGTCCGGCCGCTCGGCGGCGCGTCTGCCGCGCCCGGCCAGCGCGAGCACCCGGCCGGTGGCCACGTGTGGCGGCTGACGCCGCGCGACCCGCGTGCCAGGGCGCCTCCCGGGTGGGAGAATCGCGCCTGCTGCCGACGGCGCTGGCGCGCCGATCGGCAAGTCAGGGGCCTCGGCGGGTGGGCCGGGGATCGGATGGGCGTCCGGGGGGGAGTGGACGCCCATCGTCTCGACCCGATGCCACTTTCAGGTGGTGGTGGTGTGTGGTGAGTTGCCTGAAAGAGTCGCCCGCACCAGGCCTGGCTTTCTGATCCCCTCCGGCCCCCCGCCACCGAGGCCTATGTATATCATGCCGCCTGATCGGGCGTCTGAGTGGCTTCCGGGCCAAATTAAGTGGTAGAACGGCCAAACTACGAATTCAGAAGGCCGGAGACTGCACAAAAAACGGGCCTTCTACGTAGTGATCGGGCCATTTCTAAGGAAACGGCATGTGAGCGCTAACGCGGCGTTGTTTGGTCGGACCAAACCCGCTGATTGGTCGGACCAAATCCGCCCGTCGCCTCACGGGGCCAGGCGCTCCTTGACCCAGCGGCCGTCGGCTTGGCGATAGCGAACGCGGTCGTGGAGGCGGCTCTTGCGTCCCTGCCAAAACTCCCAGGTGTCGGGGACGAGCCGATAGCCGCCCCAATGGTCGGGACGCGGCGGCTTCAGGCCGTGCGCCGCCGAGGCCTTGGCGGCGTTGGCCAGCAACACCGCCCGCGACGAGATCACCTCGCTTTGCGGAGACGCCCAGGCGCCGATCCGCGAATCGAGCGGGCGCATGGCGAAATACTCGTCCGACTCGGCCGCCGACACCTTCTCCACAACCCCCTCGGCGCGCACCACCCGCTCCATCGCCACCCAGTGGAACTGGACGGCCGCCAGCGGGTGGGCCGCCAGCTCGCGGCCCTTGCGGGAGTTGTAGTTGGTGTAGAACGTCAAGCCGCGCCGGTCGGCCCCCTTCAACAAGACGACGCGGGTCGAGGGGCGGCCGTCGGCGCCAACCGTAGCCACCGTCATGGCCGTCGGCTCCGGCTCGCCGGCCTTGACCGCCTCGTCCAGCCAGCGCTCGAAAACCGCCAGCGGATCCTCCCCCAGCGCCGCCTCGTCCAACTCGCCGCGCTCGTAGCTCTTGCGCACGCCTCGCAAATCCATGCCCCCGAGTGTATTGCGGCCGGCCTGCGGCACTCGGCGCGCGGACGGATGGCCACGTGACATCGGTTCTTTCGTCACGTGTCGACCGTTCCCCAAGCCGCGTCTTGCTTATCAAGGGGCCGACGTTTTAGTAGCCTTGGGGGGTGGCATCGTCCCCCAGCGTTGTCCGAAGGTCAGGAGGTCGGCCATGCCCGATTCACGCAAAGCCGGCGTCGGACGCCGCGTCATCGCCGCCGTGGTGGCGGTAGTCCTCGTGTGCGCGGGCGTGGTCGCCGTCGTCACATTCCACCGGCAGTTGGCCCGCGAGGCCGACGCCCCCCAGGCCGTGGTCTGGTCCGTCGCCCTCAAGTCCGACCTGTCGGCCGAAGACGTCTCCTCGCGCGCCCGGGCGGTGCTCGTGCCCGCGCTGCAGAAAGTGCCCGGCGTGGACGGCGTCCAACTGGCCGGCGACACCCGCCCGGAGATCGCCGTCACCATCGACCAAGCCAAAGCCGACAAGGCCGGCGTCGACCAAACTCTGCTGGCCGGCTACCTCTGGTCCGGCGCCAACACCACCGGCGGCGGGGCCGGGCTCGGCTCGGCCGACGACGTCAAAGCCGTGCTGCTGCCCGGCGCCAGCGAATCCGTCACCCTGTCGTCGATCGCCGCCGTCGAACAGCGCGACGTCGTCGACTCGGTGGGACGCCTCGGCGGCCAACCCGCCGTCATCCTGACCGTCACCAAAGCGGCCGGAGCCGACAGCCAAGCCGTCGCCGCCGACGCCCGTCAAACCCTCGACTCGCTGCTGGCCTCTTCCGGCGTCTCCTACGACACCGTCTACTCCCCCGACGACCTGGACCGGACCGTCCTGATTTCCCAAACCCTGCCCGCCACCAGCACCCTGGAAGCCGCCAACACGGCCGCCGCCAAACTCGAGGCCGTTCTCGGCGAAGCCGCCGTCGAGCGCTACCAGACCACCTCCGGGGCCGTCAGCCCAGTCGTCGCGGGCGTCGAGGCGGACGGCGGATCGCTGGTCTTGGAATCGCTGGCCGTCCTCAAGGGCGGCAACGACCCCGCCCAAGCCGCCACCCGCTGGCAGGAGGCGCTCGGCGCTGGCTACACCGTCACCGCCCCCAGCGCGCAGCGCCAAGCCAGCGTCGAGATTGTCAGCTCCGACCCGGCCCAGACCGGCGAGGCCGTCAAGGCCGCCCTGGCCGCCGTCGGCGGCGTTTCCGGTGTCGAGAACGCCCACAGCGATCTGCCCGCGTCCTCGGTCGAACTGCGCGTCGAAGCCGATGACGCCGCTGCCGCCGCCGACGGCTACACCTCCGCCACCCTGACCGAGGTCGTCCAGCGGGCCACCACCGGACAGCGCGTCAGCGTCGTCCAAAGCGGCGGCGAGTCCGTCGACGTGGTGCTGCGCAACTCCAAGACGGCCGCCTCCCTCGACGAGCTGGCCGACCTGGAGTTGCCCGTCACCCAGCGCCAAACCCTGGCCGCCCGAGCCGCAGCCGCCAAGAAGGTCGCCAAGAACGCCGACGAACTCGTCGACGACTCCAAGAAGCAGCAAACCAAGAACTACAACAACCAACTCGCCACCTTGCGCAACGCCCGCGCCACCGCCGTCGACGCCGAAGGCTTCCTGACCAACGAGCTGAACCGCCAGAAGGCCCGGCTGGGCGATCTGCAAGTCGCCCTCGCCCAAGCTCAGCAGGCGGCCGCGCTGGGGCAGGCGACCGGCACGTCCCAACTGTCGTCGGCGGTCTATTCGATGTCGCAGGTGGTCAAGTCGCTCGACCAGGGCGTCGGCTCGGCCCGCTCGCAGGTGACGGCCATGGACGAGCAGATCTCGGCCCTGGAGGCGTCGCGCAAGTCCGCCAGCAAGTCGCTCGACGAGCAGGCCAAGCTCGCGCAGGCCCTCAAGAAGGCCGCCAGCGCCGCCGCCACCCCCGTCAAACTGTCCGCCCTGGGCAAGGTGTCCGCTGTGACGGTGGACGGCGCCGCCCCCGTCGGCGGGAAGGTGACCGTCAGCGCCACCGTCACCGGCGACCGCAACACGGCCCTGTCAGCCCTGGAGACGGCCGTCGCCGGCGCGACGCTGCCGGCCGGGGCCAGCGCCCGCGTCGTCGGGGTGGCAACGCTGCCGGCCGAGGTGGCCTCCCTGACCAACCTGGCCGTCGTCGCCCTGCTGGTGTTGATCTGCCTGCCCCTGCTGGTCTGGCTGCTCGTCTGGTGGTTGCGGCGTCGCCGCGCCAGCCAAGAGGCTGCCGCCGGGGCCGCCCAGCCCGCGCACGACGCCGGGGCCGGGCGTGACGCTGTGGCCGGGCAACGCTCTGGAGTGGCTGCCCGCTCGGCTTCTTCGACAGCTTCAGCACGGGCATCTGAGCCCGCCGTCACTGACACCGCCGGGGCCGGACTGGCCGTCGGCGCTGCCGGACCGGTCGCAGGCGGCGGGAGCACGAGAATCGCGGACGCCAAGTCAGCCAGGGGGGCAACCTCCGATGCCCAGTCCGGGCAAGTGGGCGCCGCAGGAGCCGGGCTGGCCGCCGCTGCGGCAATAGCGGATTCCTCCAAGACACCGACAGGTGCAGCAGTCGCCGAGGCTTCTTCGACCGACGCCGCCAAGGTGACGTCCGGCACCACGCCTGGCGAAACAGTCGCCAAGGCACCCTTAGCCGCCGCCGTCGAAGGTGCCAAGACCTTAACCACGCCGTCGCCAACGCCTGGCGAAGCCTCCAACAAGCCCAAGACCCCTTCGCCAGCGCTTGCCCCGGCACCGAAGCCCGTACCAGCGGCGTCGGCTGTCCAGACCGCCGCCGCAACCCCGACAGCCACCCCTGCGCAGAAGCCCGCTCCCACTCGCCAACCCGTGGCGACGACGCGGACCAGCCAGACCGCCACTCCCACCCCGATGGCTCCCAGTGAATCGAAACCGACGCCAACAGCCACGCCCGTCCCACCGGAGGCGCGGCCTGCCGAGGCCACCGCTCAGGCCCCGACAGCCACCCCTGCGCAGAAGCCAGCCCCCACAGCCAAGCCCCCCGCTGCCGCGCCGCCCAGCGACGCGGCCTCCGCTGCTGGGCCAGCCACGACCGGGCCGAAGCCCGCTCCCACAGCCAAGCCCCCCGCTGCGGCGGGGCCAGGCAAGGCCGCGCCTCCCATCGCGACGGCCACCACGGAGCCGAAGACGTCTTCGCAAGCGCCTGCCCCGGCGTACAAACCTGTCACGGCGGCGCAGCCAGGCGAGGTCGCCCCTCCACCGGTTTCGGCCGCCAGTGGCGCCCAGCCTGCTTCCACAGCCAAGCCCGTCCCGGCGACGGCACCAGGGGAGACAACCCGTCCAATCGCAACGGCGGCATCCGCAGCGACGAAGCCGGAACAACCG
>JAISUF010000001.1 GCA_031272195.1 Propionibacteriaceae bacterium
GCGCTCACGCCGACATGTCGCTGACAGGCCCAGTCCGCTGAATTTCCTCGTGCCGGCGCGCGGACGACGCCAGCCGAGTAAGCCTGCTTAACCAGGCCAGATTTCGGACGACAGGCACATCCGAGCTGACCCTTTGATCACCGATCAGGCGGCGAGAGCAAAGTCAGTGCGCGTAGAATTGGCACTTATTGTTTTCCCAGAGATCGTTAACGAGACAACCCTGGATCCTCGACCCGCTTCTCCCAGGACCACCGTCCCAAGTCGAAACCAGTCACCCCCTCTGTTCAGTTGTCGCCGATCATCGACCGGTCTAGAAACTTTACCCGGCCCGGCAGTGCTGGTCAACCCCTGCCGCCAGCGCCGGAACAGGGCAGAATTGGAGGCAACCACCGAACAAGGGGAGAACATGGCAACCCAGAGCGAGCAGCTGCTCAAACTCATACCGATCGACCAAATCGCCAAACAAGTCGGCGCATCGCCCGAGGAGACCGCCGCTGCCGTCGCCGCCGCCTTGCCGGGCCTGTTGGGCGGATTGACGAAAAACTCGCAGGACGCCGACGGGGCAGCCGCCCTCGAATCGGCGCTGGCCAAGCACGCCGCGTCCAAAGTGATCGGGGACGGCAAGGTCAAGCTGGACGAGGTCGACACCGCAGACGGGGCCAAGATCGTCAAACACGCCCTGGGCTCGGACGCCAAGACCGCCGCCAAGTCGCTCAGCCTGGGCAGCGCCGCCAACTCGGGACTGCTTCAGAAAGTCCTGCCGATCCTTGCGCCGATCGTCATGGCATTCCTGGCCCAGAAAGTCCTGAGCCAGAAGACGACCACCACTGCCTCCGGAGGCGTCAGCGACGTCCTCGGCAATATCCTGGGCGGCTTCCTCGGCGGCGGCTCCACCACCACCGCCTCCAGTGGCGGACTCGGCGGCATCCTCGGCAGCGTTCTGGGCGGCGGGTCCAGCTCGTCTGGCAACGCCGTCACCGACGCTTTGGGCGCCGTTCTGGGCGGCGCGACGAGTTCGTCCGGCGGCGGCATCACCGACGCGCTGGGCGGGCTGCTGGGCGGCGTCATGGGTTCGGACGAGACGCCCGCAGAACCGGCCACGACCGTCAAGAAGAAGACCACCACCAAGGCGTCCACATCGGCCAAGAAGAAGACCACGACGGCCGCCGCCCAAGAACAGGCCGACGACAATCCGATCGGCGACATCCTGGGCAAGATCCTCGGCGGCTAAGAGCCAGGGCCTGGGAACCTGTGCCAGGGCCGACCCTCCCGTCGGTTCTGGGGTGTCGAACTGGCTTCGCCGGACCGCTGGTCCACACGGTTGCGACGCCACCCGCCGAGGCGAGCGCCGTACCGTGTCGACTTGGCTTCGGACCGGACTGGATGGTCCACCGCCGACGCAGCCAAGACCCGCGCCACAGCAAACACACGTGTGGTCCGGAGGGTTTTCGGGCCCCCGGACCACACGTGTCACAGTCGAATTACGGCGTCTCCTCCGTTGCCGGCTCGGCAGCGCTCGACTCGGCGGGCGCCGACTCGGCGGACGACTGCTCGGCGGCGGGCTCAGTGGCGGTATCGCCCGCCGGTGCCGCCCCGCCCTCCTGGATGGCCTTTGCGGCGTCGATGCGGTCTTGGCTGATGCCGCAATACTGCGACGCCTCGGACTCCCATTTCTTCGTCAGGCGCGACTTGCCGTCCAGACGAGCTTGGGCGACCGTCCCCTCGTAGATACCGCACTCGTCCGGCGGCTCTTGGCCCTCGGTCAGGGCGCACTTGCCGGAGCTGGACTCCCGGTTGACGTCGGGTACAGCCTCGCAAACGTGGTAGACCGAGCCGCCCTTGACCCAATACACCTTGACGTCGGCGGCGGTCGTCTGCCCGGCCAGGGCGGCGACCACCTGGTCGTCGTAGCCCATGTCCTCGGTCGACACCGGATTGCGATCCACGCTGAGGAATCCCGCCACCAGCAGGACGACGATGCCGACCGCGCCGGCGATGCCCTTCTGCTTGCCGTCCATGTCTTTGTTGAGGAAGATCAGGATGATCAGCGGCAGGAAGGCGATAACGGTGATGATCGCGCCAAGCTGGTTCTGGACGAAGAAGCGCACGGCGTTCTGGCGGCTGGCCGGGTCCAGGTGGTTGGCTGCCTTCCACTGCATCGAGCCGAGCACCGCCAAGACGCCCATCACCACCAGCAGGATGATCAGCAGGATGAGGGCGCCCGTGCCGTCACTCATGCCGAAGATCGGAATGCCGTCGTCGCCGAACTGCTTGAGCACCCAAAAGATCGCGAAGGCCTCCAGGCCGATGGCGACCACCCAGCAGACGGCTGCGATGATCCGCTTGGTCGTGGCCTTGGACTTCGCCTCGGCGGTCGGTTTCCAGTCCGACGCGGCGGCCGCCTCGGCTTGGGGCGCGCTCGCGGCCCGCACTACTTTCTTCTTGGTCGTTGCCATGATGCCAGATTTCCCCTTCGATAGGCTCCACGAATAGGTTAGGGCACAACGCCCGGTTCGCGCTCCCAAGTCCGCCAAATTACAATCGCCCACGTGCCCGCCTCCGCTCGCTCCAGCCCCGGAACACCCAACCGCCTGGCCCGCGCCAGGGCACGCCTCCTGGGGCAAGGCGCGCCGCTGGTCGACTTGGCCGACTCCAACCCGACCAACCACCAACTCCTGCCGCCGCAGGTGTTGGACGCCGTCGCCCGAGCCGCCCACCTGGCGGGACGCTACTCGCCCCACCCCAGAGGCGCTCTGCCCGCCCGCGAGGCGCTGGCCGCCAGTTTCGGCGGGTCGCCCGACGACTATTGGCTGACGGCGAGCACGTCGGAGGCCTATTCGTGGTTATTCCAGCTGCTGGCCGATCCCGGCGGGCGAATCGGCCTACCCACCCCTGGCTATCCGCTGATCGAGCCCTTGGCCGCGCTGGCCGGCCTGGGCACGGCGCCGTATCGCACCTTCTACGTCCATCCGAGCGGTTGGGAGTTCGACCTGGAGTCGTTCGATCGCGCCGCCGCCTGGGCCAAGGCCATGATCGTCGTCAACCCGAACAATCCGACGGGGCAATACCTGGACGCCGCCGGGCCGGCCGTCGACGAGCTGTGCGCCCGCCATGGCGTCCCGCTGATCGCCGACGAGGTGTTCTGGCCCTTCGCCCTGGAACGCGATCAGCCTCCCGCCCCGTCTGCCGAGCCCGCGCCGAACCACAGCCCGCAGGCGACCGTCTTCCACCTGTCAGGCCTGTCCAAACTGCTGGCCGCGCCGCAACTCAAACTGGCCTGGATCCGCCTCGCCGGACCAGACGCGGGGCAGTACGAGGCCGCCCTCGACCAGCTCGCCGACACCTTCTTGTCGGCCAACGGCGTCGTCCAAGCGGCCCTGCCCGAACTGCTGGCGCTGATGCCGCAGACCGTCGACGACATCAACCGGCGCCTGGCGGCCAATCTGCGAACCGCCCGCGCCCTGCCCGACGGCTTCCGCGTCCGCCGCTGCGACGGCGGCTGGACGCTGCTGGTCGACGCTCCCCCGGTGTCCGACGACCTGGCCCTCGACATGCTTGAGCGAGCCCACCTTATAACGCACCCGGCCTGGTTCTACGACTTGGACGCGCCCAACACGGTGGCGTTGTCGCTGCTGCCCGAGCCCGCCCGGTTCAAGGAGCAGCTCGACCGCTTCGCCCAGGCCGTCATGGACATGTCAGGCGACTAGCCGACGACCCCACCCGGCAAACTCGCCTCGGGACCCGCCAGTCCGACAACAAGCCAACCCCGACCGCAGCGCGTGGGCGCGCCAGAGCCCCGCAGACACGAATAGCGTTGTCGGCGCCGACTGCTGCGCCGGGGCGTCTCCTCAGAAGAACAGCACCCACAGCACGAACGCGCCCAGCGCCGCCACAGGCAGGGCGGCCAACAGGACTTGTTGCCAGGCGGGACGGCCCTTGGCCGACCACTGGGCGCTGATCGCCGCGCCCACAGCGGGCGTCAACACCAGCAAAGCGATCCACCACCACTGCGTGAACTGGGCGTTGACGCAGACCGCCATGGCGACGCCGCAAATGCCGGCCCACAGCCAGAAGTCCTGCTTCAAGACGTTCACCATGACGGCCAAGCCGCCGGCCGTGCCGACCAAGAAGCTCAGCAGCACCCAGGCGAACGCGCAATCCTCGGAGGCGTCGTTGGCCACCACATCGCTGGCCGCCGGGCACAACAGGACCGGAAACACTTGATTGCAGACCGCCATCACCAAGCCGCCGACCAGCAGCGACACCAGGGACGCCAAATAGCCCCAGGCGATCCTCGCGCCGATCTCCGGCGAGTACGTCACAACCGCGTCCCTAGGCATGGACACATGATAGGGGTCGCGCCTGTGCCGCCAGCGGCGACCTCACAGCAACGAGCGCAGAACGTATTGCATGATGCCGCCGTGGCGGAAGTAGTCCGCCTCGCCGGGCGTGTCGATGCGCACCACCGCGTCGAAAACGATTGGCGCCCCCTCGCCCTGGGCGGTCACCTTGACGGTCTTCGGCGTGACGCCGTCGTTGAGCGCCGTGACGCCCTCGATGGAGAACACCTCCTCGCCGGTCAAACCCAGCAAATCGGCACTCTGCCCCTCGGGGAACTGCAGCGGCAGCACGCCCATGCCGATCAGGTTGGAGCGGTGGATGCGCTCATAGCTCTCGGTGATGACCGCCTTGACGCCGAGCAGCGCCGTGCCCTTGGCCGCCCAGTCGCGCGACGAGCCGGACCCGTACTCCTTGCCGCCCAGCACGACCAGCGGCACACCCGCCGCCTGATAGGCCTGCGAGGCCTCGAAAACCGTTGTGACAGGGCCGCCAGGCTTGGTGAAGTCACGCGAGAAGCCGCCCTCGGTGCCCGGCGCGAGCTGGTTGCGCAGGCGGATGTTGGCGAAGGTGCCGCGAATCATCACCTCGTGGTTGCCCCGGCGCGAGCCGTAGGAGTTGAAGTCGGCCCGATCGACGCCGTGCTCGGCCAAGTACTTGCCCGCCGGCGAGTCGGCCTTGATCGAGCCGGCCGGCGAGATGTGGTCGGTGGTCACCGAGTCGCCCAACTTCAGCAGCACCCGGGCCCCGGCGATGTCCTCGACCGGGCTGGGCTCGGGCCGCATGCCGTCGAAGTACGGCGCCTTGCGCACATACGTCGAGGCCGGGTCCCAGCTGAAGACGTCGCCGGTCGGCGTGTCCAGGTTCTGCCAGCGCTCGTCGCCGGCGAACACGTCGGCGTAGCGCTGGGTGAACATGTCGGCGGTGATCGACGAGCCCACGACAGCGTCGACCTCGGCCTGGCTGGGCCAGATGTCCTTCAGGTAGACGTCCGTCCCGTCGTCTGACTGCCCCAGGGGCTCGGTGGTCAGATCAATGTCCATCCGCCCGGCCAGAGCGTAGGCCACTACCAGCGGCGGGCTGGCCAAGTAGTTCATCTTGACGTCGGGGTTGATGCGGCCCTCGAAGTTGCGGTTGCCGGACAGGACCGACGTGACCGCCAAGTCGTTGTCGTTGACGGCCTTCGACACCTCGGGGATGAGCGGCCCGGAGTTGCCGATGCAGGTCGTGCAGCCGTAGCCGACAAGGTTGAAGTCGAGGGCGTCCAGATACGGCGTCAGGCCGGCCTTGTGGTAATAGTCGGTGACGACCTTCGAGCCGGGGGCCAGCGTCGTCTTCACCCACGGCTTGCGCTTCAAGCCCTTCTCGACGGCCTTCTTCGCCAGCAGGGCCGCGCCGATCATGACCGACGGGTTGGAGGTGTTGGTGCAAGACGTGATCGCCGCAACCGTCACCGCGCCGTTGGGCAGCTCGAAACTGGCGCCGTCGGCCAGCGTCACCTGGGCGGGCCGGCTCTTGTCGGACAGGTAGGCGGGGACGGTCTGCTTGAACGACTCGGCGGCCTGCGACAGCAGGATGCGGTCTTGGGGCCGCTTCGGGCCGGCGATCGACGGCACGACCGTCGACAGGTCCAGCTCGAGGTATTCGGAGTAGCGAGCCTCGACAGACGGGTCGTGCCACAGGCCCTGCTCTTTGGCGTAGGCCTCGACCAGCGCGAGCTGCTGGGCCGAGCGGCCCGTCAGGCGCAGGTAGTCGAGCGTCTTGTCGTCGATCGGGAAGACGGCGATGGTCGAGCCGTACTCCGGGCTCATGTTGCCGATGGTGGCGCGGTTGGCCAGCGGCACCTCGGCGACGCCCGTGCCGTAGAACTCGACGAACTTGCCGACGACCTTGTGCTCGCGCAGCATCTGCGTGATCGTCAACACCAAATCGGTGGCGGTGGTGCCCTCGGGCAGCTTGCCGGACAGCTTGAAGCCGACCACCCGCGGGATCAGCATCGAGACGGGCTGGCCCAGCATGGCCGCCTCGGCCTCGATGCCGCCGACGCCCCAGCCGACCACGCCCAGGCCGTTGACCATCGTGGTGTGCGAGTCGGTGCCCACACAGGTGTCGGGATAGGCCTGCCAGACGCCGTCGACCAGGCGCGGGAAGACGACGCGGGCCAGCCGCTCGATGTTGACCTGGTGGACGATGCCAGTGCCCGGCGGGACGACGGCGAAGTCGTCGAAGGCCGTCTGGCCCCAGCGCAGGAACTGGTAGCGCTCGCGGTTGCGCTGATATTCCAACTCGACGTTGCGCTCGAAGGCGTCGGGCGTGCCGAAGACGTCGGCGATGACGGAGTGGTCGATGACCATCTCGGCAGGCGATAGCGGGTTGACTTTGGCGGGGTCGCCACCCAGCGCGGCGATGGCTTCGCGCATCGTCGCCAGGTCGACCACGCAGGGCACACCGGTGAAGTCCTGCATGATGACGCGGGCCGGGGTGAACTGGATCTCGCGGTTCGGCTCCTCGGAGGGGTCCCAATTGCCCAGTGCCGAGATTTGCCCGGCGGTGATGTTGGCGCCGTCCTCGTTGCGCAGCAGGTTCTCCAACAGCACTTTCAAGCTATAGGGAAGCTTGTCGTGGCCCTCGACGGCGTCGATGCGAAAGATGTCATATGACTGCTGGCCAACACTGAGTTGACAGCGCGAATTGAACGAATTGACCGACATGCCCCACAGGCTAGCAGGTTTGGCCGGACCCCCTCGATGGCCTCACACGCCGACGGCTTCGCGGCGGGCGATCCACTGTTTTGCCCATTCCAGGCGTCCGTCGTAATCTGCCGTGGCGAAACGGGCGACGGGGCAGTCGGAAGGGCCGGTGACGCCGTATTGGCACATCGTGCAGTACTCTTTCGGGTGCAACGGGCAGCGCGGCCTTGGCCTGGCCCGCTTCGTCGTGCTCGTGTTCACTGCTTCCCCCTGCCGTGTGGCGTTGTCGTGCTGTAAGGCGTTGTCAGCAAACACTCTAGTCGCGTCTTTGGTATTGCCAAAGCCGCACGCGCGGCGGTGGCGCGACCTTCCTGCGCATTTATGCGCACCCTGGGCCGGTGAATATTGCCACCAGCTCGACGTGGCGCGTGTTCGGAAACAGGTCGAAGGCGCGCAAATCGTCCAAGCGGCAGCCGTTCGCCTGGAGCGCAGCGGCGTCCCTGGCGAACGTCGCCGCGTCGCAGGAGACGTACGCCAGCGCTCGCCGAGCCAGCCGAGCGATGTCGGCCGCCACCGCGCGGCCCGCCCCGGCCCGCGGCGGGTCCAGGACCACCAGCTCGGCGCCGTCCCGCCTGCCCGACAGGTGGTCCGCCACGTCGGCGCACTGGAAGACGGCGGTGGGAACATTCTCAGCCGCGCACTCGACGGCTCGGAGATTGTTCTCGACGCCCTCGACCAGGCAGCCCGCCCGCGCCAGGGCGGCCGAGAACAGGCCGACGCCGCAGTAGAGGTCCAGGGCGCGCTCCCCCGGGCGCGGGGACAAGCCCTCCACGACCGCCCGCGTCAAGACTTCCGGGGCGGCCACGTGCGGCTGCCAGAAGGCGTCGGCGTCCACCTTGAAAGACCGTCCGCCGACCGTCCGCTGTCCGACAGGAGGGCAGCAGGCGTCGATCAGACAGCCGTCGTCGGGCAGCGGGACGACCTTGTTGGAACGGCTGGCGCGCAGGCCGGGCCGGCCGTCCGGCGTCGCCGCGTAGCGCATCCACGAGCGCCAGCGCAGGTCGTCTGGTTGGACGGCCTCGACCTCGCCGCGCCAGTCGATGCCGGCGATCCGCTCCAACTGCTCGCAGACCACCGCCGCCTTGAGCCGGCGTTGGTAGTCGGGCTGGAGGTGTTGGAAGTCGCAGCCGCCGCACGCTCCGGCGACCGCGCAGGGCGGCGTCCGCCGCCAGGGGCTCGGCTGAAGCACCTCGACGGCGTCGGCCCGGCAGAAGTTCCGGCGCACCTGCGTCACCTCGGCCACGACGCGCTCCCCCGGCGCCGTGCCGCGCGCGAACACCACCAGCTCGCCCAGACGGGCGACGAAAACGCCGTTGGCGGCGGGGGCCGTGACGTCGAGTTCCAGCAGGTCGCCGACGCGGACGCCCGCCTGGCGAGCCGACGCCCGAGCCACAGCCTTGGGCGCGCCGTCCCCCGCAGCGCGCCGGACGGCTCCCGGGCGATACCGGTTCGTCGCCAGTGTGCGCCCACGGCGCCTGTCCGAGTCGGCAGCTCTACTCACGCGGCATACCGACTTTGACTTGGCCCGATCCAGGCCGTCGCCAGGCGGCGGCGGTGTTGCGGGAGGCGCGGCGGGCCGCCAGCTTGGACGACTTCAGCGGGTAGGGCACCGACGTCACCATGACTCCGGGCAGGAAGTTCAGGCGGCTCTTCAAGATCAGGCCGGTGTTGTTGTGCAGCACCTGCTCCCACCAGTGGCCGACGATGTACTCGGGGATGTAGACCGCCACCACGTCGCGCGGGTTCTCCGAGCGCAGGCCCTTGACGTAGTCGTAGAACGGCCCGACCACCTCGCGATAGGGCGAGGAGATGACCTTCAGCGGCACTTTGATGTCGTCGGCGTCCCATTGCGCCATCATGGCGGCCGCCTCGTCCGGATCGACCGCCACCGTGATGGCCTCGATCGTGCTGGCGCGGGTGGCCCGGGCGTAGTTGACAGCGCGCAGGGTCGGCTTGTTGATGTCGATGACGGCGATGACGGCCCGAATGCGGCTGGGCAGCAGGTTGGCCTCGCTGGGCACGACCGCCACCTCCCGCTCGACCGTGTCGTAATGGCGCCGGATCCACTTCATCAGCGCGAAGACCGCCGCCATCGCCAACACCGCCAGATAGGCGCCGTGGGTGAATTTCGACACCAGCACTATGACCAGCACCACGCCGGTGCAGACCAGCCCGACGGCGTTGATCGACCGGGCCTTCATCATGGCGCGGCGGCGCCTCGGGTCGCGCTGGGCGGCCAGGTGCCTGGTCCAGTGCAGCATCATGCCGGTCTGGGAGACGGTGAACGAGACGAACACCCCGACGACGTACAGCTGGATCAGGGCCGTCACAGAGGCGTTGAAGGCCAACACCAAGGCGACGGCGGCGACCGCCAAGGCGATGATGCCGTTGGAGAACGCCAGCCGGTCGCCGCGGGTGTGCAGGGCACGGGGCAGGAACTTGTCTTTGGCCAGGATCGACGCCAGCACCGGGAAGCCGTTGAAGGCGGTGTTGGCGGCCAGGAACAAAATGACGGTGGTCGCCGTCAGCACGACATAGAATCCGGCCGGGAAGTCGGAGAAGATCGTCAGCGCCAACTGGCCCATGGCGGTGTCCATCTTGGCCTCGACGGGTTGGCCCTGGTAGAAGAACGACGAGCCGCCCGACTCGTCGTTGAGCTTCAGGCCCGTCAGGTTGGCCAGCAGGATGATGCCGCCCAGCATCGACAGCGACACCCCGCCCAACAGGGCCAGCGTCGTGGCGGCATTCTTCGACTTCGGCTCGCGGAAGCTCGGCACGCCGTTCGAGATCGCCTCGACGCCGGTCAGCGCCGCGCAGCCCGACGAGAAGGCACGGGCGATCAACACCACCACCGCCAGGCCGGCGAAAGGCGTGTAATCGGGCGAGCCGACGATGTCATAGTCGGCGGTCGGGGCGCGCAGTTGCTGGCCGAAGCCGAAGATGCGCACCAAACCCCAGGCCGTCATGCCCAGCACGGCCGCCATGAAAGCGTAGGTCGGCACGGCGAAGAACGTCCCCGACTCGCGCACGCCGCGCAGATTCAACGCCATCAGCACCACGATCAGCCCGGCCGCCACCATGCCCTCGTGGCCGGCGATGAACGGCAGCATGGCGCGGGCATTCTGCACTCCCGACGAAACCGAGACCGCGACCGTCAACACATAGTCGACCAGCAGGGCGCTGGCCACGGTCAGCCCGGCGTTGGGGCCCAGGTTGACCGTGGCCACCTCGTAGTCGCCGCCGCCGGAGGGATAAGCGTGGACGGTCTGGCGGTAGCTGAGCACGACGATCAGCATGACCACGCCGACCGCCAACGCGATCGGCCATGACAGGCCGATGGCCGCCACCCCGGCCAGCGACAGCGTGATCAAGATCTCGTCTGGGGCGTAGGCGACAGACGACAAGGCGTCGGAGGCGAAAACCGGCAGCGCTATGCGCTTGGGGAGCAGCGTCTCACCCAACTTGGTGCTGGCGAGCTTGCGCCCCACCAGCAACCGCTTCAACAAGTCGAAACCGGCCACGTGAGCCCACTCTACTGGCTGGCGGCCGGGCCACAAGCCAGACGGCGGACCGTGTCCGGCGAGTCGGCTTTGGCCCCTCTGGCGCTCAAGACTGTCCGGGCGGCGGCGATCCTTGATAGATTTCTTCGTGTGCATGTAGTGATCATGGGATGCGGTCGCGTCGGATCGTCACTGGCCCGCGGTCTTGAGAAGCGCGGCCACTCGGTCGCCGTCATCGACATCAACCAGGACGCCTTCCGCCGCCTGGGCCCCGATTTCCAAGGCAAGACCGTCAAGGGCGTCGGCTTCGACCGCAACGTGCTCGTGCGGGCCGGCATCGAGAAGGCCGGCGGTTTCGCGGCCGTATCGTCGGGCGACAACTCCAACATCCTGGCCGCCCGCGTGGTCCGGGAGACCTTCGAGGTCGACAACGTCGTCGCCCGCATCTACGACCAAGGGCGGGCCGAGGTGTACGAGCGCCTGGGCATTCCGTCGGTGGCGACGGTCCGCTGGGCGGCCGACCAGATCCTGCGCCGCCTTTTCCCCTCCGGCGCCCTGCCGCAATGGCGCGACCCGTCGGGCAACGTCAGCCTGGTCGAGGTCCACGTCGACTCCGAATGGGTCGGGCGCAAGATCACCGGCATGGAGCAGGCCGCCGGCTGCCGCATCCCGTTCCTGGTGCGCTTCGGCGTCGGCACCGTGCCCGACAATCACACCGTCTTCCAAGACGGCGACCTGGTGTACGCCGCCGTCACCAACGACTCGATGGCCGCCGTCGACGAAATCTTGTCCAACCCACCACAGGAGCACTGATCCGAATGCGCGTAGTCATAGCCGGCGCGGGCAATGTCGGCCGTTCCATCGCCAGAGAGCTGACGGCCAACGGCCACCAAGTGCTGCTCATCGACCGCAACCCGGCGGCAATCGTCACCGACTCGGTGCCGGAGGCCGAATGGCTGCTGGCCGACGCCTGCGAGCTGAACTCCCTGGAGGAGGCCGGCCTCGACTCGACCGATGTCTCCATCGCCGCCACCGGCGACGACAAGGCCAACCTCGTCCACTCGCTGCTGGCCAAGACCGAGTTCGGCGTGCCGCGCACGGTGGCCCGCGTCAACCACCCCTCCAACGAGTGGATGTTCGACGACCTGTGGGGCGTCGACGTCGCCGTCTCGACGCCCCGTCTGATGGGCGCCCTGGTCGAAGAGGCCGTCACGGTCGGCGATTTGGTGCGACTGTTCAGCTTCCGCGGCGGGCACGCCAACCTGGTCGAGATCACGCTGCCGGAGACCTCGCCGCGTGTCGGGACGACGGTCTCCGAGTTGGCCCTGCCCGGCGACGCCGTGCTTGTCACGATCATCCGCGACGCCGTGGCCCGCGCCCCGGAGCAAGACGGCGCCGTCGAAGCCAACGACGAGTTGCTGTTCGTCTGCAATCCGGCCTACGAGGAGGAGCTGGCCCAGTATCTCGTGCCCAGGCACACGCCCCAGCCCAACCCGTGAGCCGGCGGTTGGCCGACAGTCGATGCCCGACCGGAGGCGTGTTGGACCTCCTGCGCGTTGCGCGTGGGGACGGCTGAGAAGGTCGGTGGTCCCTGTCCACCGAGGCCAAACGCCCCTGCCAGCGTTGCGCGCGGCGCCCACTTGGCCAGGCTCGACCCACGGGCGGCCGGGCCTGACGGCCCAACCAGACTGTCCGCGTCAGGCGACCAGTTCGTACCAGGGGTTGTAGAGGCGGCGGCGGCCATCGACGAAGCTGAGGCGCCCGCGCACCCGCAGGTCGGTGCCGGCCCGGATGCCGGGAATCTCGCGCCGCCCCATCCAGACCAGCGTGATGGCGCCCGACCCATCGCTCAACTCGGCCTCCAGCCAAGGCGACCCGTTGCGCGGCTTCATCTCCAAGACGGTAATCGAGCCGCGAATCGTGACCAGTTCGCGGTCGCCGGCCTGGGCGATCAGCGTGCTCCCGCCGACCTCGCCGGACGACTCGGGTTGCGGTTCGGGCTCGACCGCCCCCCAACGCTTGATCGCCTTGACCAGCGACTCAAACCCGGCCATCGGCGTCTCCATCCGGCAGCTGGATCGGCACGAGGTCGCCCGGCGCCACCGGCTTGTTGCCCCGCCGAACCACCAGATTGCGGAAGAAGGCCGCCAGGACGGCCTCGTCGGGCGACTCCCCGATCTCGACCGCCGCGTCGCCGACCAGAACGCCTCGAAGCACCCAGCGCGGCCCGGCGACGTGCCACACCCGCGTCACCCGGAACTGGTTCTTCTTGCCCTTGACCGGCGCGACGACGCGCAACTGGGGCCCGAATTGGCCGACCTCCTCCTCGACGGTGGCGCCGTCGTTGACCGACTCCTCGGCCAAGTCGCGGCGCAGGCGCGCGGTGATGTCGCGGCCAGCCGGGGCGGCCAGTAGCGACACCTCCAAGGCGGACCGGCGGTAGATCGCGGCGACCGCCTCGACATTGCCGCTGGCCTTGTCGACTCGCAGTTGCAGGCCGATGTGCTCGTTCGGTGTGACGATCAACGCCCCCATGTCGATGCGCTGGCCGTCGCCCAACTCGACCTCGTCGTAGTCAAAGGGGCCGTCGGCGCGCCAATCAACCTGGTCGGCGGCATCCTCGATGGAGACGACCCCGTCGTCGCCCTTGTCCGCAGCGTCGCCCACGGGGGTGGCTTGGCCGCCATCCCCCGCCGCCGCCGACTCCCAATCGTCGTCCAGCTCGTTGTCGGCCGCTTCCGTGGTGTCTTGGCCGTCTTCCAGCTCCGCATCGGACTCCTCGGCGCCGCCCAACTCCTCGTCGGCCAGCGACTCGCTGTCGGGTTGGGCGTCTTGCGACGACTCCGGGGCGTCCGCGGGCGCCTCCCCGACCGGTTCGAGCGATTCGTCGTCAGACGCCGCGGCCTGCCGGGCCTTCTTCCTGCCAAACATCTCAGCCTTTCTCCTCGTCAGCCGCCAGCGCCGCCGCCCGCCCCGTCGAGCCGTAGCCGCCTCGGCCGCGCGCCGTCGCCGGCAACTGCTCCACGATAGCGAACTCGGCCCGCACCACCGGCTGGACCACCAATTGGGCGATGGCGTCGCCCCGGCGCAGCCTGACCGGCCGAGACCGGTCGGTGTTGAGCAGACAGACTTTGATCTCGCCGGTGTAGCCGGCGTCGATGGTGCCTGGCGCGTTGACAATCGTCAGCCCGTAGCGGGCGGCCAGCCCCGAACGGGGATGCACCAACCCGACGAACCCCTCCGGGATGGCCACCGCCACCCCCGTCGGGACCATCCGCCGACACCCCGGCGGAATGACGCAACTCCTGGCCGCAGGCAGATCGGCGCCAGCGTCATGCTCGTGGGCGTACGCCGGAACGGGCAAGGCCGGATCGAGCCTGCGCAGCGGAATTTCGATCACAGTCCCCGATTCTAGCCCGCGCCGTCTGGCGGGACCCTGTGCAACGACAACCCCGCTAGACTGGCCGGGTGAACCTTGTGGTGAAACTTCTCTCGCCGCTGTTGACCGGCGTGGCGGCGTCATTGTTGACCCGGCTGATCGGCTCGGGGTGGCGCAAAGCCACCGGCGAAGAGCCCCCCAATCCGATGGACCCCGAGGTTTCGACCAGGAAGGCCATCGTCTGGGCCGGTTTGACGGCGGTGCTGTCGGTGGCCGTGCAGGTGCTGGCCGGACGGGCCGGGGCCAAAGTCAAGATCGACCCGAAGAAGTTCAACCTGCCCGCTTGACGCCTGGCCGCGCGCCGCGCAACGCCGCCAGCCAAGTGGGCGCCTCAGCCGGCGCAGTCGACGCAATAGGACTGTCCGCCGACCGTCTTGGCGATCTGGGAGCGGTGCTTGACCAGGAAGCAAGACGCGCAGGTGAACTCGTCGGCCTGGCGGGGCAGGACGCGCACCGTCAACTCCTCGTGCGACAAGTCGGCGCCCGGCAGCTCGAAGGTTTCCGCCGCCTCGACCTCGTCCTCGTCGACTTTGCCGGAGTTCTTGTCGTTGCGACGCGACTTCAACTCTTCAAGGCTGTCCTCGCTGCCCTCGTCGGTCTTGCGCGGAGCGTCGTAATCGGTTGCCATCACTACCTATCTGCTTGGTTGCCATCCCGGTTCCGCCCAGACCATACCTCAAAGCCCAAGCGGATGCTCGCGCATACGATACCCTGCCCGGACAAGAATCGGAAGGGTGTTCGCGCCATCAGGTCGAGAGTTTCCGCCGGGGAGTTGATAGGTTAGCTGGGGACAGTCGAAGATTGACCCGATGAGCGAGCGGAGATGCGCATGGACACGGCCTTGAGCCCGCGCGAGATCCAAGCCAGGATCCGGGCGGGCGCCAGCGTTGAAGAAGTGGCGAGCGCCGCCGGCGTCCCCGTCGAGCGGGTCGAGGCCTTCGCCGGACCTGTCTTGGACGAGCGGGCATATATCGCCTCGCGGGCCCGCAACCAGCACGTCCGCCGCGGCGCCGAGACGGTGCTGCACCGCACCTTGGGGCAGATCGTCGACGAGAAGCTGGCCGCGCGCGGCATCGACGCCGACGCTCTGCGCTGGGACGCCTGGAAAGTCGAGAACCGCAAATGGCTGGTCGAGGTCGGCTACGAGTCTGGCAAAGCCCACCGCGAGGCGACGTTCCTCTACGACCAAGACGGCCGCTTCTCCACCCCGCAGAACGACGACGCCCGCTGGCTGCTCGGCCTGCGCTCGGCCTCGCACGGGCCGCAACCTGGCCGGCGCCACGCCGCCGACGACGGTGAGTCGACATTGGAGCTGAACCAAGACCTGGCCTTGGTGCGCGTCGTCCAGCCGCCGGCAGACGAGCCCGCCCCTGACACCGAGATCGGCCGAGTCGAGCTGTACGCCGAGGCCGACGCCTACGCCGAGCCCGAACTGGCCAAAGACGAGGACTCCGGCGTCTACGACGTCGTCCCCAGGCCAGAGTCTGATATGGACGTGCTGCTGGAGATGCTCTCGGGCCTGGACGAGGACTCTGTCGAGATCTATCCCGGACTGCTCGCCCAGGACGCCCCGCCGACCGCCGCCGACGCGCCCGCCGCGCGAACCACCCCCCACGCCGAGCCGCCCGCGCCCCCCGCCGACCAGCCCGCCCTGATCGAGGAGGAGGCCAACCCCCAGCCGGCCAAGAAGTCCAAGCGCCGCCGCGCCAAAGTCCCCAGTTGGGACGAGATCGTCTTCGGCTCGCCGAAGACGAAGTAGGCGCTGTTCACGCCTCCACGGCGCCGCTGTGGCCGTGCGCCACTCCACTGACGAGTCTTGGGCCCGGCTCAAACGCCGGCGTCGGGGCCGCCCTGGCAATGGGCGGCAGTGTGGCCCTGCGACCGGATGGCAACCGA
>JAISUF010000014.1 GCA_031272195.1 Propionibacteriaceae bacterium
TGCCGCTCCAAGGCCGCGTGGCTGATGCTGCGAGCCGCGATCAGGGGGCGTGTTAGCGCACGGCTTGATTTGGGGGCAAAATGGGAGGCGAGTCCAATCCCAGGAGGTGCGATGCCCAATCCGCTGCGTCCGCTGCTGCTGGCAGCCGCCAAGAGCGCCCAGTTCAAGAAGATCGTTGTCGCGCTGCCGATGACGCGCAAGGTCGTCAACCGGTTCGTGTCCGGCGAGACGATGGACGATTGCGTCAAGGCGCTCAAGGATTTGTCGGTCCGCGGCATCTATTCGACGGTCGACTATCTGGGCGAGAACACGAAGTCGGTTTCCGACGCCGAGGCGGCCAAGACGGCCTGCCTGGCGCTCGTGGCGCGGCTCAAGGACGAGGGTTTGACGCAGTGGACGGAGGTGTCGATCAAGCTGACGTCGCTCGGTTTGGACCTGCCCGACGGCTCGGATATCGCCTATGACAACGCCAGACAGATTTGCGACGCGGTCGCCGAGGCGGGCACGACGCTGACCGTCGACATGGAGGACCACACCTCGACCGACAAGACGCTGGCCGTCGTCGACCGGCTGCGCGAGACGTACCCGTGGGTGGGGACGGTTCTGCAGGCGGCGCTGCATCGCACGGTGTCGGACGCCGAGCGCTACGCCGGTCCGGGATCGCGCATCCGCTTGTGCAAGGGCGCCTATTTGGAGCCGCCGGAGGTGGCTTTCCAGGGCCGCGCCGAGGTGGACGCCGCCTATCGCCGGGCGTTGAAGGTGTTGATGAACGGCGAGGGCCGCCCGATGGTCGCCTCGCACGATCCGCGCATGATCCAGGCCGCCACCGAGACGGCTTTGCGGGCCGGCCGCAGCGCCGACTCGTTCGAGTTCCAGATGCTTTACGGCATCCGCGCCGACGAGCAGCAGCGCCTGGCCGACGCCGGCTACAAGATGACGGTCTACGTGCCTTACGGCACCGACTGGTGGGGCTATTTCATCCGCCGCCTGGCCGAGCGTCCCGCCAATCTGCTGTTCTTCCTGCGGGCCCTGTTCGGCAACTGAGGCGAGCCGCCGCGCGCCGCGTCGACAACTGAGGCGCTACGTCGGCGTGCCGCATCGGCGCATCCGCCCCCGCCGACCAATCGGCCCTGCCGGGCAACTATGGCGAGCCGCCACGCCCCGCGCCGCCAGAACCTTGCCCATCCGCCGCCTGGACGCGCCGTCCGCCGCGACCCGCTGGCCAAGTATGCTCCCACCGTGAGGTACGCGCTGTTGGTGGTGGCGGCCGGCGTCTTGTTCGGCACGACGGGGACGACGCAGGCTTTCGCTCCCGCTGCGGCCTCGCCGGTTTCGATCGGCTGCGCGCGTATGGCGTTTGGCGGGCTGCTGGTGGCCTTGTTGAGCGCCGCCTGGTGGGCGAAGGACCGGCGTGGACGCCCGTCGGGCGTCTCCCATCCGCGAGGCCGCTGGGCGACCGCCGCGACTGTGGCTGCCGCGACGGCGGGTGTGATGGCCTATCAGTGGACGTTCTTCTTCGGCACGCGGATCAACGGCGTCGCGGTGGGCACGGTCTTGGCGTTGGGGTCGAGCCCGTTGTTTGCGGGCGTTTTCGAGTGGATCGCCTTGCGCCGCCGTCCGGGCCTGGTGTGGGTCGGCGCGACGGCGTTGGCCGTGGTGGGCGTCGGGTTGTTGTCGTTGACGGGCAACGCCGCCAAACCACCGGATGCTTTCGGTATCGCCATGTCGTTGGCTGCCGGGGCGTCGTACGCGCTGTACGCCGTTGCCACGAAGGTGTTGCTGGAGCAGGGCTGGCATTCCCAGGACGCTGTCGGCGTGACGCTGGGAGCGGCCTCGCTTGTTGCTTTCGCCTGCCTGCCGTTCACGGGGCCCGGCTGGCTTGCCGAGCCGCGCGGCCTGGCCGTGACGGCTTGGCTGGCGGTTGGCACGGTGGTGTTGGCGTATTCGCTGGTCGGCGCGGGCATCTCGGGCCTGTCGGCCGCCACGGCCGCCACTTTGACGCTTGCCGAGCCCGCCACCGCCTCCACCCTGGGGCTGCTGGTCCTCGGCGAGCGCCTCACCACGCCCGGCGTGGTCGGCGTCGCCGCCATCGTCTGCGGCGTCTTGGTCCTCAGCCTGGCCCCCGGATCGCTGAAACGCCGCGCCAATTCCAGGGCCGCTTGCGCGCCACCACGCTCCAGCCAATCGGCTCAATCCAAGGCGGCCAACAATTCGGGCAATTTGCGCCAGTTGCTGTAGGGGACGCCTTGTTGGGACAGCCCGTCTGGACCGTCGTAGACGACGCGCCTGTCGGCCACGTCGACGGCGGTTTGGAAACGGGCCACAGCTGTGGCGTACTTCGAGTTGGCGGTTTGGGAGGCCTTGATTTCCCAGACCGCGACGCCCGATCCCGTTTCGACGACGAGGTCGATCTCGGCGCTGGAGTCGTGGTCGTTCAAGTAGTGGAGACGCGGCGCCTCTCCCCGGTTCAGAAATGCCTTGGCGGCCTCGGACACCACAGCGTTCTCGAAGACATGGCCTTTGACACGCGACGCGCCGAGTTGTTCGGCGTTGCGCACGCCCAGCAGCGAGCACAACAACCCGGTGTCGTGGAAGAACAGCTTGGGCCGTTTCGCTATCCGCTTGTCCGCGTTGATATGCCAAGACGGCAAGGTGAACACGATGTAGCTCTCGGCCAGGATGTTCAGCCACGAGCCGACCGTCCGGGCGTCGGCGCCCACCTGGCGGCCGATGTCTGCCAAGTTCAGCGGGCTGCCCACCCTGGAGCCGAGCGTGCCCATCAGCGCCCTGAATCTGTCGATGTCTTTGACGCCGGTCTCGGCGCGCACGTCCCGCTCCAGATAGGTGGCCGTATAGCTGGGGAAGTAGTCGCGCGGCTCGATGCCGGCGGTGTGGAGACGCGGATAGCCGCCCGCCAGCATCCACTCCTCGGCCGTTTCCGGTCCTCCGACCGCGTCCAATTCGGCCAGGGAGAACGGCAGCAGCGTCAGCACGGCCACTCTTCCGGCGAGGGATTGCGACACTGCACGGGCCACCAGGAAGTTCTGCGAACCCGACAGGACGAACCTTCCCGGCTCGTCACTGGAGTCCAGGACTGTCTGCAAGTAGGAGAACAGGTTCGGCGCCCGCTGGGCCTCGTCGATCACGGCCCGGCTCCCCAGGCTGGCCAGGAAGCCCCGAGGGTCGTCCAAGGCGAAGCTGCGCCGGTCCGGCTCCTCCAGGTTCACCTGTGTGTGTCCGGGGAAGACGTGGCCCAGCAGCGTGCTCTTGCCGGATTGCCTGGGGCCGTTCAGATAAATGGCTGGGAACTTGCCGGCCAGCTGCGCCAGCTTGCCGCCCAACTCGCGCTCGACATACACGCGCACACCTCCAGTTCACCGAAAATCATACATCAGCGCCACCGAAAACCCTGCATCAGGCCTACCGAAAAACCTACATCGGCACTGTTGAAAAACCTACTGCTGGGCCCACCAGGCGAGCAGTGCCTCTCGGGCGGCCTCTTCGCCGAGGGGGCCGCGCTCCATGCGCAGTTCGAGGAGGAATTTGTACGCCTTGCCGACGACGGGGCCGGGCGGGACGTCGAGGATCTCCATGATCTGGTCGCCGTTCAGGTCGGGGCGGATGGCGTCCAGCTCCTCTTGGGCGGCCAACTCGTCGATGCGCCATTCGAGCTGTTCGTAGGCGGCCCTGAGGCGGGCGGCTTTGGCGGCGTTGCGGGTTGTGCAATCCGAGCGCGTCAGGATGTGCAGGCGCTCCAGTTGGTCGCCGGCGTCGCGGACGTAGCGGCGCACGGCCGAGTCGGTCCAGTCTTGTTCGCCGTAGCCGTGGAAGCGCATGTGCAGCTCGACGAGTTTGGCGACGGCCTTGGTCTCCTCGCCGGAGAATTTCAACGCCCGCATCCGCGCCTTGACGAGTTTCGCGCCGACCACGTCGTGGTGCAGGAAGCTGACCTTGCCGCCGCCCTCGAAACGCCTGGTGGCGGGCTTGCCGATGTCGTGCAGCAACGCTGCCAGGCGCAGGATCAGGTCGGGGGCGTGACCCCTGGCGCGCTCCAGTTCGATGGCCTGCTCCAGGACGGTCAGGGAGTGCTCGTAGACGTCTTTGTGGTGGTTGTGCTCGTCGATCTCCATGCGCAGGGCGGGCAGTTCCGGCAGCACGAGGTCGCAGATGCCGGTTTCGACCAGCAGGTCGAGGCCCATCCTGGGGGCGTCGGTCAACAGCAGTTTGGAAAGCTCGTCGCGGATGCGCTCGGCCGAGACGATGCCGAGGCGGTCCTTCATGTCGCGCATGGCGGCCACCACGTCGACGTCGGGCAGGAAGCCGAGTTGGGACGTGAAGCGGGCCGCCCGCATCATCCGCAGCGGGTCGTCGCTGAATGAAAGCTCGGCTGCGGCGGGTGTGCGCAGGACGCGCTGGTCGAGGTCAGCCAGGCCGCCGAACGGGTCTAGCAGCTCGCCGCCGGCCACGTCCAGCGCCATCGCGTTGACGGTGAAGTCGCGGCGGATCAGGTCTTCGCCGAGGTGTTGGCCGAAGGCGACGGCCGGTTTGCGCGAGTCGTCGCGGTAGGTGTCGGCCCGGAAGGTCGTTATTTCGATCTGGAGGCCTTCTGGACGCTCCCCGGCATCGCTGTCCGCGCCGGACCCGGAAGGGCCGTCAGCGGGCTCTGGGCGGACCATGGCGGCGATTGTGCCGTAGTCGCGGCCGACGTCCCAAACGGCGTTGGTGACGCGCCGGACCAGCGGCTCGATCTGGTCAGGGGTGGCCGAGGTGGTGAAGTCGAGGTCATTGTTCGGCTGGCCGAGCAGCGCGTCGCGCACGCAGCCGCCGACGAGGTAAAGCTCGTGTCCCTCGCGGGCGAACGACTCGGCCAGGCGGCGCAGCCGGGCCGGCAACTGGAGGGCGTCCTCCAGGCGTTGTCGTTGCGTTGTGGTCAGCTCGGGCACGGTGTGCGAGTTTACCAAATCAGAGTTTCGACGCCCCCCGCAGCACGCAGTTGACCTTCTCGCCCGAGACGTCCGAGCCGACCGCCCAGATCGCTTTGCCTTTGGCGGCCACTTTGACGTCGGTGCGCTGCCGGTCGAGGACGCTCGACTTCTCGTTGGTGAAGGAGATGACTATCGCGTAGGTGGCCTCGGCGTCGGTCGGGTTGCTGATCGTGCCGGAGGCTTTCCAGCCGACGTCCTGCGACTTGGAGCAGACGTCTATGGAGACGTTGGCGCGCACGTCGGGGTCGTCGGAGATTTCGGTACCGTTGGGCTGTTTCCACGAATCGACGGCGGGCGTCGTCGCGATGTTGTCGGGCATTTCGGCCGACGCCACGCAACCGGACAGAATCGACCCGGCCGCAATTGCCAACGCGCAGGCGCCTATACGTAGTTTCACAGGGTTCCTTTCGACTTGAACAAGTCTACCCAACCAGCAAAGGCATTTCGGCAGCCGCCCCCGCGCGACGCGCAACCTACTTGCGACTGCCGGGGGGACGGTTGATCTCCCGCCACTTGGCGACGGCCTCCTCGGCGGAGGCGACTTGCAGCTTCTCGAAGACCCGGCCGAGGTGGGTCTTGACGGTCTGTTTGGAGATGTTGAATTCGTGGGCGATGACGGCCCTGGTCTTGCCGTTGGCGAGAGCCTCGATCATTTCGCTTTCGCGCGGTGTCAGGGCCGAGGTGCTGTTGCCGGTCAGGCGGTAGCGGCTGATCTTGCGCAGCCAGTCGGCGGGGGTGGCGCTCAGCAGCAGGTTGCGGGGGTCGAAGTGGCGCAGGGTTTCACAGAGGTCCTCGGCGGTCAGGTCGGTGTAGTGGAGCAGGCCGCGCGCGCCCGCCGAGATGGCCAGGGCGAGGATCTCGGTGGTGGCCGCTTGGCACAGCGCCACCACCGGCTGGTTGAATTGCAGCGGTTTGGGGGCGACGCCGGGCTTGCCGATCAGCGACACGTCCATCAAGACGAGGTCGAACGGGTGGCTGATGGCCAAGACGACCGCGTCGTGCAATTCGGTGCATTGCTCGACTTCGAAATCTGGCTGTTCTTGAAGCGCGAGGGCCAGGCCGCGCATGGTGGCGAAATTGTTATTCACCAGGAGGACGTGTTTGGTGGCCACTTTGCAACACCCCGTTGTTGGTTCCTAGCTGTTCTCGGCGCCGCACCCCCCTCAACGCGCCGCCGCGATCAGTCTAGTCGTATTGGACGATTTCGTGAATGGGCCCCCTCCCAGAGGAAGGGGGCCCATCCTTGTTTGTCAATTCACACGGACTAGCTGTGCTGCGACTTCCGCCGCGTCGTCAGGGCGACTGTGCAAACCACAGCGATCCCTGCCAGCAGTCCCAGGCCGCCGACGGTCCAAGGCGAGGTGCCCAGAACGTCGCCGCCGGTCTTGACGGTGCCACCACTGCTGCTGCTCGTCACAACGCCTGGCGAGGCGTTGTCAGCCGTGACGATGATGTACACCGGAACGTCGATGACGCGACCCTTGGCATCCTTCACCTTGACGGTTGTCGTGTCACTGCCAGCCTTCGAGCCAGCGGTGTAAGTCAGCGTCACAGCAGCCGGATCGAGGCTGACGGCCAACTTGGTGCCATCCGCCTTCGCCGGAGCAATCGTGCCCAAGCTCGGCTCCTCGTAGCTGACGAGGGTCAACTCACCGGAGTCTGTGCAGGCCGTCACCGAAGGCTTCACCGCGAAGTTGTGCTCGGTGTTGACCTTCAACTCGAAGTCGATGGCCGTCGCCTTCAGCACACAATCCCCTGGACCCTCGTTCTTGCCAACCACAACATCTGCCGAGCCCTTGTTCCCAGCGGGATCGGTGGCCGTGACGGTCAGCTTCTCGCCCTCCACCAGCGGACGAGTCGTCTCGCAGGTGAAGTTGCCGTTGGCATCGGTCTTGACCTCGTTCTTGCAGATGTTGTTGCCAGCCGCGTCGGTGACGGTCACCGGGGCGTTCGGCAGCGGCTTGCCGCCGTCGGTCACGTTGCCGGTCACCTGGTTGTCGCCGGCCTTGGCCGGATCAACAGTCACCACAGGCGGCTGGTTGTCGACGTCGGTGGTCGTGCTGCCAGGATTGCCCGGAACGGGCTTGTCGCTGGGCTCGCAACCCTCGGCCTTCGGATCGCAGTTGCTGTTGGCAACAGCCGCGTTCTTGATCTGGCCGACGCCGTTGGCGTCCACGTCGGCCGCCACCACGACATACGTCGCAGTCACGGTGACCGTCTGGCCGGGCTCGATCCTCGGGATCGCCGGGATGACGGGCGGGGTGCCCTTGCCGGTGAACTCCGTCTCGGTGATCGTCACGTCGACCAACGGGATCTTCGAGGAGTTGTTCGTCACAGCGAAGGTGTAGGTGATCGTGTCACCGACCTTGACCACCGTCTTGTCGGAGGTCTTGACGACGGTCGTCCACTTGTCGGGCTTGACGATGGCGTCGTCGGTGCCCTTGTTTCCGGCCGGGTCGTAGGTGGTGGCGGTGATCTTCTCGCCCTCCTTCAACGGACGGCTCGAGTCGCACTTGAACTCGCCCTTGGCGTCGGTCTTCGTCTCGCACAGCTTGTTGCCGTTGGCGTCCGTCACAGTGACGGGAGCGTCGGGCAGCGGCTTGCCTTGGTCGGTCACCTCGCCGGTGATCTGGGTGTCACCCTCGGTGGGCTGGTCGACCTTGATGACCGGCGGCGTGTTGTCGACGGGCACCTCGACCTTCGAGTTCGGATTGTCGGTGTCGTTGCCAGCCTCGCAAGGAGCCTTGACGCAACCGGCGATTCCGCCGCTGGCCACGCCGGCGTTCAGGATCTTGCCCTGTCCGTTCGGCGCGTCGGCCTCGACCACCGTGTAGGTGGCGGTGCAGGTCATCTCGGCGCCTGGCGCCAGGACCTTCGCCGGGCAGGTGATCGTCGGCTTGACGCCCTTGCCGGAGAACGCGCCCTCTTCGACCTTGACGTCGTTGACGGTCTCGGTCGCGGAGATGTTCTTCACCTTGTAGGTGTAGGTGATCACGTCGCCAACCTTGACGACCGACTTGTCGGCGGTCTTGTTGACTTCCAGGATCTTCTTCGGCTCGGGCTTCGGTCCAACAATCGCCCTGTCCTCGCCCACGTTGCCAGCCGGATCGGTGGCAGTGGCCGTGATCTCCTCGCCAGGCTCCAGCGGACGGCTCGTCTCGCAGGTGAACTCGCCCTTGGCGTCGGTCTTCGGATGGTTGGTGCACAGCTCGTTGCCGTCGGCGTCCTTGACGGACACGTCGGCGCCTGCAAGCGGCTTGCCGTCGTCGGTCACCGTGCCGGTGACGATCTTGTCGCCGCCAGCCGGGGTGTCGAGATCGACCTCCGGCGCCGTGGTGTCGACGGGAACGTCGGCCTTGCCCGGATCGGAAGGTCCGGTCGTGCAGTCGGTCTGGCAGGTCGGCTCGCCGTTGGGGCCGACCGGCGGAATTTCGCCGGAGGCCACGAAGGCGTTGCTGATCGTGCCGGAGCCGTTCGGGGCGTCGGCCGCCACGACGGTGTACTCAGCCCAGCAGGTGATGGTCGCCTGCGGCGCGATGGTCGCCGGCAGTGCCACAGCGGCGCCGGTGGCGACGTTGGTGCAGTGTCCCGGAACTGGCGGCGTGCCCTTGCCGGTGAAGGCGTCGGTGCCCGAGAGCACCTCGCTCACCGTCACGTTCTGGACCGTCAGCTTGCTGGACAGGTTCTTCACCGTGTAGGTGTACCGGATGACGTCGCCCTTGGTGACGATCGTCTTGTCGGCGCTCTTGGTCACTTCGAACCACTTGTCGGGCTGAACGATGGCGTCGTCCTTGCCCGCGTTGCCGGCCGGGTCGGTCGCTGTGGCGGTGATCTTCTCACCCTCCTTCAGCGGGCGGTTCGGCTTGCAGGAGAAGTCGCCGTTCTCGTCGGTGGTGTCGGTGCACAGGACGGCGCCGGACTCGTCGGTGATGACGACCTGGGCGTTGGGCAGCGGTTTCAACTGGCCGGTGTCCTTGTCCTTGTCCTTGACGTTGCCGTCGACGTACTCGTCGCCAACCTTCGGATCGTTCAGGACGACCGTCGGCGGGACGTTGTCAACCGTCGTGTTGGTACCGGAGCCGTCGTCGTCGGTCGGCGTGTTGGCCGGGCAGTCGGCGGCCGTCTGAGGCGGCGCGCACTTGCTGCCCTGGGCCACGCCGCGGTTCTGGACCGTGCCGAAGCCGGAGGAGTCCACATCGGCCTGGACCACCGTGTAGGTGGCGGTGCAGGTGACGTAGTCGTTCGGCGCCAGGCTGGCCAGCGGCAGAGTCACCGACTGGTTGGTCGACGACTTGCAGTTGCCCGGAACCGGCGTGGTGCCGTGGCCGGTGAACTGCTCGCTCAGCGTCACGCCGTACACCGTTGTCGAACCAGAGGTGTTCGACAGCTTGTAGGTGTAGGTGATGACGTCGCCCACGTGGACGGCGGTCTGGCCGTTGGGATACGAGGCCGTCTTGTCGACGTCCAGGATGCCGGCCGGCTCGCTGTCGGAGAACGTCAGGAAGGCGCTCTTGGTGACAGGCGGGTTCTGGCCCTCCTTGGCGACGGAAACCTTGGCCTCCCAGCCCGGATCGGTGTTGATGGCCGTCGAGGCGTAGTACGCCTTGGCCACGCCCTTGGCGTCACCGCTCGTTCCGGTCTTCGTGTCGGCCGGAGCCGTCGCGATCAAGTGCGAGTCGGGCGTCCAGGTGACGTTGGCGTCGGGCACCAGGTTCATCCAGCAGTCCTTGGCGGTCAGCGTCAGCGTGTAGTAGCTGAGACCGTTGTTGAGCTGCGGACCGGCCGGGTTCTTCACCAGCGTGGTCGTGCCCTCGGTGGAGCAGACCGGGCCCGGATCGACGACGACGGTCGCCGGCGAGCCGCTAATGTTGCGGCCGGAGTCAGCCGGGTTGGTCGCCTTCACCTCGTAGGTGTCCGCCCTGGTCGTCTTGCAGTCGGTCTCCCAAACGCCCTGGGCGTTCGTGGTGATCGAGTGCGGATTCGAGCCGGACAGGGCAGGCGTGCAGGTCCAGTCGGACGGGATCGTCACGTCGATGGCGCCGTTGGGCACGATGACGCCGTCGGCGTCCTTCGTGGTCACCTTGACGTGGATCGGCGTGGTCTGGACCGTCTCGACGTCTGTGTGCTTCGGATCGACTTCCAGCGTCGACTTCGCCGAGTCGGGCACCCTGGGCACGACGGTAGCCGTTGCGTGGCCCTCGTTCCCGGCCGGATCGGTCGCCGTCGCGGTGATCACCTCGCCCGCAGTCAGCGGACGGGTGGTCGGGCCGCAGGTGTAGTTGCCGGAGGCGTCGGTCTTCGTCTCGCACAGCAGGTTGCCTTGCGAGTCGGTGATCTCCACCGGGGCGTCCGCCAGCGGCTTGCCGTCGTCGGTCACCGTGCCGGAGACCGTCGTGTCGAGGTCCTTCGGCGTCGGGTTGATCGTGACCAGCGGCTTGGTGTTGTCGACGACAACCTGCTGGCAGGCCGGATCGTTCGGGTTGGCCTCGCAGTTCGGAGTCACCGGCGGCGTGTACTTGCAGGCCGGATCGTTCGGATGCAGGTCACAGTAGCCCGCGGGCGGCGGCGTCGGCCCACCAGTGACGGTGAACTTGTTGGTCACCGTGCCGTGGTTCGTGCTGTCCACGTCGGCCGCCACCACCGTGTAGGTGGCGGTGCACTTCAGCGTCTGGCCGGCCGGGATCGTGGCCGGCAGGCTGACCGATGCGTTGGTCGACATGATCACGCAGTTGCCAGGAACCGGCTTCGTGCCATGGCCGTCGAAGGTGTCGACGATGGTCACGTTGGTGACCGGCAGGGCGCTGGACAGGTTCTTCACCGTGTAGGTGTAGGTGATGACGTCGCCGACGCTGACGATGTCCTTGTCGGCGGTCTTGTTCCGCTCGAAGAACTCCGTCGGCCAGACGGTGTCGGTGTCGTGTCCCTGGTTGCCGGCCGGGTCGGTCGCCGTGGAGGTGATTTCCTCACCCTCCTTCAGCGCACGGTTCGGCGCACAGGAGTAGTTGCCGGACTGGTCGGTCGTCGTCTCGCAGAGCACGACACCGGTCGAGTCGGTGACGACGACGGGCGCGTTCTTCAGCGGCTCGTCGACACCGGTGGCCGGGTTCTTGTCGGTCACGTTGCCGGTGACGTACTGGTCGCCCACCGTCGGCTGGTTCTGCGCCACGGTCGGCGGCACGGTGTCAACCGTGGTCGTCGTCCCCGAGTTCGGATCGTCATCCGGCGTGGTGGCCGCGCAGGCGCCGGTCGTGTCGCCGTTCTCGCACTTGCTGCCAGTCGCGGTGCCGTGGTTGGTCACCGTGCCGAAGCCTGTCGAGTCGACATCCGCCTGAACCACCGTGTAAGTGGCCGTGCAGGTCACATAATCCAGCGGAGCCAACGTCGCCAGCGGCAAGCTAACCGAAGCGCCAGACGAAGACTTGCAGTTACCCGGAACAGGCGCGGTGCCATGCCCGGAGAAGTCCTCGTTGATGGTCGCCTTGTACACCGTCGACGAGCCGGAGGTGTTCTTCAGCACGTAGGTGTACGTGATCCGGTCGCCCACCTTCACGCGGGTCTGGCCGTTGGGATACTCGGCGGTCTTGTCGATGTCCAGGATGCCCGGACCCTCGGTGTTGGTGAACGTCAGGTTGACGCTCTTCGTCACCGGCGGGTTCTGACCCTCCTTGGCGACGGCCACCGAGACCGGCCAGCCCGGATCGGTGTTGATCGCCTCAGAGGCGTAGTAGGCCTTGGCCACACCCTCAAGCGCCGTGCCCTTCGCACCCGTCTTCGTGTC
>JAISUF010000072.1 GCA_031272195.1 Propionibacteriaceae bacterium
CGCCGAGCACCAGTCCCGCTACGGCGCGACGACGGTCGGCGGCCAGGAGGTCGCCTGGGCTTCACCCCCGTCAACGCCAGCCCCCCCGGCGCCGCAGGCCCCGCCCAGTCCGCGCAATCGCGGCTGGCTGCTGGCGGCCGTGCTTGCGGCGGTCGGTTTCGGCCTGTTGGCCGTCTTGGCGGTGTTGGGCGTCCCGCTCGGGGCGACGCCTTGGCTGGCGGTGGCTTTGGCCGCCTTGGGTTTGACGCTGGTCTTCGGCTCGCGCGGCCCGCGCCCGGCCGGCATGGTGCTGGCGGCGGCGTTGCTGGCCTGCGCCACGATGACGTCGGCCGCGGCCGAGACGCGGCACGGCTCGACCGGCTCGGTCGTCCAGGTCAACCCCGCCGGGGCGCTGGCCGCCGGCGACTACACCCGCCGCGACCAGACGGTGGCGTTCCGCACCGCCGAAGACGTGAAGGATGCCTCCAACCACGGCGTGGGCTCGGTCACCTTCGACTTCTCGCAGCTCGAACTCGACCAGGACGCCTCGGCCAAGGTCAACTTCGGCGTCGGCGAGGCGACGATCGTCTTGCCCAAGGACGTCGCCTACCGCCTGTCGTGGAGCGTCGGCGCGGGCGAGGAGACTGATCGCCACGCCGATGGCACGGCCGAGCAGCAGCAAGGCGCGGCCATCGACGGCGTGGCGGACAGCGCCGCCGGGCAAGGGTCGGGCACCCAGGTGAAACGCCCGACGCTGACCCTCGACTTCACGATGGGCGCCGGCGAGTTGGAGGTGGTCTACCCGTGAAGTGGGATCTCCTCAGCCTGGTCGTCGGCCTGGCCAGTTGCGCCGTCGCGACGGTGGCGCTGCTGGTGTCGTTCGGCCTGACGTTCGCCTCGACGGTCCTCGTCTGGGCGCCCCTCGTCCTGATTTTGATCGGCGCGATCGCGCTGGTCTTGGCAATCACCAACAGAAGGAAGCAACCATGAAACCATCATTGACCCGTTCGACCTCGGACAAGTTCGCGGCCGGCGTCTGCGGCGGCATCGCCCGCTGGCTGGGCGTCGAGGCCTGGATTGTCCGCGTCGTGTTCGTCGCCGCGCTGCTGCTCGGCTCGGCCAGCCTGTGGCTGTACATCGTCTTGTGGCTGGTGCTGCCCAGCGACGCCGGCAAACGCGGCTACGAAGACGTCCGCGACACTTTCAGCAGCCATCCGTCTGGCAACCCCGACGGCAGCGTCACGGCCAACCCCGACGACTTGCGCTGACGCTCGACACCCTCGCCGAGTCGCGCCGCCCGCAAGCCCCTTACCCGGCCACGCCCGGTTGGGACGCTGCGGGCGGCATGTCAGCTTCGGCCCGGCAGCCCTCCTGAACGACATGCCGCACTCGGCCCGTCCGAGGCGTCGCACCCGCACGGCGTCTTGCACGAGCCGGGTGCAATACGATTTGCACGAACCGGGTGCTAATACAATCGTCCCCATGGCGGAACACGATCTGGTCTTGGTGGTCGACTTCGGGGCGCAGTACGCCCAGCTGATCGCGCGGCGGGTGCGGGAGGCGCGAGTCTATTCCGAGATCGTCCCCCACACCATGCCCGCGGCCGAGCTGCTGGCCAAACAACCCAAGGCGATCATCCTGTCGGGCGGTCCGAGTTCGGTCTACGAGCCGGGCGCGCCCGCTTTGGACGCCGCGCTGGTCGAGGCGGGCGTGCCGCTGTTCGGCATCTGCTACGGCTTCATGGCGATGGCCCAGGTCTTGGGCGGCGAGGTGTCGCAGACCGGCCAGCGCGAGTATGGCCGCACACAAGTTTCGGTCCTGACGCCGGGCGTCTTGTTGGGCGGCCTGCCCGCCACGCTGACCTCGTGGATGTCGCACGGCGACGAGGTGACGGCGGCTCCCGTCGGCTTCACCGTCACGGCCAGCTCGCCGCGCGCCCGTGTGGCCGCCTTCGAGGATCCGGTTCGCCGCTTGGCCGGCGTCCAGTGGCATCCGGAGGTGTTGCACTCCGAGCACGGCCAGCGCGTCCTGGAGCATTTCCTTTACGACATCGCCGGCTGCTCGCCGTCGTGGACCCCGGCCAACATCGTCGAGGAGCAGGTGGCCCGCATCCGCGCCCAGGTGGGCTCCGCGCGGGCGATCTGCGGCCTGTCGGGCGGTGTCGACTCGGCGGTCGCGGCGGCCCTGGTGCAGCGCGCCATCGGCGAGGCGTTGACGTGCGTCTTCGTCGACCACGGCCTGTTACGGGCCGGCGAGCGCGAGCAGGTGGAGCGCGATTTCGTCGCCGCCACCGGCGCAAAGTTGCGGGTGGTCGACGCCTCGTCCACTTTCTTGGGCTATCTGGACGGCGTCACCGACCCGGAGGCCAAGCGCAAGATCATCGGCCGGGAGTTCATCCGGGCTTTCGAGGCGGCCCAGCGCGAGATCGTCGCCGAGGCCCCGGCCGGCGCGGAGGTCGGCTTCTTGGTGCAGGGCACGCTCTATCCGGACGTCGTCGAGTCGGGCGGCGGCGAGGGCGCGGCCAACATCAAGTCGCACCACAACGTCGGCGGGCTGCCGGACGACTTGCGGTTCGAGCTGGTCGAGCCGCTGCGGACGCTGTTCAAGGACGAAGTCCGGCAGGTGGGACGCCAGTTGGGCCTGCCCGAGCCGATCGTCGCCCGCCACCCGTTCCCCGGCCCCGGCCTGGCCATCCGCATCATCGGCGCGGTCGACGCCGACCGCCTGCGCATCCTGCGGGCCGCCGACGCGATCGTCCGCGAGGAGACGACGGCCGCGGGCTTGGACGGCGAAATCTGGCAGTTCCCGGTCGTGCTGCTGGCCGATGTCCGCTCGGTCGGCGTCCAGGGCGACGGCCGCACCTACGGCCACCCAGTCGTGCTGCGCCCCGTCTCCAGCGAGGACGCCATGACGGCCGACTGGTCGCGCCTGCCCTACGAGGTCCTGGAGCGCATCTCCACCCGCATCACCAACGAGGTCCCAGAGGCCAACCGGGTGGTCCTGGACGTCACCAGCAAGCCCCCCGGCACCATCGAGTGGGAGTGACTTCTGATCGCCACCGACAACCAATAACGGTGGAGGTCCCCTGCTCTTGGCGACCCCACCGTTATTGGTTGTGGACGATGTGCACATCACTTCTTGACGGTGTACACCTTCTTCAGAGCCAAGTAGTCGGCTTCCTGGCCGTCGGCAGTGGGATGATAGGAGGACGTCAGGAACGCCTCGCCCTCGCCCAGGCCATTGAAGTATGACGGCTTATCACAAAGACCATGACCGACGTACGACTTGTTCACGCCCGCTGCATTGACTAGGCCAGCAACGTTGACGTCAACCAGATAGATCCTGTTCTTATACTTCGCCGATCCATTACTCGCTATTGAATTGTTGACGGCCGTCACCGCTTTCTGAATAGTTGAATTCAACTGAATCTCAAAGTCGTACAGGGCTTTGGAAACATCTGCCTTGCGGTCCGCATACTTGACACCCGTCTCAACGTCGGTGAAGCCACCCGCCACGCGCCCCAATGCGCCACACATTGCGGCAAACGTCCCGTTTGGCCCGCTGGGGCCTGGTGGCACTAGTGGATAGTTGAGAACATACATTCGCGCAGACGGCGCTTTGTCCAGGATGGTCTTATACACAGTCTCAAGGCGCGACTGGAGCTTCTTCGCAACAAAGTCGGCGCGGGATATGTCTGCCTTGCCATCGCCATCACTGTCCAACTTGATGTTTGTGAACGGACCAGATCCCGACACGCAACCAGGCCATGATACGTTTAAGATGCAATCTTGAATGAGGCCTGCGAAACCAGCGTCATTGCCGCCAATAGAAATCGTGATGAGCCCTGTGTTTGCCGTCACCGAATCAAGCTGAGGAGGTACGGTCAATGTTGGCGACTTCTCCGGCCCATCTCTCCACCCAGGCCCCACCTTATATGAGCCAGTGATATTTCCAATCACCGCTCCCTGGCACGCCACAAAGGCGGTCAAAGAAGCACGACTAGCGGAGTCATTGGCAAGTTGATAGGCGTAGGCATGTGCAGATCGGTAACACGGGTGATTCACCTGGTACTGATGGTCAACAACTGGCTCATATGGCCATATGTTATTTGTTATCGTTGTCTGTTCATAGTCCCCTGCGCCATCCCCGGACGAGAACGAGTCGCCGAGCGCAACATAGTTGACAGCCCAGATCGCATACAGGGTGATCGATTTGTCCTGGGTGTATGACTTGCCGGGAGCGTAGGCTGAGTCGCCGCCGGTCGCCGTTGAACTGGTTGACCAACCGAGGAACGTGTAGGTCGCGCGCGTGGGTTTGGCCGACGACAAGGTCAGGGCCTTGCCTGAGGTCTTGGTTTGAGGTGCCGGGGCACCCGACCCGCCATTGGCGTCATAGGTGATTGTGTAGGTTGCCGGTGCTTGTTGGGGATAGCGCAGCACGTATTCCCACGGGTAGTCCTTGTAGGTGGTTGTCCAGATTTCCTTGCCGCCGCTGTCGCCTGCTTTGCCGTCATAATCGTCGGATGCCTGCACTATCTTGACGCCGCCAGAGACAGAGGCCACCATCGCAGTATGGTGGGCGGCGTTGAGGAGCACGTCGCCGACTTGCAGCCCGGCTCCTGTAGTCAGATTGACCGCGACTTGCTTGAAGCCCTTCGCTTGGAAGATTGACAGCATGTTGCCGGTATAGGTCGCCCCGGCTGACCGGACCTTGACTCCAGCGGTCTCCCAGGCCTGGATGACCAGCGAGCTGCAATCATAGGACGGACCCCAACGAGTGGTCTGGCTGTAGCCGTGGCTGTTGTCGTTGGCAATGCCTTGGGCCCAGGTGACCGCTGTTGTCCCCAGTGTGGAAGGCGTGACGTTGGTCGCACCCGACGACATTCTGTCGCCGCCACACAGTGGGATGCCCTTGGCCGAGGGGTTGGCGTTACCGAGGTCCACATAGTAATCCGACACGTAGCCGTCGTATGGCGACGTTATGTGATCCCAATACATGTCGCCCTGCACCTCCTCGCCGACGACCCAGCACTTGATCTTCACTGTTGCGCCTTTGGAGACGACACCGATGGAGTCGAAGCCTGTGGTCGCGCCCTTGCGCACCGTCAATGCATCCAGAGTCTTGGCCGAATAGGTGCCATCGGCGTTCAACGATGCCGAGCCGCCTGTTGACGGCGAGTTTCCACACAGCTTGATATTCCTGTCCGGCGGATTCGCATTGCCGAGGTCCACGTACCAGTCGGACACGTATCCGCTATACGGAGAAGTTATGTGATCCCAATAGGAGTCTGAGTTGATCGGCTCGCCAACGACGTAACAATCGATCACCACCGTTGCCCCCTTCGCCACCACACCAACGGAGGGGTAGCTGGTGCCGGCGCCCGTGCGGGCGTTCAGCGCGTCTAGGGTCTTGGCGGTGTATGACGCAACCGTGCCAGACGAACCGGACGTGTTGGCGGTTCCCGAGGTCGCTGAGCCGAGAGCGTTCCCGTTTGGCCAAACCCAACCGATGAATCCACTTGTGCCGGTCGTCGTGTTCTTGGCCGTCGCCCAGCTGATGAAACTGCTCAGGGACTCGATCCTTGTGCCACCGACGTTGCTGATCACTTGGTTGCTTCCCAGATAGATGCCGATGTGGCCGTACTGTGCGCTGGTCCCGCTGGTAATGATGGCGGCACCAACGGGGATGTTGCTGCTGGAGGACGAACCAGAAGACTTCCACTGGGTCCAGAAGTCGATGGCGTTGCCCCATGGATAGGCTTGTCCGGCGGCGCTGTAGACGTCGGCGACCCATTTGGCACACATGCCGGCCTGGGCAGGGATGCCGTACGACGCCGAGTTCTTGGCAACATCGACAATCTTCTGTTGAGCTGCGGTGAGCGATCCAGTGGTGGCCGATGTGGCTGGCGCGGTGTTGGTATTGCCGGAAGACGTCGAATTCGGCGTCCCGCATTGGGAGATGCCCCGGTCTTTCGGGTTGGCGTTGTTCAAGTCGACATACCAGTCGGACACGTACCCGCCGATCGGGGAGGTGATGTGGTCCCAGTACGTGTCGCCGTTGACACTTTCGCCATAAACCCAGCAGTCGATGACAACCGTTGCTCCTTTCGCAACGACGCCGTTGGAGGGGTAGCTGGTACCGGCACCGGTGCGGGCGTTGAGCGCGTCCAATGTTTTGGCCGAATAGGCCGATGCTTGGGCGTCGTCCATGCCGAGCGCGTAACACGCTCCAAAGGCCATAGCGACCGCCACAAACACCGATAGCCGCTTCCGCGAGGGTCTTGGATTAACGGTGGCGGCCTTCGTTGTGTGACCACTCCAGAGTGGTCCACACATTGTCGCCGCCCAAGGATGGTTGGAACTTTTCATGAGGTTTCTTCGATTCATGAGAATTGTTGGATGGGTGTTGGATGGGGTTGATGTGGCTGCCTGCCGACGCGACGTGGCCAGATCGGACCATATCGCGTCGGCAGACTGCTCCACTATTGACATTTTCACTTGCCTTGAACAGGCTTACCGCATGCCGACTCAGTCAGTGGCGTCATCTCAAGTAGCCACCCACGTAGACGAAGTCCACAGCATCGCCGGAAGACCAATCGATGGTCCGCGACTGGACGTAATTTGAGATTCCCGCCCAAGTCTCCAAGATCGTCAACTTGTTGCCGTCCACAGCTGTCACCAGCCCGACGTGTCCATAGGCGCCGCTGGCCCCATACTTCGAACTGTACGAACTGAAGATCGATCCCGCCCGAGGAGCAGATGTCCTTGGAGTGAGGCTCAGTTTGGTTGGATTGGCGCTGACGAGCTGCTTGGCCACCTCGCCGCCATTGCCACGACCATAGGTGAGGGTGGTTCGGGTCCCGATGAACCACGCCGCAAGCGTTGTACAACCGTTGCTGCTGACGTAGTAGTTGTCACCCCACGGCGAGTAGTACACGCCGTAAGTGGCGCGGAATGAGGCCAGAATCGCGTTGGTGTCGAGATTTCCGGAGCTGCTGGACGTGGCGCTCGGGCGGCGAACGCCGATGGTGTCCGTCTGGAGACTCTTGGCGCGACTGGTGTCGAGAGTCCAGTTGCCGACCAAACCAACATCATTCGAGCTGCCATAGTAGAAACTGACGTCGACGGGCGCACCTGACACTCCGATATGCCGGTTTGACAGCGCGAACCAATTGCCACGCTGGACCCCCAGCGTGTCGTAGCCGTCGCCGTCCCAGTCGCCGACCAGCATCCGATCGGTCGACAGACCCATTGTCTTTGTGGCGTTGGCCACACCGCTGGTATTCGAATTGCGCAGGTAGGCCGTGTCGCCGCGACGCACGCCGACGGTATCGGTCCCGTTGCCGTCCCAATCGCCGACCAGGACCTTGTCGCCTGAGTCTCCGTAATTGAAAATCGCCACGTCCTGCACCGCAGTGACAGACTTGCCAGACTGCGCCTTCGTATTGGACAACAGGAACTGGCCGCCTCGGTGCACTCCCAGGGTGTCATAGCCATCACCGTTCCAATCACCGACGATCACCTCGTCAGAGGCGTTGCCGTAGTACAAATACGTGTTGCTGGTCCCACTGGTGTTTGAGTTGTTGATCAACACCTGATTGCCACGACGGACAGCCAAGGTATCAGTCCC
>JAISUF010000129.1 GCA_031272195.1 Propionibacteriaceae bacterium
GCTCCTTGACGGATTGCCGGTCCATGACGCCGGCGGCCTGGAGTTCGAGGGGGCGGCGGGATTCCAGCGGCTTGATGTCGCCCAGCCCGTCGATCGGGTTGCCCATGGCGTCGACGACGCGGCCCAGATAGCCGTCCCCGACCGGCACAGACAGCACCTCGCCGGTCCGCTTGACGATCGAGCCCTCCTCGATGCCCTCCGACTCGCCCAGCACCACGACGCCGATCTCGCGCACGTCCAAGTTGAGCGCGATGCCGAGCGTCCCGTTGGAGAACTCCAGCAGCTCGTTGGCCATCGCCGACGGCAGCCCCTCGACGTGGGCGATGCCGTCGCCTGAGGTGACGACGGTGCCGACCTCTTCGCGGGCGGCCGTCTCAGGCGAGAAACTGGCCACAAACTCATCGAGCGCCGCGCGGATCTCGTCGGGGCGGATGGACAGTTCAGTCATTTCCTCTGCTTCCCTTCATCTATGGGCCCCGTTGGACCCGAGGCGACGCCTACGACGCCGCCAGTTGCTTGCTTGCCTCGGCCAACCGCCCGGAAACGGTGCCGTCTATGATTTCGTCGCCGACCTGGACCAGCGCCCCGCCCAGCACCGACGGGTCGACGTCGACCTGTAGCACGACGTCGCGGCCGACCTGGCGGGCCAACGCCGCCCGCAGCCGCTGCGCTTGGGCGTCGTCCAAAGCCCTGGCGACTTTGACCCTGGCGACGGCCCGCTGCCTGGCCTGGGCCGCCAACTGGAGCTGCTCGTCGACGGTCAGCTCGAAGGTGCGCCGCCGCCCCGCCACGGCCCGCTGGGCCAGTGTCACCGTGACGTCATCGGCCCGCCCGGACAACAACTCGGCGACCACCTTCTGCCTGGCCGCCAGCGGCGCGTTGCGGTCGTCCAAAGCCTCGCGCAAGGCCTGGTCGCCGGCCACCAGCCGCTCGAAGAGGAACAACTCCTCCTCGACTTGGTCCAGCTTGCCCTCGCCCTGGGCCACGCCGATCAGCGCCCGGCTGGCCTGCCGGTCCAGCCCCGCCACCAGCTCGGACGCCGAGCCCCAACGCGCTTGCGCGGCAGCCACGACGACCGCCGTCGCCTCGGCCGAGAGCCGGTCCGCGAACAGTCGGTTGGCCAGCTTGGCGCGGGCCTCGGGTTCGGCGGTCGGATCGGACAGGGCGTTGCGCAGGCTGGGCTGGGCGTCGAGCAGCCCGACCGCCTCGAACAAGTCCTGGGCCAACTGGCGCGTCGGCCGGGCTGCGTCGGCCACCTTGTCCAAGGCGGACGTTCTGGTCTGGGCGGCGCTGTTCATTTGGCGGCTGCCTGGCTCGACTCAAGCTCGTCCAAGAAGCGCTCGACGCTGCGGCGGGCCCGCTCGTCGTCCTCCAGCGACTCGCCGACGATCTTGCCGGCCAGTTGGGTGGCCAGACCGCCGATCTCGCCGCGCAGCGCTCGCACCACCTGGGCCCGCTCAGCCTCGATCTGCGCCTTGGCGCTGGCGACCAGGCGGTCGGCGTCGGCCTGGGCCTGCTGCTTGATCTCGGCGGCCACATCGGCGGCCTGCGACTTGGCCTCCTCGCGGATGGCGGCCGCCTCCTGGCGAGCGCTGGCCAACTGCTCTTGGTACTCCCGCAGGGCGATGGCCGCCTGCTCCTGCGCCTTCTCCGCCCGCTCGATGCCGCCGGCGATCTCGTCGGCCCGCTTGGCGTAGGTCGCCTCGAACATCGGCGCGACGAACTTCGCCACCACGAACCAGATGACCAAGAACAGCGCGATCCCGACGAAGAACTCCGACCAGTGCTCGGGCAGCAGCGGACCGAAGGCGCTCTCTTCCCCTTCTAGCGGCCACATGTCACTGCAGGGCGAAAGCCAAGGCGATGCCGATGATGGCCAGGGCCTCGACCACCGCGAAACCGATGATCGCGGTCTGGAACATGGCGCCGCGGGCCTCGGGCTGGCGGGCCGTGCCGTTGATCACCGACGAGAAGATCCAGGCCACGCCGAGGGCCGGGCCGAGGGTCGCCAGTGCGTAGCCGATCATGTTGATCGAGCCGTTGATGCCTTCCAGAATCGGGAGCATTTGCTTTTCCTTTCGGATTGATTTCCTTGTTTAGGCCTCTATGTTCTAATGTTCCTCGGAGATCGAGGAGTGGACGTACTGCGCGGTCAAGACGGTGAAGATATACGCCTGGAGGGCGCCGATGAAAATCTCCAGGGCAAAAATGGCGAAGCTGAACAGGATCGACACGCCGCCGGAGAAGTTGTAGAACAGGTTGTCCTTCAGCGTCAGCAGGTAGGTGCCGCCGAGCACGAAGACCAGGATCACCAGGTGGCCGGCGAACAAGTTGGCGAAGAGACGCAAAGCCAGCGTGAACGGGCGGACGATGAAATTGCTCAAGAACTCCAAGGGGATGATCAGCCAGGCCATGTAGATGGGCACGCCCTCGGGCAGCGTCATCTTCTTCATGTAGTGGCCGAAGCCGTCGCGCTTGATGCCGGCGGCGTTGTAAAGCACCCAACTGGCCACAGCCAAGCCGTAGGCGTAGCCGATCTTGGAGAAAGTCGGGAACATGAAGACGAAGAACTCGCCGAACAAGTTGTTCACCAAGATGAAGCTGAACAGCGCCAGCAGGTAGGGGTGGTACTTGCGGTAGTCGGGGCCGAGCGCCTCGCGCGAAATGTTGTTGCGGACGAAGTCGTAGAGCCACTCGCCGACGAATTGTCGCTTGGTCGGCACGATCTGCTGGCGTCGCGACACCCACAGCCAGAAGCCGATCACCAGCGCCGCGCCGATCACGGCCTGCGCCAAGTGGCCGTTGACCCAGTCGGGGAGGACGCCGGGGAACAGGGGACGCGAGTCGAAGGAGTGCACGCCGGGACTGACCCACTCGCCTTCAAGCGGGATGAGGAACCCACCCATCGCCTCTCCTGCCTGGCGCGTCAGCGCGCCTGTCCGTACTTCTTCACGACCCAATAGACTCCCAGTGCGGTGCCGACGATGATACCGCAGGGCGTCCAGAACATGGTGCCAAGCCACCGGTCGAGCAGCCAGCCGACGCCGCCATAGAAGATGACTCCGGCGATCAGGATACTGACGATCTGGATCCCTTGTTCCATGCTGATTGGGACTCTATCAGGCCCGCGTCGCCGCCGAGGCGAAGCCGCGACCGAATTCGGTACCTATTTCTTGGCATCTGTGCGCACGGGGCCGACTTGACCGGGCCACCGTTTCCCAACTACGTCGGCAGGATGTGGTCGATCCGCTCCAGGACGAAGTCGGGGCGACCGGCCGGCGGAAGGGCCGCGACTTCGTCCAGCGTCGAGTCGCCCGTCAAGACGAGGGCCGAGGCCAGGTTGGCGCGCCGGGCCAGCTCGACGTCGGTGGCGAGGCGGTCGCCCACCATCAGGCAGCGCGCCGGGTCGACGTCCAGGCCGTCCAAAGCCAGGCGGGCCAGTTCCGGGTCGGGCTTGCCGAGCACCTTCTGGCAGCGGACCTGCGAACAGGCCTCGATGGCGGCCACCACGGCCGCGCAGTCGGGCTCGCCCCGTCCGCCGGGGAACGGGCAGTAGCGGTCCGGGTTGGTGGCGATCAGAATGGCCCGGCGGTGGCGCCACAGGGCGTCGAAGGCGATCTGGAGTTTGCGGTAGTCGAAGCCGCGGTCATAGGACGCCACAACGACGTCGACGCGCGCCGGATCGTCGCTCATGGCGATCCCCGCCCGCTCGAACGCCTCGATCAGCGGCGCCTCGGCGATCGGGAAGACCGTCGCCCCCGGATGGTTGCGCAGCAGCCAGCGGGTCGTCGCGACTACGGTGTTGGCGATGTCGGCCGCGGGCGTCGGCAAGCCCAAGTCGCCCAGCTTGTCGGCGTACTGCTCGGGGGTCTTGGTCGGGTTGTTCGACAGGAAGCGCACCGGGATGCCGCGGCGGCGCAACTCGCCGATCGCCTCGGCTGCGCCCGGCAGCAGTTCGTCGCCCAGATAGACCGTGCCGTCCAAGTCGAACAGATAGGCCTCGCACAGGGCCTGGGGCCGCTTCAAGATCGCGCTGTCCACGCTTGTCCCCCTCACGAGTCGAAGGCCGGGATGCGCAAACGGGTGTACGTCCACAGCTCGCAGGCCAGCCAGGCGACCACCACAACGACCACGCAGACCAGCAAGACGGCCGGCTGGAGGAAGCCGAAGCGGGACCGGTCGGACAGTGCGAAATAGAGCAGGTAGCCCAAGACCACCACTCGGGCCAGATACGACGACAGCGACACCAACAGCACCGCCCTGGGGTCGGCGTCGGCGCACAGCGCGACGACGCCCTGTCCGACGATGAAGAAGGCTATGACGACGCCCGCCGCCGCCAGCGCCGTCAAACAGCCCGCCGCGCCGAACGCCACAGCGCTGACCGCCGCGCAGACCGCGCCAGCCGCCGCCGCGCCGAACAGCCCGCCGCGCAGCAAGCGCAGGGACCTGGCCATGTTCGCGCTGACGTCAGCCATCGGCGACCGCGAACCGGGAAATGGCCTCGGCCGGGATGGCGCCCTGGCGCAGAATGCGCAACCGGTCGTCGGTGGCGTCGACGATGGTCGAGGGCGTTTCGCCGGGCGTCGGCCCGTCGTCGAGGTAGACGGCCACCGCCTCGCCGAGCTGCTCGGACGCCGCCGCCGCGTCCGTGGCCGGGGGCCGTCCGCTGACATTGGCGCTGCTGACCGCCAGGGGCCCCGTCGCCCGCAGCAGCGCGCGGGCGGTCTCGTTGTCGGGGATTCTGACCGCCACCGTGTCCATCCCAAGGGCGGGGCGGGCTTTGACGACCAGCGTCAGCGCCCCCGGCCAGAACTCGTCGGCCAACACCCTGGCGGCCTGCGACAGGTCGTCGGCCAGGACATCCAACAGTTGCGTGTCGGCGATCAAGACCGGCGGCGGCATGTCGGCGCCCCGCCGCTTGGCCTCCAGCAGTCGGGCCACCGCAGCCGGGCATAGCGCGTCGGCGCCGATGCCGTAGACGGTGTCCGTCGGCAGCACGACGCAATCGCCGGCCCGCACCGCCATGGCCGCCGCCAACACCGCACCCGGGGGATCCGCTCGAACGTCCAAGACCTGCACGCCCCAATCCTCGCACACTCGCGACCTCGGCCAGGTTGGCGCCGCCTGGGACGTGGCCTGGGCCACCCGCCTCGCGCCGCCGAGTCGAATGACCTCGGCCTGACGGGCACGGGCCGCCAACTCGACGTGACGTCGCACGGCGGAGTCCAGGCACCGGCCCGCCTTCACGAGGGGACGACTTGCACGTTTTCCCAACTTTGCCCCGGCGACTCACAAACCGGCCCGCCAGACGGCTTACCAGGCATCCGATCCGAGGAGGAATCATGTTGCACACCCAACAATGGGTCGACGCGGCCCCGTTCCGCGCCCACCTGGAGCACGTCCTGGCAGCCACCGGCCTGCCCTGGCCCGCCGTGGCGCTCCACGCCGGCGTCTCTCCCGCCACCGCCCGAAGCTTGCTGTTCGGCCGCTCCGGCTTCGGCGTCCAACGCATCTCGCCGCAGTGCGCCCGCCGGCTGCTCGGCCTGGACATCGAGCGCGTCAGCCAGCTCAAGCGCCGCCAAGTGCCCAGCCGCCAAACCGCCCTGCGCGTCGAACGGCTGCTGGACTCCGGCTGCGACGCCGCTTGGCTGGCGCGCTGGTGCCACCTCAGCGCGGCCGAACTACGCAATCTGCCCGACCAGCCGTTCTGCAGCGAATTGACGGCGCTGCTGGTCCAATCGGCCTGCCTGGAGGACCCCCACTTCGCGCCCGTCCTCAAAGCCGCCTGAGCGCCCGGCCGGGGCCCGCGCGACAGCGGGATTGCCCAGCGAGGCTTGGCCTGGTTGACGCGCCCGTCAGCCGGCGCTTGACAGCCTGCGACGCGGCGGTTGGTTGGCAGGCGTCCCCTCGACCAAGAGTCAGCGGCGCAATGCCGTGACGAAACGCGGCCGCCTGGTCAAGTCGTGGTGGTCTTCGACGCCGCCGAACTCGCCGCGCCTGGCGAAGGCGTCCACGGCGCCTTCGGCGTTCGACTCGGCGTGCTCGCAGCAGACCGCGCCGCCGGGCCGCAACAGGCGGGCGGCGACCTCTGCCACCAGGCGGATGGCGTCGAGACCGTCGACACCGGAGAACAGCGCCAGGTCGGGCTCCCGCCCGAGGACGTCGCCGGCCACCATGGCGCGCTGCGACAGCGGCACATAGGGCGGATTGGCGATCACCAGATCTGCCTGGCCGTCCAGTTCGGGGAAAGCGTCGGCCATGTCCCCCAAACGCAAGTCGACGCCCGTGCCGACCAGATTGGCCTGGGCGCAATCCCACGCCAAGGGGTCGATCTCGACTGCGTATTGGCGCAGCCCGGCTCCCGTCTCGGCCCAAAGCGCCAGCGAGACGGCGCCGCTGCCGGCGCACAGCTCGACCACGACCGGGGCGAGCGCGTCGGCGCCGCCCCCGTCTTCAACCGTGTCGCCGCCGATCTCCGCGGGCATGGCGCGGGCCTTGCCGCCGCCGTCGGCAGCCGTCCGTTCGGTGGTCCGCCCGCCAACGGCCGAGCCCGCCGACTGGGTGAAGCCCAGGCGGTCGAGCGCCCAGCCGACCATCACCTCCGTCTCGGGGCGGGGAATGAACACGCCTGGCCGCACGGACACCTCGATGGTGCGGAAATAGGCCCGGCCGGTCAGGTATTGCAGCGGCTCGCCGTCCCGGCGCCGGGCCGCCAGGGCGTCGTAGCGGCGCCGCTGTTCGGCGTCCAGACTGGCCGACAGCGGCATGCTCGGCTCAAGGCCGAGCACGAAGGCTTTCAGCGCCCGGGCCTCGTGGACGGGGAGCGTCGGCCCTCCCGCCGCCGAGGCGACCAGGCCGGTCTGGCCAGCGGGCCGCGTCATTGCCCCACCGAGTCCAGGCGGTCGCGCAGGTCGGCTTCTTGCAAGGCGTCGACGACGGCCTGCAAGTCTCCCGCCAGCACTTGGTCGAGGTTGTGGGCCTTGTAGCCGATGCGGTGGTCGGCTATGCGGTTCTCGGGGAAGTTGTACGTGCGCACCCGCTCCGAGCGGTCGACCGTGCGCACCTGGGAGCGGCGCGCCTGCGAGGCCGCCGCCGCCGCCTCCTCGGCCGCCTTGGCCACCAGGCGGGCCCGCAAGACCCGCAGCGCCTGCTCCTTGTTCTGCAGTTGGGAGCGCTCGTTCTGCGACGAGACGACGATGCCGGTCGGCAGGTGGGTGATCCGAACCGCCGAGTCGGTCGTGTTGACGCCCTGGCCGCCCGGCCCCGACGAGCGGTAGACGTCGACGCGCAGGTCGTCCTCGTTGATCTCGACCTCGGCGTCCTCGACGTCGGGCATGACCAGCACGCCGACGGCCGAGGTGTGGATGCGGCCCTGCGACTCGGTCACCGGCACGCGCTGGACCCGGTGGACGCCGCCCTCGAACTTGAGCACGCCGTACGGCGCGTCGTCGGGCTCGGGATGGCCGGACGCCTTGATCGCCAAGGTCAGGGATTTGTGCCCGCCCAGGTCGGTCAACTGGTCGTCGAGGACCTCGACTTTCCAGCCGCGGGCGGCGGCGTAGCGGGTGTACATGTTGGCCAGGTCGCCGGCGAACAGGGCCGACTCCTCGCCCCCGGCCCCCGCCATAATCTCCATGATGGCGTCGCAGGAGTCGTTGGGGTCGCGCGGGGCCAGCAGCTTGGCCAGCTTGTCGCCGGCCTGGGCCAGGCGCTCCTCCAAGACCGGCACCTCGGCGGCGAAGCCGGCGTCGTCGGCGGCCAGCTCGCGGGCGGCCGCCAAGTCGTCGTCGAGGCGCTGATAGGCGTCGAGCCCTTTGATGATCGGCGTCAACTCCGAATAGCGCCGTCCGGCCTTGCGCGACTTGGCCATGTCGGCATGGGTGGCGGGATCGGCCAGCTCGGCCTCCAGGCGCGCGAACTCCTCGCGCAGGCTCTGGGCTGCCTCGAACATCTCTCTCCTATCGGCTCGGCGTTTGGGCATGGAAAACGCCGGGGCACCAACAGGTGCTCCCGGCGTCGAACCAGGCTACTTGCGCTTGCCGTAGCGCTTCTCGAAGCGGGCCACGCGGCCGCCGGTGTCGAGAATCTTCTGCTTGCCGGTGTAGAACGGGTGGCAGGCCGCGCAAACCTCGGCGCGGATGACGCCGCTGGCGGCCGTCGACCGGGTTGTGAAGTGGTTGCCGCAAGTGCAGGTGACTTCGGTGACCACGTAGTCGGGATGGATCCCAGCTTTCATTGTCTTCTCCTTCTTGAGGGCACCGGGTCCCGTGCGGGTGAACCGGCGCCAAGGGTCAATTATGCAACACCGGGCCAAACGATGCCTAATCCGCCGGCCTTCCCAGCCTGGAGCGGTCGACGGTCGCCGACGCCCCGGCCGCCAGGCCCTTGAAGAAGCCGGCCGCCCAGCTCAGGTGCATGGTGGCCAAGACGACGCCGTTCAGGGCCTTGTCGCGGACCGTCTCGCCGCCCAGCGCCAGCGCCCCCACGACGGCCACGCCGCCGAAGTAGGCCAGCGCGCCGCCCTGCAACAGTTTGGCCGTCGCCGACCCGCGTCCAATACCGAACGCCTGGGCGACGCTCGCCAAAGCGGCCGCCACAACCAGCGCCAGCACGACGGGCGGGGGGGCGAAGCGCCAAGGCATGCCCTTGTCGCGGCGCAGCAGATGGCCGCGCCAGGCGCCGGTGGCATACATCTGTTTGGCTAGCGCCCGCAGCGACGACCTGGGCCGGTAGACGACGCGCAGCAGCGGGGTGAAGACGACGTCGTGTCCCGCCTCGCGGATGCGCTTGTTCAACTCCCAGTCCTCGCCCCGCAGCAGCGTCTCGTCGTAACCGCCGACCTCCTCCAAGACCTCTTTGCGGAAAACTCCCAGATAGGCCGAGTCGGCCGACTGCTCGACCTCCGAGTGGTGGTAGACCCCGCCGGCCGTGCCGAACACGGAGTTGTAGGCGCGGGCGACAGCCCTCTGGAAGGGGGCCTCGCCCTCGGCGATCATCCGGCCGCCGACGTTGCCCGCGCCGGTCCGCCGCAAGACTTCGACGGCGGTGTCGGTGTAGCCGGGCGGCAGGGCAGAGTGGGCGTCGACCCGCACGACGACCGGGTGCCGGCTGGCGGCGATGCCGATGTTCATGGCGACGGGGATGTGGTTGCGCGGGTTGCGCAGCAGCTTGACGCGGTGGTCGGCGCCGGCCAGCCGGGCGGCCACCTCGTCGGTGCCGTCGCGCGATTGGCCGAGCACCACCAGCACCTCGGCCTCGCCGGCGTACTCCTGGGCCAGCACGGACTCGACGGCGGCGGCCAGTTGGGACTCCTCGTTGAGCACCGGCATCACGTACGACACGCCGGGATTCGGCTCCAGGGGCGGCAAATCGGACATGGCGGCTCCTTCAGCCCTCGGACGCAGCCGGGGACGGCTCGGGCGCCGGGTGGTGGGCCTGCTCGGCCAGCCAGGCGCCGAGGGCGCGCAGCTCGCCGCCGGGGTCGGCCAGGTCGGCCGGTCGTAGGTCGTCGGAGGTGGCGATCTCGAGGTCTTCGACCAGCCTGGCGACGTCGGCCTCGTGGCGCAATAGCTTGCCGCCCAGCAGCAAACCCGCCACCGGGAAGGGCACGAGCCGGTCGGGCCGCCCCATGCCGGCGGCCAGTTGGCGGACCAACTCGGCGGTCGACACCGGGCGCGGGTCGCCCATCAGGACCGGGCGCCTGGGCGCGAGCGGTGACTCGACGGCCGCCCGCACCCAGCGGACCATGTTGCCCGCGCTGAGCATCGTGCGGCGGTTGGCGACCGAGCCCAGCGGCAGCGGCACACCGCGGCCGACGAGGGCGGCGATCCGCTTGATGTTGCCTTTGACGCCCGGCCCGTACATCACCGGCGGGCGCAGCGCGACAACCTCCAGCCCGGTCCGGGCGGACACCTCGGCCAGGGCCTGCTCGCCCTCCCACTTGGAGACGCCGTAGGGGTCGACGGGCGCCGGCGCGTCGCGGTCGGTGAAGGCGCGCCCGCGCGTCCCCTCGCCGTTCACCTTGATCGTGCTCATGAACACCAGGCGGCGCGCTCCACAGCGGGCCGCCGCCTCGGCCAGAGTCCTCGTGCCCTCGACGTTGACCTCGCGGTAGAGGCTCAACGGATCGGCGGCGTCCTCCCGCATGACGTGGGCCCGCCCCGCCAGGTGGACGACCACCTCGACGCCGGACAGCCCGTCCCCCCAGTCGGTCCTCCCGTCGATACCTGCGACCACCAGTTCGCGGACCGCGCCGACGCTCGAACCGGGACGCCGCACGCAAGCCACCACCTCGTGGCCGCCCGCCAAAGCGGGCACGAGTTGGCGCCCCACGAAACCGCTGGCGCCCGTCACCAAGATCCTCATCAGGTCTCCACCTTCCTCGGCCGGCCCAGACAGACCAGCTCGTAGACCGCGCACACCGCCACAACCACCGCCCAGCCCAGCCACTGGATGCCCGCCCGCCACGCCCAGATCGCCGCCGCGCAATTGACGGCCCCGGCCAGCGTGGCCACACAGGTGGCCACGGCGTGGGAGCTGCGCGCGGCCAGCAACTGATAGGCGTGCTCGCGGTGGGCCAGCGTCAGATTCTCGCCCCGCCGGGCCCGCCGGACCAGCGTCGTCACGACGTCGACGGCGTAGACGGCGGTCGAGGCGGCGCCGACCAGCAGCGAGCCGGTGGCGATGAACGCCCACCAGGCGATGCCCCACATCAGCGCGCCCACGACATAGCTGCCAACGTCACCCAGGAACATCTTCGCCTTGGGGAAGTTCCACGGCAGGAACCCCGCGAACGCGCCGATGGCGACGGCCCCCAGCACAGCCAGCTCCGGCCGCCCCGCGATCAGGCCGACGGCCAGTCCGCAGCCACCCGTCACTATGGCTTGAAAGCTGGAGATGCCGTTGACGCCGTCCATGAAATTGGCGGCGTTGATCAGGAAGACCGCCGCCGGTGCCAGTAGCAGCAACTGCCACCAGTCGACCCCCGTCACCCAGACCAGAGCCGCGCCGACGCCGACACCGACGGCCAACTGGCCGCCGATGCGCGCCCAGACCGTCAGGCCGCGCAGGTCCTCGGCCAAGCCGAGCAGCCCGAACAGCACGACCCCCGCCACGACCATCCAGCCGGCGCCCAGCGGCGGCCAGACGCCCAGCCAGACCACCGCGATGACGGCCAGCGGGGCCAGCCCGCCACCGCGCAGCGTTGCCGTCTTGTGGGACGAGCGCTCATTGGGGACGTCCACCAAGCCCAGCCGCCGCAGCAGGGCCGCAACGCCCTCCGGGACGACGATCCCCAGCGCCAGCGCCGCCACCGCCAACAGCCAGACCATCTGGCTACCCCGCCCGGACGGCCTCGCCCAAGCGGGCCAGCCAGCGGTCGTAGTCCAGGTCGGCGGGATCCAAGACCTCGACGCGGGAGCAGGAGATCTTCTTGTGCTCGGTGGGCAAGACGTCCTCGGACTGGCTGACCAGCTGCTCGTTCAGCTTCTCGCCCTCGCGCAGGCCGACGATCTCGATCTTGACGTCTTTGCCGGACATGTCGATCATGCGGCGGGCGATGTCCATGATGAGGACCGGCTCGCCCATGTCCAGGATCAGCGCCTCCCCCGGTTTGCCGATGGCTCCCGCCTGGAGGACGAGCTGGCAGGCCTCGGGAATCGTCATGAAATAGCGCGACACCTGCTCGTGCGTCACCTGGACGGGGCCGCCGCGCTCGATCTGGCCGGCGAACAGCGGCAGCATTGAGCCGCGCGAGCCGAGCACGTTGCCGAAACGGACCGACAGGTAGTGGGCGCCCGTCTCGCGGGCCATGTAGGCGGTCAGCTTCTCGGCCAGCAGTTTGGAGTAGCCCAGGGCGCTGGTCGGGTCGGCCGCCTTGTCGGTCGAAATGTTGACGAAGCGGCGCACGCCGGCCGCCCGGGCCGCCTCCAAGACGTTGAGCGTGCCCAGGACGTTCGTCTTCCAAGCCTCCCGCGGGTATTGCTGGAGCATCGGCAGGTGTTTCAACGCGGCGGCGTGGAAGACGACCTCGGGACGCCGCTGCGCGAAGATCTGCCGCACCACGTCGGCGTCGCGGATATCGGCCAAGACGACCTCGGGAGAGTTCAACAGGCCGTGTCCCGAAACGGCCACCTCGGCATTCTGCAGGCCCGTCTCGTCGCGGTCCAGCATGATCAGCTCGGCCGGGTCGAAACGCCTCACCTGGCGGCACAGCTCGACGCCGATCGAACCGCCCGCGCCGGTCACCAGAACCCGCTTGCCCGTCAGATAGCCGCCGACCGCCGCCAGATTCGTGTCGACCGGCTGGCGGCCGATCAGGTCGTCGATCGACAAATCGCGGACCGAGAAGTGGCGCGCCCCGTTCAACATTTGCTCGACCGTCGGCACGACCTTGACCGACAGGCCCAGCGGCCGGGCGGCGTCGCTGACCCGCCGCAGCAGTTTGGAGTCGGCCCGGCCGATGGCCACGATCAGCGCCCGCGCGCCCGTCTCCTCGACCGCCTCGGGCAGCGCCTCCAGGGGTCCGATGACGTCGACGCTGCGGATGCGCGAATGCCGTTTGGCCGGGTCGTCATCCAGCAGCGCCACGGGGCGGAACGGCGAGGCGGAGTCGGTCAGGAACTGGCGGACGATCTCCGAGCCCACGTAGCCGGCCCCGAAGACGATGGCCGGCTTGGAGTCAGCCTGTTTGCGGGCCGTCGCCTCGACGATCAGCCGACTGACGTAGCGCACCCCCAGCATCAGCACCAGCGCGATCGGGTAGGCGATGATGACGACGGTGCGCGGGATGCCGGAGTGCGCGTAGACGAACAGCACCACCACCTCGGCTAGCGACCCCGCCGCTGCGGCCGCCAGGACGACCGCCAACACCTCCTCGAACGAGCCGTAGTGGTAGCGGTGTCGGTAGAGCCTGGGCGGGGCGGCGCAGGCTAGCTGCAACAGGCCCAGCACGCCGATCAGCAGCAGCATCGACCACCAGGTGATCCGCTCGACGTCGAACTCGTAGCGCAAAGTGGCGGCCGCTATCGCCGCCACGCCCCACGCCAGCCAGTCGAACACGAACTGCCGCACCGCTCTGAAGGCCAGCGTCCGCCGCGACTTCGTCGTCGGGTGCGGACCTGTGGGCATATCACCAGGCGAGGCCTGCTTTCGGGAACTCATCGAGCATCATCCTACAGGGGCATGGGGCCGAATCGAGTGCGCTTGGCGCGAACTCCCCACCTCACTCCGGGCTGGGCGTGGTGGTCAGGATGGCCACCAAGAAGTCCGAGTTGGACTTCGTCTTCTTCATCCGGTTGAGCAGCATCTCCAGGCCCTGCTGGGGCTCCTGCGAGCTGAGGACGCGGCGCAACTTCCAGATGATCGCCAGCTCCTTGTGGCCCAGCAGCAGCTCCTCGCGGCGGGTGCCGGACTGGACCGGGTCGATGGCCGGGAAGATCCGCTTGTCGGCCAGATCGCGGCGCAGCCGCAGCTCCATGTTGCCGGTGCCCTTGAACTCCTCGAAAATGACCTCGTCCATCTTCGAGCCGGTCTCCACCAGGGCGGTCGCCAGGATCGTCAGGGAGCCGCCGTTCTCGACGTTGCGGGCCGCGCCGAAGAACTTCTTGGGCGGATACAGCGCCGCCGAGTCGACGCCGCCGGACAGGATCCGGCCAGACGCCGGGGCCGCCAGGTTGTAGGCCCGCGACAGGCGCGTGATGCCGTCCAGCAAGACGACGACGTCGCGGCCCAGCTCGACCAGCCGTTTGGCCCGCTCGATGGCCAACTCGGCGATGGTGGTGTGGTCCTCGGCGGGGCGGTCGAAGGTCGAGGCTATGACCTCGCCCTTGACCGACCGCTGGAAGTCGGTGACCTCCTCGGGCCGCTCGTCGACCAGCACCACCATCAGGTGGACCTCCGGGTTGTTGGCGGTGATCGAGTTGGCGATCGACTGCATGACCAGCGTCTTGCCAGCCTTCGGCGGGGAGACGATCAGGCCGCGCTGGCCTTTGCCGACAGGGGCAACGAGGTCGATGATGCGCCCGGTCATGTTCTGCTGGGTCGTCTCGAGCGTCAGGCGCTCCTGCGGGTAGAGCGGGGTCAGCTTGGCGAAGTCGGGACGGTCTTTGGCCTTCTCAGGGTCCTGGCCGTTGACGGTGTCGACGCGCACCAGCGGGCTGAACTTCTCGCGCCGCTCGCCCTCCTTGGGCTGGCGAATGCCGCCGGTGATGATGTCGCCTTTGCGCAGCCCGTACTTGCGGACCAGGCTGAGGGACAGGTAGGCGTCGTTGGGACCGGGCAGATAGCCCGACGTCCGCACGAAGGCGTAGTTCTCCAAGATGTCGACGATGCCCTGGGCGTCGACCACCACGTCGTCCTCGGCCAGCACCGGCTCGGCGTCGCCCCGGTCGAAGCCGCGGTTGTTGTTCTGGCGGCGGTTGCCGCGCTCCCGGTTGCGGCGACGCCTGCCCCGCCGACTGGAGAACTCCTCCGCCGAGGCGCTGTCGGCCTCTTGGGCGACGGCCTCGCCGCCGCTCTTGTGGGTCTGCAACGCCTCCAGCCGCGCCGCCACGTCGTCGCCCTCGGCCGGGGTGGCGGTCGGCGCGGCTTCGGCCCCGGCTTGGCTCTCGCCCCGATTGCGCTTGCGCCGCGAGGGACGGTCGGTCTCCGGAACGGCGTCGGCCAGCACTGCGGCCACGGCCGCGGCAGTCTCGGCCAGACGCTCGCTGACCGGGGCCGTCGACTCTTCCTGGGAGGCGTCGGCGGCTTTGTGTCGGCGAATGCGCTTCTTCGGCTCGCCGACCGGCAGTTCCGCCTGGGCCTCGGGGGCGCTCTCCCTGGGGTTGCCGTCGGAGGCGGACAAGGCGGCCACCAAGTCGCCCTTGCGCATCGCCGAAGTTCCTTTGATGCCAATTTCGGCCGCCAACTGCTTGAGTTCGGGCAGCTTCATCGCTGCCAAGGAGGCGGCGTCTATCTTCTTTGTCACAAATTGCCTTTCCGGGTGTACGTGTCGAGCGCATGTCAGCGGGCGTGGGCAGATATGACCTCAGACCAAGAGTCATCATCATTCGGGAGCCGTCGGGAATCGCTCGCTGCGACGACTATTACAAGATAGCACCTCGACCGAAACATCGCATCTTTCCCCGTCCGCGCGTCGTCCGCCGCAGGCTCCCTGGCGCGGCATCTTGGGCGCCACAGAAGGGCCCAGGATTGTTTGTACAATGAATCGCAGAGGTGAGCGATGAGATGCCCGAAATGCGGCGCCATGACGCCCGACGGCGAGTTTTGCGCCGAGTGCGGCGCGGCGCTGCCCAGCGCCGACATCTTCGTCGACGAGGCCGCCGCCCAGCCGCCGGGCCCACTTCCCGCGCCTGAGGAGGGCGCCGAAACCGAGGGATCGCGATTCACCGTCGGCGAAGCCGAGGATCCCGGCGAGGCCGACCACCCCGACGAACCGGACTACCCAGGCGAACCCGACTACCCCGGCGACTTAGACGAGCCGGTCGCCGCCCGACCCCGCAGCCGTGCGCTGCTCCGGCTCGCACCGGTCGTCTTGGTGGTGGCGGCGGTTGCCGCCATCGCCGTCTTCTGGACGGTCAACAATCCCCGCGCCGGGCTGACTGAGGGCGTCGTTCCGGCGTCGTCCGACCTCGCCTGGCCCAACGAGGCCGGGCCGTTGACGCCGCAGACCAGCGCCGGCCCGACCGGCCTGTCGACGTCCGCCCTGCCCACCGGCCAGGCCGGCGAGGGCGCCGAAGCCCAGTTGCAGCGCCTCGACGAGGCGCTCAAGGCGTCCAAGACGACGCGCCAGTCGCTGTCGGCGGCCATCAACAACGTGCGGGCCTGCAAGAAGGTCGACGCGGCCGTCGACTTGATCGACTCGGTGACGGCCAACCGCGACGCCATGTTGTCCCAGCTCGACAGCCTGCCGCTGGACCAGGTGCCCGACGGCGCCGACCTCGCCACGCGGTTGCGCCAGGTGCTCCAGTTGTCGCGCGACACCGACCAAGCCTACGGCGACTGGGCCAGGGAGGAGCAGGCCAACGGCTGCTCCGGCGGGTCCAAGTCCGCGGCCTGGAAGAAGGCCCAACAGGCCGACGCCGCGGTCGACGCGCCCAAAGCCGCCTTCGTCAAGTATTGGAACAGCGAGTTGTCCGCGGCCTATGGGCTGCGCAAGATTTCCACCGGCGATGTCTGATCGAACCATGAGCCCCGGCGGCCAAGACCGACCACCTGTGACGTGCCCGAGAGACGCCCGCCCGCAGGCCGACGGCGGGCCGACGCCGCCCACCCGCCGCTCGCGTCATGGACTGCCAGCCCGCCGAGCCTTCGGCGCGGGGCCACGCCTGGCCGCGACCGTGCTGGCACTGCTGCTGTCGGGCTGCTCGGCGCCGCTGGCCGTGCCGT
>JAISUF010000117.1 GCA_031272195.1 Propionibacteriaceae bacterium
CGCCTCGATGCCGGCGGCCGCCAGGGCCGCCAGGGGACGCTGCTGCAGCGCCTCGATGCCGTCCAGTCGGACGACCTCCGCACCCTGCTTCGCCAACTGCTGGGCCACCTGGTTGGCGGTCCGGCTGCGGCCCGACCCCGGCAGGCCGACCAGCGACACGCTCACACCCGAGCGCAAATGGCCCAAAACCTCTTCAACAACTTCGCAAACTCTCTCAGACACGCATGGAAGTCTATGTTGGGCTTGCCGCCCGACCGGCTGGAAAACGGCCCGAATCGGACCTGAAACCGACCATTTTGAGCGTGGATTCAGCCGGACGCGAACTCCGCTCCCGCCAGCCGTTGCGACCCCGGTTTCGGCGGGTTTGCCGCGGTGTCGGCGCTCAGCGCGGGCGGCGCCCCTTGACTGCCTTGCGGGCCACCCCGGCGACGGCCCCGGCGGCCACCGCCCCGGCCACCGTCCAGCGCAGCCAGGGATGCTCGGCCGCCACGATGCCGTCGGCGGGCGCGAGCCACACCGCGCCGCGCACGCCGTCGACGGTGATCTCGTCGCCGGTCTTGATCCGGCGGGTCGCCTGGCCGGCGCCGAGCACCGCCGGGATGCCGTATTCGCGGGCCACGATCGAGCCGTGCGACAGCACTCCGCCGACGTCGGTGACGACGCCCGCGGCGACGGCGAACAGCGGCGTGAAGGCGGGGGTGGTGATCGGCGCGACCAAGATCTCACCCGGCTCGAAGTCGGCGAACTCGTCCGGGCCGTTGACGACCCTGGCCCGGCCGGTGACGACGCCGCCCGACCCGTTGCCGTTGAGGCGACGGGCGTCGTCCCGGTTCTGGCGCGACGGCATGAACGAGTCCCAGGCCCTCATGGCGCCGCTGCGCGGCAGGTAGGGCGGCGGCGTCAACCGTGCCTGGCCCCGCCAGATGGCTTTGCGGTCGTCGATCAAGGTCCGGAGGCCCGCGTCGGCGTCTTCGGCGATCTCGTCGCGCCGCAGCCAGTAGACGTCGTCGGCGTCGAGCAGCGTCCCGGCCTCGACCAGCCGCCGGCCGACCTCGGCCAGCCGCCGCCGCATGACGGGCCAGGCAAGGCCGATGGCGGCCAGCGCCGTCTCGCGCACCGGGACCATCTCCTGGGCCCATTTCAGCGTCCGGCGGGCGCCCTTGGCGCGGATCGGATCGAGCCGGGCGAACAACTGCTCGGTGACACGGTCGCGCCGCTGGGCCAACCCCGCCTGGCGGGCGTACGGGTCGGCGCCCTTGCCCGCCAGGTTGAAGCGCAACCCCTGCAGGATCGCCGACGGGTCGTCGGCGGGCACCGGGTTGGCGAAGTCCAGGTTGTAGACGGTGTGGCCGTATTCGTCCAGATAGGCCCCGAAACGCTGGCGCCACTCCTGCCAGACCGCGTCCGAGACGCCGTCGGGAGGGGCCTCCCCGGCTCCCGCGCCGCCGGCGATGGCGGCTGCCAGGGCCTCGTCCTGGGCCACCCAGCCGGACAGGTCCCACAGGCGCTTCTCGGCCAGCACCGGCGTCGAGTCGTAGCCGAGGACGAACTGCTCGGGCGGAGCGGGGTCGGCCCCGACCAGCGTGCGCCAGCCCGTCCGCCAGGCCAGCTCCGCCATCCCGGCCACCGGCAGGACGGTCTGGGTGGCCGAGTAGTACTCGCAGCCGGCCAGCAGCAGCTCTTGGACGCCGTCGAGCAGTTCGGCCAGGCTGAGCGCCGCCAGGTCGGCCGTCCGGGCCTGCGCGACGGCTGCTTGGTAGGCGGGCAGCGTCTGGCAGCGCCAGCGGGCCACCAGCGCCCGGCCGCCGTCGGCGAAAACGCCGCGCAGTGCGGGCAGGCTGACGGCCGTCAGTTTGCGCAGCGCCTTGTTGGAGAAGCGGTAGTAGGCGTAGCCGTTGATGGTCGGGAAGCCGACGTCAACGCCTTCGAGGCGGCGCGTGTTGCCGAAGTCGCCTGCCACCTGGGCGACGACGCCGCGCAGGGCGGGCACCACCGCGTCTGGAGCCATGTCGGCGAACAGCGGCGTCAGCGGGTCGGGCAGTTGCTCGACGATGCTGGCCCGGAAGTACATGTTGCCCGGCTCGCTGGGCCAGACGTCTTTGGCCTCGGCGACGCGCTCGGCCAGGGCGGTGATCGGACGGGCCTGCAAAATGTGGAAGCCGTCGGCGTCCATCGCCCATTCGATGTCCTGGGGGCCGCCGAAGTGCCGCTGGATCGCCTCGCCCAGGCCGACCAGCGCCAGGGCTTCGGCGTCGTCCAGGACGGCCGAGTTGCGCAGCGTCTTGACGACGTCGGTGGTCAAGGTGGTCGGCCCGCCCGCCTCGATGACGCTGCCCTTGGCGCCGAGTTTGCGCGACACCACCCGGCCCGCCGCGACGACCAGCTCGTCCGGCTCGACGCGGCCGGAGACGACGGCGTCGCCCAGCCCCCAGGCGGCCGAGACGACGCTTTGGTCGAGGTGGCCGTTGGCGGGGTTGGCGGTGAACAGCACGCCAGCGCAGACGGCTTGCACCATCCGCTGCACGACCACCCCCATGGCCGGGTCGGCGTCCAGGCGCAGCTGCTCGCGGTAGGCCTGGGCGCGCTCGCCGCGCAGCGAGGCCCAGCAGGCTTCGACGGCTTCGACCAGGCCCGGCCCCTCGACTTGCAGGATGGTGTCCTGCTGGCCGGCGAAGCTGGCCTGGGCGGAGTCCTCCGACAGCGCCGAGGAGCGGACGGCGACCCGCTGGTCGCCGTCGCCGACCAGCCTGCGATAGGCGTCCGCGATTTCGTCGGCCAACGCCTCGTCCATGCCGTGCTTGAAAGCCTCGACGGTGACGGCGAAGCCGTCTGGCGTCGGCAGCCCGGCGGCCATCAACTCCCCGAGGTTGGCGGCCTTGCCGCCGACTTGGGGGGCGTCGCCGGCGCGGAGGTCCGACAACCACATGATGTTGGTCATGGAGTACAGCCTAGGCGCTCGCCCAACCCCGCGTCCGACGCCGCCCGGCCGCCCCTCTCCTGGACGCCTGGAGGTGATTCATGAGGCAGACTCGCGAATCATCTCTTAGCGGGCCCTTCCGCGCTGGATCACCAGCACGCAGACGAGCATCAACAAGATCAGGCCGATCATCGCCAGCAAACCGAAGTGCCACTCACCCACCATGGCGACCCCCTCGAAGTCTCCCCAGGGGTGGCATCCCCTCAATCCACCCCTCGTCACGCAAGTTTACCCCATTTGATACGTACGTGGCACCCAATCACCACGCAGATCACCCCTTGGAACTACGTAGACGCCCTACTTTCACCACGTAGACGAAGCAACACATGCTGTGACGTGGGCTGCCAGGCTTGGAAAACATCCGGGGAAACGGGGAGCCCGGCCGACGCGCTAGCATCAAGGCCGGGCTCCCTCCCCCCAGCACAAGGGATTTCATTCGACGCCTCACCGTAGCCGGGCAACCGCAAAGCCCACCACGCGCGTCGCAGAGCCAATCCGTGGCGCAGGATGCCATCCCCCCGAACGCACCCTTCGCCGGAAATCCCCCGTGACGTGTACGACTCTAGCACACAGATCCCGTAGATTCCAGTTCTGAGTACGTATATGGCATCGTTTTACTACGTAGATGGGGGTCTGTGGAGACTTACTTTTGCCGTTTGACTACGCACGAGTGAGATTTTCGCCCTTGTCCGCATTGTGAGACACGGGCCCTCCCGAAGCCCTGACGTAGGCTTGATGGCATGTCCAAGGCCAGAACATGTTGACCATCGCCGCCACCATCGTCGGGATCGGCTTCGTCGTGCCGAACACCTGGCTGCGCCTGGGCGGCGTCTCCCTGCAAACGCTGCTGTTCAAGACGATCTGCGGCGTGCTGTTCACCCTGGCGGGGGCGTCGGCCATCATCTATCTGCCCGCCGCGCTGGTGCCGTTGGGCGTCCTGGTGCTGCTTGGGCTGATGTTCGGCCTGCTCGGCGACATTTGGCTGGCCCTCAAGGAGCTCGTGCCGAACGCCCACGACAACTATCTGTGGGCCGGGTTCGCCGCCTTCGGCATCGGCCACGTCTTCTTCGTCGCCGGCCTGCTGGCGGCCTGGCGGCCCGGCTGGCCGAGCATCCTCGGCGCCTTCGCGGCCGCAGCGGTCGTCCCCCTCGCCGTGCTGGTCTTGGAGAACCGCCTGCGCTTGAACTTCGGCAAGTTCAAGTGGATCGCGGTCGGCTACGGCTTCCTGCTCTGCCTGACGCCGTCGACGGCCCTGTTCACCGCCTTCAGCGGCCCGCAGATCGGCTGGCAGGCCCTCCTCATGGGCATCGGCGGCGTCTGCTTCTTCGCCTCCGACCTGGTGCTGGCGGCGGCCTATTTCGGCCGCAGCGACTCGTCGGCCGCCAACCACATCGCCTGCTACGCCCTCTACTACGGCGCCCAGTTCACCATCGCGCTGTCGCTGTTGCTGGCCTGACGCGGCGCACGCCTCGCCGCCTGATTCCCGCCCGAATCACCCAGCAACGACTGGCCGCCCTTGCACGTCCGGGGGAAGCTCGCGCGCTGTCGGGATTGGCGAGTGTCGCCTGGGTGGCTGCGGCCAACCACGCGGCGGCCAGAGCGTTCGAGGGGCTGACGCGGCGGCCCCTACCAGCCCCGGCGCTCCCACTCCCCCAAAGAGCCGCGCTCGGCGCCCAGAGTGGTGGGACGGCCGTGGCCGGGCCAGACCACGGCGTCGTCGTCGTACACCTGGAAAATCTTGGCGACGACATCGCCGAACAGACTGGCGAAGCGGGCCGGGTCGCGCCAGGTGTTGCCGACGCCGCCGGGAAACAGCGAGTCGCCGGTGAACAGTTGCGCGGGCTGTCCCGCCTCCTCGTAGACCAGCGCGATCGAGCCGGGGGTGTGGCCGACCAGCGTCACCACTTTCAACGACAGGCTGCCCACCCCGACGATGTCGCCGTCGGCCAGTTCGCCGGTCGGCACGCCGCAGTCGGCGGCGATCTGGGCGGCGTCGGGCCCGGCCAGCGAGCGCGCCCCGGTGCGGCGGACGACCTCCGCCAGCGCCCGGACGTGATCCCAATGGGAGTGGGTCGTCACGACCGTCGCCAAATGGCCGCCCCCCTCGCCCAGCAGCTCGATGATTCGGTCGGCCTCGTCGGCCGCGTCGATCAGCAGTTGTCCCCCGTCAGCCCGGCTGGTCAGCGCGTAAACGTTGTTGTCCTGCTCGGACACCGAGATCCGCTCGATCAAGACGGCGGGCGTCTCCAAGACTGTCGTGCTCACCGCACCACCCTAGCTCCGAACACAGCACTCCCGCCGTCGGCCACCTTGTAGCGCCGCAGCTTGCCCGTCGGCTCGCCCTTGTCAACCCACGACTTGCGGTCAGCCGGCAGGACCCTTTCGGCGGCGAACTTCTTGGCCTTCTTGTCGTACTTGTATACGACATAGCCGTCCGCACCCGGCACTTTGCCCCATGTGACGCGGATCGCGGTGTTGGTGGCCCGCTCGGCGTGCGGGAACGACGGCGTGGCGACCTGTGGCGGGCTGGTTTCCTCGGCCTGCGCCGTGGCTGGCGCGGCAGCGATGGCGGCGACCAGAGCGGCGGCCGCGGCGGCGAGCAGCCCGGTCTTCATTTCTTCTCCTCGACGCTTATGCCCCCTCAGCCCGGAATACCGCGCGCGATGGCCGCCGCGTGGAGTTCCCGCGCCACGGTTTCGGCTTTGGCGGCATCGGCGGCGCCGATGGGTTTGGCGTCGTAATGGCTTTGGTTGCGGGCGCGTCGGAGGCGGTCGAATTGGCGGGCGGCCTTGTCTCCCGGCGGTGCGTCGAGGAAGATCCGCATGGCACGCCCCAGGGCATCGTGCTGGCCCGGGCCGCTGGCGGTGCGCAGGCCGTAGGCGGCCAACATCGCCTCGCCGATGTCGTGGGCGGCGTCGTAGGCGACAGCGTACCCAACCCCCGAACTGGTCAACAGCTCCAGTTGTCCGATGCGTTCGGCTGCCTGCCCCATGAAGGCCGCGGCGCGCCTCATGTCGGCCGGCACCACATCCAAGCGGCCGCTCTGGACCAGGGCCAGGACCATCGCCTGTTGGACCAGGCTTAACGGCGTCACCGCCATGGCGGCTCCCCGATCACCGGAAGGACGGGGTTCGCCCGAACGTCTTCCATGAAGCCGGAGTTGGCCAGCAACTCGTCGCTTGTCAGGATGGTCGGGTTGACTGGTCGGCGCACGGCGTCCTCGACGCGGGCGCAGGCATCGTAGACGGCGTCGGGGTCGGGCCGGCCGACAACCATCAAGTCGATGTCGCGGGGCGCCGGTCCGGCAATCCGCGAGACCCTAGCCGCGAAGGACCCGTAGACGAAGGCGCTGTCGACGCCCGCGATCTCGGACAGTTCCCGCCGCAGCAGCGGCAGAGGCCCCGCACAGACCATCAGAAGCTGGTTCAGCGGCGGCACGAGCGGGCTGTCCTCGTTGGGCCGGATCAGCCGGGCCCGCCCGACGGTGCGCTGGGCGAGTATTCCCGCATCGAGCAGTCGCCCAACCTCGCGGTGGGCGGACGGATACGACACCTTGGCCGCGCCAGCCAGGTCGCTGAGACTCAACTCGCCGTCGAGGAAGGACGCCGCGAGCAGCCTGGCCTGCCCATCCGACCTGAAGATGGGGGCAAGAAGCGGCGCCTCCGTTCTCATATAATGGATATTACTATCCATTATTCGCGAACACAATGGTCGACGCCATCCGGCGCTGAAGGCTCTTCACTCTACCGTCGCAGGCGACACGGACCAGCCTGACTCACAGCTACATCACAGCAACCACGCCGACCCTCCGCCACTTCGTACCCAACCCAGGCGAGTCCGCCAAACGAGCCTCGCGGGCCCGGCGGCCTGCTACCATGGATCGCATGAAACGCATGATTGACATGCGACGAATGAGGGAGACGATATGAGTCAATCCAACTGGCCAAACATGCCCGCGCCGGGCAAGATGTACGGGGCCGCGACCGTCGGCGAGCGGGGGCAGATCTCGATCCCCGCCGACGCCCGCAAAGACCTCAAGATCGAGTCCGGCGACAAGATGGTCGTCTTCGGCAACCGGCTCAACGGTGCCGTCATCCTGCTGCGGGCCAACATCTTCGAGGATTTCGCCGACTTCTTCATGACCAAGCTCAACAAGCTGGGCGACCACGCCCAGGCCTTCTTCGAGCAGTTCCAGACCGACGAGTCGTCGACCCGAGAATCCGACGCCGACGAGACGGCCGAGGCCGCCTCCGACGCCACCCCATGACGTCCGCCCCGCCAAGTCCCCAGCACAAGGCGCTGCTCGACAAGCGCTACCGCACCACCGTCGGGCTGGCGCTGCGCTTCAGCGCCGAGCTGTGGTGGGCGTCCAAGACCGCCTGGCTGCGCTCCCCCGAGCGGCAGCAGGAGCGCCTGCGCGCCCTCTACACCCGCCAAGCCGTCCAATTCCGGCGCTTCGCCACCGAGATGGGCGGCGGGATCGTCAAACTGGGCCAATTCCTTAGCGTCCGCATCGACGCCCTGCCCAAGCAGTACACCGACGAGTTGGGCAAGCTGCAAGACGCCGTACCCGCCGTCGACACGCCGACCATCATCGCCCGCGTCGAAGCCGAGCTGGGACGGCCCGTCGGCGAGGTGTTCGCCGAATTCGACCGCCTGCCGCTGGCCGCCGCGTCCTTGGGACAAGTGCACCAAGCCCGCCTGGTCAGCGGCGAGGCGGTTGCGGTCAAGATTCTGCGCCCCGGCGTCGAAGAACTCGTCGAGACCGACATCCGCTCGCTGCGGCTGGTCTTGCGGCTGCTCGACCGCTTCACCTCGCTGGGACGCTGGATGGACGCCAAGGCCTTCGCCGATGACTTCGCCAACACCTTCCGCGACGAGCTGGACTACCGCAAGGAGGGCGCCAACGCCGAGACCTTCCAACGCAATTTTCTGCTCAGCCCGCATGTCGAAATGCCCAAGATCCACTGGGATTGCTCCAGCCAGCGGGTGCTGACGATGGAGTTCATGGACGGCGTCAAGATCGACGATTTGGCGGTCATCGACGCCCTCGGCGTGGACCGCGCGGCGCTGGCGGCCAACTTCCTCGAGCTGTACCTGAAGATGTTCCTGGCCGACGGCTTCTACCACGCCGACCCGCACCCCGGCAACGTCTTCGTCCGCCCGGACGGCGTCATCCAGCTGATCGACTTCGGGCAGGTCGGCTCCCTGCCGGACGCCATGCGCGAACAGTTCGCCCGCCTGCTGGTGGCCGTCTTCTCCCACGACGCCGACGGCATGGTCGACTCCCTGCGACAGCTCGGCTTCCTCGGGCGCGACGCCGACGTGTCCCGGCTCAAGGACAAGCTCTCCGACATCGTCGACGCCATGATCGGCGAGGTCGGGACGATGTTCTCCGGCGAGTCGTACCTCGACCAGCTGATGTCGGGACGCCGCCCAATGGACTCGTTCCACGTCGACGCCGCCCTCCTCGACGAGCTGCAAGAGCTGATCTTCAGCCAGCCGATCCAACTGCCGGGCAACGTCTCCTTCCTCGGCAAGGCGCTCATCACCGCTCTGGCCAACGCCTACCGCCTCGATCCGGGCATCGACCTGGTGGCGGTCGTCGAGCCGTACGTGCGGACCTTCGCCGCGCCGTCAGGGTTCGACGACCTCGTCGCCATGGCGCTGTCCGACGGCGCCGACTTCCTGCGCAAACTGCCCGCCACCGCCCGACGCCTCGTCACACTGGCCGAGAAGCTCGACAACGGCCAACTGGAGGTCGGCCTGGCACCGGCCCAACTGCGCCGCTTGGAGCGTCTGGAGCGGGCCAACACCCGCCAAATGGTGACGACCGTCGCCGCGTCCGCGGCCGCCCTGGCCGGCTGGCTGGCCTACCTGCTGCGCCGCCGCCGCTAAGAGGTGATCCATGAGTCGGCCGCTGGACGGTGGCCAGGTTGACCAGGGCGGCGAACTCTATGCCACCCCTGAGAGAACACTGAGGCCCGGCGCTCAACTGCCGTTCGCGCCCCGGCGTCTCACCGCCAGCAGTGGCGTCGCCAACGCCACCATCAGCGTCAAGGCGGCAACCAAGGCGAAGGCGGCGTGGAAGCCGACTGCCAGCGCGCCGGTGGCCGCGACGACGGTCTCCAAGACGACTGCCGCGACGGCGGCGCCGAAGGCGTTGCCCAATTGTTGCAAGGTGCGGGTGATGATCGAGGCGGACGCGACATGCTCGGCTGGCACGTCGAGATAGGCGGCGACCATCGTCGGCATCGTGATGCCTCCCAGCCCCACCCCGCGCACGAACTGCCACACGGCCAGCTGCCAGTCGGGTGTCGCCGCCGTCGCGAAGGCGAACGGGATCGTCCCCGCGACGCCGATGACGGCCGCGACCGCCACCACCCAGCGGGCGCCGAAGCGGTCGGTCAAGGTTCCGGCGAGCCCGCGGCAGGCCAGGTTGCCGAGGCCCTGGGGAATCAGCATCAGCCCGGCGACCAGCACCGTCGTGCCGCGCAACTGCTGGTAGAACAACGGCATGAGCAGCGTGCCGCCATAGAGGGCGAAGCCCGACAGCACCAAGACGACCGTCGCAGCCGTGAACGACGGCACGCCGAACAGGCGCAACTCGACCAGAGGCCGGTCGGCTCGCGCCAGCGTCCGCCACACGAACCCGCCCAGCGCCAGCAGGCCGGCGGCAGCCGGCGCCCAGACCGCCGCCGACAGGAACGTCCCCGCAGCAGGCACCTGGGCGAGGCCGTAAAGCAGCGCGGCCGAACCGGCGCCGACGAGCAGCAGGCTGAGCGCGTCGAGCGGTTCGCGATCGGCGGACGGCTCGTCGCGCGGCATGACGACGGCCATCAAGACGGCGCCGACGGCGGTCAGGGGAACGTTGATCCAGAAGATCCAGCGCCACGAGGCGGCCGCCAGTATGGCGCCGCCGACGGCCGGTCCGACCATCGGCACGATCAACATGGGCAGCGCCATCGTCGCCATCAGCTTGCCCAGTTTGCGCCCGTTGGCCAGCCTCACGACGACCGTCGTTACCAGCGTCATGGCGACTCCGGCCGCCGCCCCCTGCAGCGCCCGGCAGGCGATCAAAGCGGCCATCGTGGGCGCCAGGGCGGCCCCCGCCGACGCCGCGCCGAAGGCGACCAGCGAGGCCATCCACAGATGCTTGGAGCCGAAGCGCCGCTCGGCCCAGCCGCAGACCGGCACCGTCACCGCCAAGGCCAGCATGTAGGCGGTCGACACCCATTGGACGACCGACGTCGCGACCGCGAAGTCTTTGGACAACGTGTCCAAGGCGACGTTGGTGACCGTCGAGTCGAGGATCATGGCGACCATCGACAAGATGCCCACCCACAGGACTTTCTTCAGGGAGGGGTCCAGTGGCGGCTCGGCGGACCGATTGGCCGTTGAGTCCACAACTGCCGTATTTAGGCTCATCTTCCGACCTCCTAAGAGTC
>JAISUF010000153.1 GCA_031272195.1 Propionibacteriaceae bacterium
GCAATGTTGCCACACCACCATGTGCCCGTCCCGCGCTGTGGACTCGCCTCCACCCCTCGAACCAGCTGGCACGGCCATTGGCGCGAGCCGAGCACGCTGGCATGACGCCGCTGGCCGCCCTGAATAGCGACGCCTGGCCGAGCGGGTTCGCTGCCCGCGGAAAGCGCGCCGTCCTGAAATGGTTCGCCAAACCTGCGGAGGCCTGTCCGCCAAGTTGTCCGCGACGAGTCCGCCACGACCAGAGGGGACGGGCCAAGTCCGCTCCCAACCAGACGGGCTACGATGGCCACATGGCGACATGGTTGGACGGACCGGAATACGCGCCGCTGGAGCGGCCGGAGAGTTTCACCACGCCCGACGGGCCGGCTTGGGACGCCGCGGCCGTGGCAGTCGCCGAGCCCGACGAGCCGGCACAGGCCCCGCCGGCCGAGCGCCCCGCCTTCCAGCCCGCGCCCGAGGCGCCGCCGCTGGACGCCTACGTGCCGCCCGCCCCCGAGCCACGCGACCCGTTGGCGGCGTTCGACGTCCCCGAGGCCACGCTGACGTCGGCCTCGGCTTGGGCGGCCGCCCACACCGGCCCGGCCGCCTCCATCCCCGAGTGGTCCCCCGACATGCCCTTCCAGACCGCCGCCGCCCCGTTCCAGGGCTACATCCCCCAGCCCCGCGCGGTCGACCCGATGGCGCAGATCAACCCCGACCAGCCGCTGCCGGCCTGGGCGCCGCCGCCGGCCGCCCGCCAGCCGCAGCCCGTCACGCCGTCGCGGCTGTTCAAGGCCGTCACCGTGCCAGTCGTCGTGGCGCTGGTGCTGGGCGCTTTCGTCAACTATCTGTCGTTGGTCATGCTGCTGGTGGCCTTCCTGGCCTCGACCCGCATCGCCTACCGGCTCAAGGCGGTGCGTTGGACGTTCGCCGCGGCCGGCGGGATCGTCGTCGCGGCGGCCGCTTGGTCGCTGTGGGACAACGGCTCCTACCGCTACGCCTTCCAAGCGGGCGCGGACATGGCCCAATTCATGTGCTGGGCGGTCGGCGCCGTGGTCACGGTGGTGTGCTATCTGGCCTTGTCCAACGGCGAGCCCCCGAGCCGTGGCTGACGGGCCTGGCCACAGTCGCGGGCCGATGGCAGGCGGCGAGCCCTCCCCGCCCGGCGGCCCGTGCCGCGAAGGCGAGCCCTCCCATCAGGGCGGCCCAGCCATGGCCGATGGACTGGTCGAAACCCCCGCCCCCGCTGACGGGCCTTTCCGCACACGGGGGCCGGCGGTGCCGCCCGATCGGCGGCCTTGGCGGGAGCGCGAGGGGGCGCGCGTCATCGTATTCGACGGCGAGGCCGTCCTGCTGATCGGCGACTCCGACCGCTTCATGGCCGACTCGCTGGCCTGGGTGACGCCGGGCGGGGGCGTCGACGACGGCGAGACGCCGGCCCAAGCCGCCGCCCGCGAGCTGCGCGAGGAGACGGGCCTGTCGGTTTCTCCTTGCCAATTGGAGGGCCCGGTGCTGGTGCGCACGGCAGTCCACGGCTATTGCGACCAGGTGACCGTCCAGCGCGAGGCGGTGTTCCTGCTGCGCCACGCCCGCTACACGCCGCGCCCGACCGGACTGACCGCCGGGGAGCGGATGACGCTGCGGGGTTGGGAGTGGGTGCCGCTGGCCGAATTGGGCCGGCGGATGGTCTGGCCGTCGGTCATCCCCGAGGCGCTGGCGCTGCCGCCCGAACGCTGGCCCTTCGACCAGGGCGTGGTCGAGGAGTCGTTCGTGCCGGTTGGGTCGGGCGCGCCCGGTTCGCCGCTGGTGGCCGGGGTGCCCGACCATCCACAAGGCGAGCTTTGGCGCGGGCGGTAGAGTGTCCGCCATGCCGGAAACAGCGTCCACACCCGAACCGCTGGGACGATTTCTCTGGCTGTCGCTGGCCGCGGCGGTGTCGACGCTGGGCATCAAGATGGGCGCCGCCTGGCTGACTAACTCGGTCTCGCTGTGGTCGGACGCCCTCGAGTCGACTGTCAACCTGGCCGCCGCCTTGGTGGCGATCTGGGCCATGCACGTCGCCGTCAAACCGGCCGACGAAGACCACGATTTCGGCCACGGCAAGGCCGAATATCTCTCGGCGGGGGTCGAGGGCGCGATGATTTTCGTGGCCGCGGCCGGCATCGTCTATTCGGCGGTCGAGCGCCTCGTCGCCCCGCAGGCCACCCAGCAGTTGGACGTCGGCATCGGCCTGTCGGTGGCGGCCTCGCTGATCAATTTGGCGGTCGGCTGGACGCTGGTGCGGGCCGGGCGGCGGCGCCGCTCCATAACGCTGGAGGCCGACGGCAAACACCTGCTGACCGATGTGCTGACGACACTCGGCGTCATCGTCGGCATCGGCTTGGTCATGTTGACCGGCTGGCACATCCTCGATCCGATCGTCGCCATCGCCGTCGGGCTCAACATCTTGTGGACGGGCTATCGGCTGGTGCGCCGCTCCCTGATCGGCCTGCTCGACGCCGCCCTGCCGCCGGGGGAGGTGGCCACGATCACCGAGGCGCTGTCCGACGTCGCCCAAGACCCGCGCGTCTCCCTGACCGAGCTGCGCACCCGCGAGTCGGGCCGCCAGCGTTTCGTCTACGCCACGATGAGCGTGCCCGGCCATTGGACGGTGCGGCGCTCGCACGAGGTCGCCGACACCATCGAGGACACCGTCGCCAGACTGCTGCCCGGAGCGATCACCTTCGTCCACATCGAGCCGAACAACCTGCCGCCGACCAGCCAGGTCCCGCTGGAGAGCTACCGCCACGACCAGGCCCCGCCACCCGAACCCGACGCGGCGGCGCGGCGATGAGAGCCTTCTAATCCCCCTCTCCTCGCCGGGCCACTTGACGGCCCGCCTTCGGTGGCCGACACGGTTGCCGGGCTGGAGTCGGGCGCCGACCCAAGGATGCGCCTAGAAGCGCGCCGAAACATCCGTTCCAAATGATGTTTTCATGACATGAGGTATTCTGGTTCGATGGACACCTCGACGGGAGCGCTCCAGATGGAGCGCCTTACTGTAGATCTTCCGGCGCAGGACTACGCCGAGCTCAAACTCGTCGCGGCCGCGGGCGGACGCGGCTCATCA
>JAISUF010000155.1 GCA_031272195.1 Propionibacteriaceae bacterium
GCCGCCTTGGCCTCGTCGCGGGCGCAGACGTCCAACCGCTCGACGCCCAACCCGCGCAGCGCGAACAGGGCCGTCCGGGCCGTCGCCCCCGCCCCGAGGACGGCGGCCTCGCGCCACGAGTCGTCCCACCCCGGCCTCAGCGCCTCTCCCATGCCGAACACGTCGGTGTTGTCGGCCCGCCAGCCGCCGCCCGCCAGCCGCACCAGGGTGTTGCCGACGCCGATCCGCCCGGCCAGCGGCGACACCTCGTCGGCCGCCTCGACGCACTCGGGTTTCAGCGGCATCGTCAGGCTCAGGCCGCGCCAGTCGCCGTCCAGCGTCTCCAGGAAGGCGGCCAAACCGCCCGCGCCCAACTCGCGCCGCTCGTAGCTCCAGTCGTCCAGCCCCAGCGCCGCATAGCCCGCGTTGTGCAGGGCAGGCGACAGCGAGTGGGCGATCGGCGATCCCAGGACAGCAGCTCTCATACCGGCTTCCTCCAAATCCACCCGCGCGTCAGGCCAGCAGCTCGCCGATCACGCGGCCCGCCTCGACGCACTCGTTGTAGTCGACGTCCAGATGGGTGACGGCGCGCAAGGCGTGGGCTCCGACCGTCGACACCCGCACCTGCGCCCGCTCGGCCAAAGCGGCGATTTCGGCGGCCGGGCGTTCGCCGGTGTCGAGCACGACGATGTTGGTCTCCACCGCGTCGACCGCGATGACGTCGGGGGCGCGGCGGGCCACCTCGGCGGCGAAGGCACGGGCGGCGGCGTGGTCCTCGGCCAAGCGCTCGACATGGTTCTCGACGGCGTACAGCGCGGCCGCCGCCAACACCCCGGCCTGGCGCCAACCGCCGCCGAGCCGTTTGCGCTGGACGCGGGCCCGCGCGATGGTGTCGGCGTCCGACAGCAGCATCGAGCCGACCGGCGCGCCCAAACCCTTCGAGAAGCAGACGCTGACCGTGTCGAACAGCTCGCCGTACTCGGCCAGGGCCACGCCGCTGGCCACCGAGGCGTTCCACAGGCGCGCCCCGTCCAGATGCAGCTTGACGCCGACCGAATGGCACAGCGCCGAGATGTCGGCGATCGTCTCCAGCGGCCAGATCGTGCCGCCGCCGAAATTGTGCGTGTTCTCCAACTCGACCGCGGCCGTCGAGACTTGGTGCGGCCCGGCGTTCGGGGCCAGCAGCGCCTCGATGGCGGCGGCGTCGACCGTGCCGTCGCTTGAGGTCCAGGTCCGCGTCGTGACGCCGTTCAGGGCGGCGTGCGCCCCCGACTCGGCCCGCACAATGTGGGCCCGGCAGTCGCACAGCACCTCCTGGCCGGGGCGGGCCAGCGACCAGATGCCGAGCAGGTTCGACATCGAGCCGGTCACCGTGAACAGGCCCGCCTCGTGGCCGAGCAGCCCGGCGACGTGCGTCTCCAGGGCCAGGATCGTCGGATCCTCGCCGTAGACGTCGTCGCCGACCTCGGCCTCGGCCATCGCCTGCCGCATGCCCGGGGTCGGCCGGGTGAGCGTGTCGGAACGCAAGTCGATCATTGACTCGGCCTCCCTGCTAGAAATCCTCATAACGATACTGCTGGACGGTGTTGACCCGCGAGCGGCTGCCCTTGGCGAGACGCTCGGCGATGGTGAACGCCAACTCCAGCGACTGGTTGCGGTTCATGCGCGGATCGCAGGCCGTCTCGTAGCGGGCGGCCAAGTCGGCCTCGGCCAACTCGTCGGCCCCGCCGACGCATTCGGTGACGTCGCCGCCGGTCAGCTCGACGTGGACCCCGCCGGGCCAGGTGCCCAGCTCGTCGTGGACGTCGAAGAAGCCGTTCACCTCGGCCACCACGTCGGCGAAGGCCCGCGTCTTGTAGCCATTGGCCGTCGCGAACGTGTTGCCGTGCATCGGGTCGCAGACCCACGCCACCTGCCGCCCGGTCGCCTCGACCGCCTCGATGACCGGCCCCAACAGGTCGCGCACCTTGTCGGCGCCCATCCGGGAGATGATCGTCAGCCGCCCCGGCTCGCGGTCGGGGTCGAGGCGCTCGGCCAGCGCCACCACGTCGGCCGGGCTGGCCGACGGGCCGATCTTGACGCCCACCGGGTTCCGCAGGTTGCGCAGCAGCTCGACGTGCGCCCCGTCCAACTGGCGGGTCCGCTCCCCCACCCAGATCATGTGCCCGGAGGTCGAATACGGCTGCTGGGTGCGCGAGTCGATGCGCGTCATGGCGTGCTCGTACTCCAACAGCAGGCCCTCGTGGCTGGCGTAGAAGTCGACCGTCCGAAAAGCCTCGTTGTCCACCCCGCAGGCCACCATGAACGCCAGGGCCCGCTCGATCTCGGCCGCCATCGCCTCGTACTGCGCCTCGACGTTGGAGTTGCGGACGAAGTCCTGGTTCCAGGTGTGGACGGCCCGCAGGTCGGCGAAGCCGCCTTTGACGAAGGCCCGGACCAGGTTGAGCGTCGCCGAGGAGCGGTTGTAGACCTCCAGCAGGCGCCACGGGTCGGGAGTGCGGGCCTGGGCGGTGAACTCGAAGCCGTTGACGGCGTCGCCCCGGTATGCCGGCAGCGTCACGCCGTCGCGCGTCTCGGTGTCTTTGGACCGCGGTTTGGCGTACTGCCCGGCGATCCGCCCGACCTTCAACACCGGCACCTGCGCGGCGTACGTCAAGACGACGGCCATCGACAGCAGGACGCGCAGCTTGGCGCGAATGTCGCCGGCCGTGACGGAGTCGAACGTCTCGGCGCAGTCGCCGCCCTGCAGCAGGAATCCGCGCCCGGCGGCCACCTCGGCCAGGCGGCGCTTCAGCGCGTCGCACTCGCCGGCGAAAACCAGCGGGGGGCGTTTGCGCAGCTCGTCGTAGACCCTCGCCAATGCGGCAGCGTCCGGATAGGCCGGCTGCTGGGCGGCGCCCATGGCGCGCAGCGCCTCCAGGGAGGGAATCTCAGACACCGCTACAGGATACCCGTTCGACGCCGCCCGGCAAGGCCCGTCCGCTGTCAGCGCGGTGTGGGCCTCAATGGACGTCCGGCTCGGGCTGGGGGCCGCCGCCGGGGCGCGCCATCACCCTGGCCTCGACCTCCTCGGCCGACACCGCGCCGCGCTTGACCGACCCGCCGTAGACGTCGACGTATTGCTGCCCGGACAGCGCCTGGATGGCGGCCATCACCTCGTCGGTCACCCAGCGCAGCGCGTCGTGGTCGTCGACGCCCCAGGCCAGCTCGTCGAAACGCAGCGGCTGGCCGACGACGATGCGGGGATGGTCCAGCCACGGGATGCCGAACGGCCCCTTGGCCTTGTAGGTGTTGAAGACGGCCAGCGGGACGATCGGCGCGCCGGACGCCAACGCCAGCCGGGCGACGCCCGTCTTGCCTTTGTAGAGGCGGCCGTCGGGCGAGCGCGTGCCCTCCGGGTAGA
>JAISUF010000156.1 GCA_031272195.1 Propionibacteriaceae bacterium
CATCGCGCTGGCCATCGACGACGGCCCGTCCATCTACACCGCCGAGGCCCTGGACACTTTCAAGAAGAAGGACGTCCCGGTGACGTTCTTCGTGCTCGGCTCGCGTATCACCGCTGAGAAGAAGCTGCTCAAGCGAATGATCGCCGAAGGACACGTCATCGGCAACCACTCGTGGAACCACCCGCAGTTCTGGCACATGACGTCGGCCCAGATCAAGTCGCAGCTGACGCGCACCACCAAGCTGATCAAGAAGTTCTCCGGCACCACGCCGACGCTGGTGCGCCCGCCGTACGGCCAGTCCAATGCCGGCATCCGCAAGGTCTTCAAGAGCCTGGGCATGTCGCAGGTGCTGTGGAGCGTCGACCCGGAGGATTGGAAGGTCAAGGACACCGCGACCGTCGTCCAGCGCGTCGTCTCGGCCACCCGCCGCGGCTCGATCATCTTGACCCACGACGTTTACGACACGACCGTCAAGGCCTATCCGAAAATCATCGACAAACTGCGCAAGAAGGGGTACGTCTTCGTGACCGTGCCAGAGCTTTTCGGGGACAAGATGAAGGCCGGCGTCAACTACTCGCAGCGCAACTGAGCCGCTGGCGCGCCTGGAGGGACTCGAACCCCCAACCTTCTGATCCGTAGTCAGATGCTCTATCCATTGAGCCACAGGCGCCTGACGCCGCGATCGCAGCGCAAAACACAAGTTTAGCCCGGATCGAGGCTGTGGTCCAACTCGGCCCGGGCTAGACTGCGGCGAAGTAAGATGCACAGTAAGCGTCCATGGGGCAGGATTGCTTCAGGGACCTGCACCGTGACGCCGGACCCAAACAGCGTGATGTCCCGCGTCGAAGCGGGACGACAAGGAGAGACATGTCAGAACAGATTTCCAACACCCCAGCCAACGCGCCCAAGGAACTGGTTGATTGGGTCAACGGGGTTGCGACGCTCACCAAACCGGACTCCATCTATTGGTGCGACGGCTCGGTCGAGGAGCGCGACCGCATCTACCAAGAGATGGTGGACGCCGGAACGTTCATCAAGCTCAATCCGGAGCTTCGCCCCGGCTGCTACCTGGCCCGCTCGACGCCTTCGGACGTGGCCCGCGTCGAGGCCCGCACGTTCATCTGCTCGCAGAAGCAGGAGGACGCCGGCCCGACCAACAACTGGGCCGATCCGGCCGAGATGAAGGAGACGCTGGCCAAGCTGTTCGACGGCGCCATGCGCGGACGCACGATGTACGTCGTGCCGTTCTCGATGGGCCCGCTGGGCGGCAACATTTCCAAGCTCGGCATCGAGATCACCGACTCGCCGTACGTGGTGGTCTCCATGCGCATCATGACGCGCATGGGCAAGGCGGCCCTCGACGCCATCGCCGGCGGCCAGTATTGGGTGCCCGCCGTCCACTCGGTCGGCTATCCGCTGGTCGACGCCGAAGGCAACCGCCGCGACGACGTCCGCTGGCCGTGCAACGACGATAAGTACATCACGCACTTCCCCGAGACGCGCGAAATCTGGTCGTACGGCTCCGGCTACGGCGGCAACGCGCTGCTGGGCAAGAAGTGTTACGCGCTGCGCATCGCCTCGGTGCTGGCCCGCGACGAGGGCTGGCTGGCCGAGCACATGCTGATCTTGAAGATCACCTCGCCGCAGGGCAAGGTCTACCATCTGACGGCCGCTTTCCCGTCGGCTTGCGGCAAGACGAACCTGGCCATGTTGCGGCCGACGATCCCCGGCTGGAAGGTCGAGACGATCGGCGACGACATCGCCTGGATGCGCCCCGGCCCCGACGGGCGGCTTTACGCCATCAACCCGGAGGCGGGCTTCTTCGGCGTCGCGCCCGGCACGTCCACCAAGACGAACCCGACCGCCCTGGCGGCGTTGGACCACGACACGATTTTCACCAATGTGGCGCTGACCGACGACGGCGACGTCTGGTGGGAGGGCATGACGGACGAGCCGCCGGCCCACCTGATCGATTGGCAGGGCAACGACTGGACGCCGGATTCCGAGACGCCGGCCGCCCATCCGAATTCGCGTTTCACCGTGCGGGCCGACCAGGCCTCCTCGATCGCCCCCGAGTGGGAGGATCCGACCGGCGTGCCGATCGACGTGGTGCTGTTCGGCGGCCGGCGCGCCTCCAACGTGCCGCTGATCTCGGAGTCGTACGACTGGGAGCACGGCGTGTTCGTCGGCGCGACGGTGTCCTCGGAGCAGACGGCCGCCGCCGAGGGGTCGGTCGGCTCGCTGCGCCGCGACCCGTTCGCCATGCTGCCGTTCTGCGGCTACAACATGGCCGACTACTGGGCGCACTGGTTGAAGATGGGCAAGGTGTTGGGCGACAAGGCCCCGCGCATCTTCCAGGTGAACTGGTTCCGCAAGGGCCCCGACGGCAAGTTCCTGTGGCCGGGCTTCGGCGACAACTCCCGTCCGATCGAGTGGGCGCTGCGCCGTGTGAACGGCGAAGTCGGCGCCCAGGAGGCCATCTCCGGCCGCCTGCCCAACCCTGGCGAGTTGAACGTCGACGGCCTCGACATCACCGAGGAGCAGATGGTCGAGCTGTTCTCGCTCGATCCCGACGCCTGGGCGGCCGAAGCCGACCTGACCGAGGAGTATTTCAAGCAGTTCGGCGACAAGCTGCCGCCTGAAATGCCCGCCCAGTTGGCGGCCATCCGCGACCGCATCGCGGCCGCCCGCGGCTGAGCTGCCCGGCACCGCGTGGGAGTGGCGGGGTTCGCTTCGGGCGATCCCCGCAGCTTCCGATGCGGCGCCAGCTTCCGATACGGCACCGTCGGCCACTGGGCGCCACACGCCGAAGAGCGCCACCAGGCGAAAGGAGCCGCAGGCCGCAGGGCACCGCACCTCAGGCCGCAGGGCAACAACGTTGGGGGCGTCCGGCCAGTCCGGGCGCCCCTTCGTCATGTCGGCAGGCCGTCTTCCATCAGCAGACGGTGTTGCATCAGCATGATCTGGTAGGGGTTCCAGGTCGAGAGGGTGTAGCGCAGGACGATCTCGTCTTGGGCGCGCGCGGCGTCGAAGAGGTAGGGGGCGTAGGCGGCCCCCATTTGGCCGGCTTGGGCACGGAAGACGTGGTCGCGGGCTTGGTCGGCGTCCGAGTGGCGCATCAAGTGTCGGCCGTCGGCG
>JAISUF010000202.1 GCA_031272195.1 Propionibacteriaceae bacterium
AGTCCGACCCCGACACGATCTCGACAACCTCGCCGATAGCGTCCTTCGACACCATCATCGCGCCCAACACCGCGGCCTCCGCCGCCACATCCTGCGGCGGAACCCGATCCGAAAACCCGTAATCCTCAGCCTCGGGACTGAAGGGGTCTAACGTTGCCAACGACATAATTCAACCTGCGCTTCCCGCTACGCAGACCAACCTAGTTGCCGCCACTGACACTTTCTGAAACCCTCTCCCGGTCGACGCTACCCCACCTCTGGTCGACCTCGCTCGGCCCAACCTACGGGCTGTAGTAGGCCGACTGCAAGCCGCCAAACCACAGGGGCTGTGGACAACGGTGTGGACAACTATTTGGCCAAGCCAGCGAGGTTGTGCACGAAGCTGGGGCCAGACTGTGGATAACTCCCGCAAGAAGTTGGCAACCTGCCTCTGACAAGGGACGATGGCGAAACGGTCGGTGGAAAACATTCGTTCGTGGAATGGTTTTCAGTGGGCCGGGCCGACTTGACAGGCCAAGCGTGGCAGGGTGTAGTGGAGTGTCGCCGGGCTAGTTATGCACAATTTATCCACAGGCCTAGGCCTAGTTGCAAGGAGTTGCGGCGGGGCTTGAGTCGGCGAGTAGGATCAGGGCGTCGGAAGGGGAGGAATGATCGCCGAGTACACCGTCAGCGGCCTGACCTGCGACCACTGTGTCAAGGCCGTCAAGCAAGAGGTTTCCGCAATTCCAGGAGTGAACGGCGTTGAACTTTCAATAGCCGGCGACCTCAAGATCGACTCCTCGCAAGCCATCGACTTCGACCGCGTCGTCGAAGCCGTCGCCGAAGCCGGGGACTACACCGTCGCCTAGAGCCGTCTGGCGTCAAATGCCGGAAGACGCCATCGCCTCGGCAGTCGAGAGCTGGGCGCTGACCTTCCGGCCGGGGAAGACGGGTCGGCCCAAGTCGGGCACTAACCCGTCGGTCAGGGGCACCGGCCGTCCGGCCGCCAAAGACTCGTAGATGTTGAGGAACTCGGTGGCCTGCTTGGCGATCGTCCACTGGTTGGCCAACTCGATGCTGCGGGCGCGGGCGGCGGCGGCGAAATCGTTATCCTTCAAAGCCTCCAGCAGGCGCACGCAGGCGCCCGCCACCGAGACGGCGTTCGGCCTGGCCAAGACGGCGTTGACCGCCGGATCGACGACCAGCCGCAGCTCGTGGTCGACCATCACGAACGGCAGCCCGGCGTGGGCCGCCTCGTGCAGCACCAGCGCCTGGGTGTCGGTCAGCGACGTGAACAGGAAGGCGTCGGCGCTGGCGTAATACGCGCCCAGGTCGTCGCGCGGAATCTGGCCGGTCAGTTTGACGCCGCCGAAATGGGCGGCCCGCTGCAGGCGACGGCGCAGGGTCGGCTGGGTGTTGCGCCAGTCGCCGACGATCATCAATTCCACCCCCGGCACCTGGTCGCGCACCAGTTCGAAGGCGTCGAGCATCAAGTCGATGCCCTTCTCGGCGGCGATCCGGCCGACGTAAAGCAGGCGCGGGCCGCGTCCCTTGGGCACCGGCGGCAGCACCGGCAGGGCGTCGGCGCCGTTGGGGACGACGCGGACCTTGGCCTGCGGTGCGATCTCCAAGACCCGCTTGCCGGTCTTGGCCGAGGGCGCCGTCACCAAGTCCGAGTCGGACAGCATCGAGGCGGCCAAGCCGAGCAGTTCGACTTGGGCCTTGCCGCGCCGGGGCCGGTGGAAACGGGGGGCGCGCAACTGCCGCCAGCCGCGTTCCATGTGCAGCCGCAGCGCCTTGTAGACGACGTTCAGCAGCGGCGCCAGCGACCAGTAGTGCTCGGCGTAGGCCTCGAAGTCGGTGTGCCAAGTGGTGACGAGCGGTTTGCCGGTGCGCTGGGCCAGCCAGACGCCCAGCAGGCCGATCGTCCCCAGGCCGTGCACGTGGATGACGTCGGGCGGGTTGGCCACCATCTGGGCCAGCCGGTAGTCGAAGTCCTTGCCCAGGGAGAGGCGGACGTTGAGCCCCGGCACGGGCACGCTCGGCAGCCTGATTTCGCGCCGGTTGGGGTGGCCGGCGTACGGATTGGCGCCTTCGCAACTGGGGGCAACCAGCAGCACCTTGTGCCCGGCCTCCAGGACGCGGCCCTCCAGGAATTGGACGGCGTACAGCAGCCCGGACGCGCCCGGCCCGTAATTGTCGGTGAACTCGGCCACTGTGAGCCGTTCGTCGCCCATAGCCAACCTCCTTGGAGACTCCACTCTACTTGTCCGCTGTCTGGACGGCGCGACTACGCGCCGCCTGGGGCGGCGGCGGTCCGGCGAGCGGGCGGCCCGACCGGCGGATCGGTCTGGTTTGGGCGCGGGCGGCGGGGCACAATTGGAGTCGCCGCAATTCATCGGAAAGGAGCCTGGTGAAGAAACTGATCAACGACCCCGCCCAGGTCGTGTCGGACGCGCTAGACGGTTTCGCCACCGCCCACGCCGACTTGGTGAAGGTCAATCGCCGCCCCGACTACGTTGTTCGCGCCGACGCACCGGTCGCCGGGAAGGTCGCGCTGGTGTCCGGCGGCGGGTCGGGCCACGAGCCGCTGCACATCGGCTACGTCGGTCGCGGCATGCTGGACGCGGCCGTGCCCGGGCCGGTCTTCACCTCGCCGACGCCCGATCCGATCCTGGCCGCCGCCAAGGCCGTCGACAGCGGCGCGGGCGTCCTCTTCATCGTCAAGAATTACACCGGCGACGTGCTCAATTTCGAGACGGCCGCCGAATTGGCCCAGCTCGACGGCATCGACGCGCGCACCGTCCTGGTCGACGACGACGTGGCCGTTCAGGACTCGACCTTCACCGCCGGCCGGCGCGGCGTGGCCGGGGCGGTGCTGCTGGAGAAAATTGTCGGCGCGGCCGCCGAGCGGGGCGATTCGCTGGACGCCTGTCAGGCCCTCGGCGAGCGCGTCAACGCCCGGATGCGCTCGATGGGGGTGGCGCTGACGGCCTGCACCGTCCCGCACGTCGGGCGTCCCAGTTTCGAGCTGGCCGACGACGAGATCGAGATCGGCGTCGGCCTGCACGGCGAGCCGGGCCGCCGCCGCGCCAAACTGGCCGGCGCCGCCGAACTGGCCGCCGAACTGGTCGGGCCGGTCTTGGACGATTTGGCCGCGCCCGCCGGGACGCCCGTCCTGATGCTTGTCAACGGCATGGGTGGAACTCCCCAGTCGGAGCTGTACATCATCTGCCAAGAGGCCCGTAGACTGGTCGAGGCAGCCGGATTGCAGCTCGCGCGGTCGTTGGTCGGCGACTACGCCACGGCGTTGGAGATGCAGGGCTGCTCGGTCACAGTCCTGCTGTTGGACGACGAGACGGCCGACCTTTGGGACGCGCCCGTCGCCACGCCCGCCCTGCGGCGCGGACTGTGAGAGGCTGGGGGTTGGCGCAACGCCAATCGGACCAAGGGGACTCGCTGTGGGGGACCAAGGGCGGTGATGGGAGAAGGAGCAATGGCTGGTGAGTTGACCGCCGCTTGGGCGGTGGCGTGGATGCGCGACGCCGCTGGAGTATTGGCGCGGCAACGGGAGGAGTTGATCGAGTTGGACCGTGCGATCGGTGACGGCGACCACGGCGAGAACATGGACCGCGGCTTCCAAGCCGTTGTGGCCGGGTTGGATGCGTCGGCGGCTTCGCCCAAGGAGGTGTTGTCCAGCGCCGGTCGGACGCTGATCTCGACGGTCGGCGGGGCGGCCGGGCCGCTCTACGGCACGGCCCTGATGCGGGCCGGCCAGGCGGCGAAAGAGCGTATCGACGCCGACAATCTGGTGGCAGTGCTGTCGGCCGCCTTGGAGGGCGTCCAAGCCCGCGGCAAGGCGCAAGTCGGCGACAAGACGATGGTGGACGCCTGGTCGCCGGCCGTCGAAGCGGCCCGACAGGCCAACGAGGGCGGGGCGACGCCGTTGGACGTGCTGCGGGCGGCCGCCTCGGCCGCGGAACAGGGCGCCGAGGCGACGGTCGGCATGGTGGCCCGCAAAGGGCGCGCCTCCTACTTGGGGGAGCGCTCCGTCGGCCACCAAGACCCAGGGGCGACTTCGACGGCCCACATCTTGCAGTCGGCGGCGAAGGCGGCGGCGGCATGAGCGTCGGATTGGTGATCTGCTCACACTCGGCCAAGTTGGCCGAGGGCGTGGCCGAGTTGGCCGGACAAATGGCCAAAGCCGTGACGATCGTGCCCGCCGGCGGCACCGGCGACGGCCGTATCGGCACGTCGGTCGAGCTGGTCTCGGCGGCCGTCGAGAAGCTGCTCGACGAGGGCCTCGACGTGGCCGTCCTGACCGACCTCGGATCGGCCACGATGACGGTCGAGTCGGTCATCGAGGCGCTCGGCCCGGACCGGGCGGCCCACGTCCGCCACGCCGAGGGCCCACTGGTCGAAGGCGCCGTGGCGGCCTCGGTGGCCGCCCAAATCGGCGGCGATCTGACGGCCGTCGCCCTGGCCGCCCAAGCCAAGGAGCTGTTCGCGTAGGCCGCGCCGCGCAGTCAATGGACTGCTCCGCGACCACACGGCTGAGCGGTGCGCCGGCGCGGCGATTCCGGCTTTGGCGCCCAACTCCAGCGCGGAAGACGTCGCACGCGGCTTTTCGGCGCGGTTTCTTCGCTGGCGCCGAAAGCTCGCCTTGGGGTGAATAGTCTGCCTTCGCAACCTGGCCGCCACAAGGGGTTTTCCGGTAAAGTTGGGTTAAAGGAGGCAATGTGGATCTGGGCCAAGTCATGCTGCTTGGTTCAGTTGCGTTGCTTTCGTCGGTTCTGGCCACCAAGCTGGGCGACAAAGGCGGCCTGCCGTCGCTGTTGATCTTCCTCGGCATCGGCATGATCGTCGGCTTCGCCGGTTTGGATTTCGAGGACGCCTCGCTGGCCCATTCGCTCGGCTTCGCCGCGTTGGTCTTCATCCTGGCCGAGGGCGGCCTGACGACCCGCTGGGAGGAGATCAAACGGGCCGCGCCGATGGCCGTTCTACTGGCCTCGGTCGGCGTGTTGGCGTCGGTCGCGTTGGTGGCGGTGTTCGCCCATTACGCGCTCGGCCTGGACCTGGTGACGTCGATCCTGCTGGGCGCGGTCGTCTCCCCGACCGACTCGGCGGCCGTCTTCTCGGTGTTGCGCAAAGTGGCGCTGCCGTCGCGCGTCAAGACGATCCTGGAGGGCGAGTCGGGTTTCAACGACGCCCCGATCGTGCTGCTGGTGGCGGCGGCCTCAGCCTGGTCGATCGCCAAAGGTCCGGAGAGCGGCTGGCTGCTGGTCGGCGTGGCCGGCGAGATCGTCGTCGAGATCGTTGGCGGCGTGATCGTCGGCGTGCTGGTCGGCTGGGGGGCGGTCTGGGTGATGAAGCACATCGCGCTGCCGATGGCCGGCCTCTATCCACTCGGCGCGCTCGGCTGGGCCGTTTTCGCCTACGCTTTCGGATCGTCTATTCACGTGTCCGGATTCGCCGCCGTGTATGTCGCCGCCGTGCTGATCGGCAACGGCCAACACCCCTTCACCGACCCGCCGCTGACGGCGATCTTCGACTACTGGCGCCACGGCCGCAAGTCAGGCCAGCGGCCCCAGCCGGGGCTGCCCGATGGCCAGACCGTCACCGTCCTGGGGCGGGAGCATCTGCGTCGCGTCTACGTCAAGAACAACCAGCTGCCGCACCGCTACGCCACCCGCTCGTTCGCCGAGGGCATCGGCTGGATCGCCCAGATCGGCTTGTTCGTCATGCTCGGGGTGCTGGCCGCCAACAAGGACATCACTCTCGGCGGGGCGGCGTCGGGCGTCATCGTCGGCCTGTTCTTGACGTTTGTCGCCCGTCCGCTGTCGGTCTGGCTGTGCACGGTTTGGTTCCGCCTGCCGCTGCGCGAGATGGCGTTCGTGTCGTGGGCCGGCCTGCGCGGCGCCGTGCCGATCGTCATGACGCTGGTGCCGCTGGCCGACGGCTCGCCGCACGCCGACGAGATCTTCGACCTGGTGTTCTGCTTCGTCATCGTCTTCACCGTCATCCAGGCGCCGTCGCTGCCGTGGGTGGCCCGCAAACTGGGCATCGCCAAAGACGAGAGCGTCGACTTGGAGTTCGAGTTCGCGCCGCTGGACACCATCGCCGCCGACATGATGCAGGTGAGCGTCGAGGCGGGCTCGCGCATCCACGGCATCGCCATCCGCGAGGTGCGCCTGCCGAAGAACTCCGTCATCTCGCTGATCGTGCGCGACGGCAAACCGTTCACGCCGAAACCGGACACGCAGATTTTCGTCGGCGACGACCTGCTCGTCGTCACCAACATCAAAGACCGCGAGCGGGTCGAGAACCGCTTCAAGGCGCTGTCCAAGCACGGCCGCCTGGCCCGCTGGCAGGAAATGTCGTGACGCTGGGCGCGGCGCCGGTCGTGTCCGCGCCGCTATCCCTCTTGATCTTGGCCCGGCGCTGAGCCGATGAGGGTTGTGCCAGTCGGCCCCATGAGAGCCTCGGCGTCAGCCGCCGGGGGGGCCGAGGCGATATCCCCGGGGTTGTCAGCCTGGACGGCCACGGCGTCCGCCGACTGGGACGCCTGCCAGGCGCGGTCCGGCGGCGCTCCGCGCTTGGGCCCTTTGCCGATCTTGGCGCGGGCGATGATGTCGGCCACGCCGCGGGCCGCCCGCCGGCCCGACAGGATCGCCACCGCCTCGGGGATGTTCAGCACGAAGAACAGCGTCACCGCCACGATGAACGAGACCGCCGCCGCCACGAACGCCACCAGCGCCAACTGGCCGAAAAACTCGTAGCTCATCGCCCGGCCTCGCCTTGTTGGGCCACCACTTGCCGGGCCTGGGCCAGCTTGTCGCCGATGGCGGCGCAGTCGTCGGCGACGGCAGGCGCGATCGCCTCGGGCGAGCAGTCCAGGTCGGCCGACTTGTCTTCGACCTCGTCCAACAGCGCCGCCAACTGGGCCGCCGTCACGCCGTTGCGAAGGAAATACTCCGGCTGGGCGGCGACGATCTCCAACGGCAGCAGCAGCGCCCCGATGGCGGCCGGGTCGTCCTGCGCGCTCGCCTTGT
>JAISUF010000002.1 GCA_031272195.1 Propionibacteriaceae bacterium
GGGCTGTCAAGGCGGCGACCGACGCGGGCGCGGCGGCGGCCGACCGGGTCGGCGAGTTGATCAGCGTGCACGTCATTCCGCGGCCGCACGCCGAGGTCGAGTACATCCTGCCGACGCTGAAGTGATGCCCGCCGCGTCCGGCTCGGGGAGGTGAGGGCAATGGTGATGACGGAAACGGCCGTCCGCGCGGCCTTGGCGAACGCCGACTTGGCGTCCACCACCGAGTTCCGCGTGCCCGCCGGCACAGTCGTTACGCCGTCGGCGCGGGCTTGGCTGGTCGATCAGCGCATCGACCTGGTCGTCGGCGACAAACGGGTGTCCAACCTGCCCCAGCCCGGCCCCGCGGCGCCGGCCGTCGAGGAGCGTCCCCAGCGCCCGGCCTGGAAGCCGCCGGGCGCCGGCTCGGGGGCCTCGAAGCTGGAGCGGTTCCGGGCCGAGCAGGGGCTGTCCGGGCACGGCGCGGACGGCGATCCGAGCGGCGTCGGCGAGTCGGGTCAGGCGATGCCGCCGTCTGCCGTCGCGGGGCTGCCCGGCGGCGGGCAGTCGGGCGCGGGCCCGGAGGCCGGGTTGAAGTCGGCCCTGCCGGCGTTCACCAAGCCGGAGTTGTGGGACCTGCCCGACGGCACCCAGGCGGCCGAGAAGCCCGAGCATCTGACGGCGCTGGTCGGCAACGCGCTGGTCGAGAAGGACCATCCCAACATCCGCCTGCGCGGCCTGTTGGACGACCTCGACGCCCACGTCATCGCCACCCAGGTGCGCTTCCGGGCGCTCGGCCTGGAGGCGGCCGTCGCCGACTTGGCGGAGGTCCTCGGCGAGCTGAAACAGCTCATGCGGGCTGAAGTCCTCGGCGTGCGCCTCGACCAGACCAAACTGCTCGGCATGGACGAGGCCGAGATCAGACGGCTGTCGCACGACCCGGAGCCGACCTTCGGGCGGCCGCACTTCATGGCCAGCGTCGACGACGGCGAGGCGGTGGCGGCGCTCAACCTGCTGCGCACCAAGGTCCGCCAGGTGGAGCTGGCCGCCTACGACGCCTTCAAGCGCCCCGGCCAGGAGCCGCGGCGCATGGACATCCTGCAAGCCTTGAACCGGCTGTCCAGCTTGTTCTACATCATGATGTTCCGGGCCGCCAGCGGAGGCTACGGACGATGAAAGACCGAGCCGAGGCGGCGACGCCGAGGCGATCACCAACGACCCTCCCGTGAGGAGACAGAAATGGACACAGAGAAACTGATTGACGCGGTGACGAAGGTCATCATGGAGCGGCTGGCCGCCGAGCCGGAAGCCGAGCGCGCCACCGGGCGGGCGGAGCAGGCCAACGGCGGGGCCGACGTGGTCGTCTTCGGCGACCTGCCCGCCGGTGTGCTGGCCCCTGGGGTGGCCACCAGGCGCGGCGTGACGCCGTCCGACGTCGACGGCAGCCGGGTGGTGGTGCTCACCATCGAGGCCTTCCGGGCCTTCCACTCCGGCATGCCGGCCGGGGTCAACTACGGCTTGGCCGACTCGGCCAAACCGTGCTGCGGCGGCGGCGAGATCGACCTGACCGGCAAGCGGCTGGTCGGCGAGTCCGACCTGAAGGGCGCCGGGGCGGCTCGGGGGGCGACGGTGCGGGTCTGCCAGAAGGCCATTTTGACGGCCCTGGCCCGCGACTACGCCTCCACCAACGGGCTGTCGATCGTTCGGGGGTGACGCGATGAGCCTGCCCGAGGATGTCTTCGCGGCCGGCGTCGTCGGGGCCGGCGGGGCCGGCTTCCCGACCCATAAGAAGCTGGCCGAGGGGGCGAGCCTGCTGGTCGTCAACGGCGCCGAGTGCGAGCCGCTGCTGGCCTCCGACCGCTATGCCATGCGCCAGTTCGCCGACGAGATCGTGGCGGGCGCGTCCAAGATCGCCCAGGCCTGCAAGATTCCGCGCGTCGTCATCGGCACGAAGCGCCACTATGCCCGCGAGGTGGCGGCGCTGCGCCAGGCCATCGCGGCGGCCGGCGCGCCGATCGAGGTCTTCGAGCTGGAGTCGTTCTATCCGGCCGGCGACGAGCAGACCCTGATCTACGAGATCACCGGCCAGACGGTTCCGCCGGGCGGCATCCCCATCCAGGTCGGCATTATCGTCGTCAACGCCACGACGGCCCTCAACGTCGAGCGGGCCACCCGCGGCATCCCCGTCACCAGGCGTTTCGTCACGGTGACCGGCGAGGTGGCCCACCCGCAACTGATGGACGCGCCCGTCGGCACGACCGCCGAAGACCTGATCGCCCAGGCGGGCGGGGCCACCGTCGGGCGTTACGTGGTGGTCAAGGGCGGCCCGATGATGGGCAAGCAGTTCCCCATGTCGGCCGCGCCCGGCCTGGGCTACGGCAAGGCCGACGGCGGGCTGGTCGTGCTGGCGGCCGACCATCCGCTGGTCGAGTTCTGCTCCCAGCCGATGGACCGCGTCTTGGCCCAAACCCGCAGCATCTGCATCCAGTGCTCGCTGTGCACCGAGATGTGCCCGCGCTATCTGATCGGCCACCAAATGCGCCCGCACCGGGTCATGCGGTCGGTCGGCACCGACACCCACCCGGTCGACCTGTCCGACGCGCTGCTGTGCTGCGAGTGCGGCATCTGCGAGCTGTACGCCTGTCCGATGGGCCTGAGCCCGCGCCGCATGAACGTCTACGTCAAAGGCCTGCTGCGGGCCGAGGGCGTCGGTGTGGCCGACAAGGCCGTCCACGCCGGCCACACCGCCGAGCGCGACTACCGCCGCATTCCGACCTCGCGGCTGGTCGAGCGCTGGCAATTGACGGCCTACCCGGACCACTTGGAGGAGTGCGCCGTGCTGGAGCCGCCGAAGGTCGTCATCCCGCTGCGCCACGGCGTCGGCAAGCCGTCCTCGCCGACGGTGTCGGTCGGCGACAGGGTTGCCAGTGGCGACTTGATCGCCGAGGTGGGGGTCGGCGACGTCGGCTGCCTGGTGCACGCCTCCATCGACGGCGTCGTGGCCGAGGTGACCGGCGACCACATCCGGATCGAGAGGAGTTGACATGATCGTGTCCATCGGGCTCGTCGAGCTGTCGTCGATCGCCCGCGGCGTCGAGGTCTCCGACGCCATGCTCAAAGCCGGCCAGGTGACGCTGTCCTTCGCCAAACCGGTTTGCCCGGGCAAGTTCATCGTGCTCGTCCACGGGCAGGTCGGCGCGGTCAAGGCGGCGATGGCCGCCGGGCTGGAGCTGGGCGGCTCGAAGACCGTCAACCATTTGACGATCCCGCGCGTCCACCCGACGCTGATACCGGCCATCAACTCCGTCCTCGACGCCCCCAAGCAGGTGGCGGCGCTGGGCGTCGTGGAGTATTTCGACATCGCCTCGGCCATCGTCGGGGCCGACGCCGCGGCCAAGGCGGCCCGCGTCGAGCTGATCGAGGTGCGGCTGGGCATGGGCATCGGCGGCAAGAGCTTCTTCAAGCTGTGCGGCGAGGTGGCCGACGTCCGCTCTGGCGTCGCGGCCGCGCTGGAGGTGGCCGGCGAGCGCGGCCCGCTGGTCGGCACCTGCGTCATCCCGGCGCCCGATCCGGCCTTGTTCCACGAGATGATCTGAGCGCGGGCGTTGGGCCAACGCCGGTCCCAGGCGATCATGCAGCCCCTGGCGCGGGTCGCGCTGGGGCGCACCGCGCGAACCGGGCCGCGCCTGACAGCGCATTGCGGCGAGCGCATCGGCGCGCTCCCGCACTGGCGGCGTAATGCTGAGAATAGTTTGAGAAATCTCTCAGGCTGGGGCAAAATGGGGGCAGCGGAAACAACACGACAACTGGGGGACTGGTGAAGATCGCCACCGGAGTTTCAGCCGGAGCACTGGTCTTGGCGACCCTGCTGGGCTGTGGCGCGGCCATGACCGCCCTCTACAAAGACGTCACCATCGACGTCGACGGCAAGTCGTCGCGCTACGGCGCTTTCGCGCTAACCGTCGCCGACGTCCTGGCCGCCAAGGGCATCGCCCTGCGGGCCGGCGATATCGTCACGCCGTCGGCCGCCGCGCCCGTCATGGACGGCGACACCATCCAGGTCTCGTTCGCCAAGCAGGTGACGCTGGACATCGACGGCCAAACCCAAACCCTGACGACCAACGCCGCCAACCTCGCCACCGTCCTCGGCCAGCTCGACGACCCGCCCAAACTCGACGGCGCCAAGGTGTCGGTCGACAGCTCGGCCCAACTGGCCCGCGGCGGCAACATGATCGTCATCACGACGCCGAAGAAGGTGACGCTGAACCTGGCCGGCGACAAAGACAAGGTGACCACGACTGCCTTGACGGTGGCCGACTTCCTGACCGAACAGGGCGTCCTGCTCGACGACGACGACGACGTCACCCCCGCCGAGACAACCGTCATCGAGAAGGGCATGACGGTCAAGGTCGACCGGGTGGACGTCGGCGAGGTCACCGTCACCGAGGAGGTGCCCTACGAGACGACCAAGAAGAAGAACGCCTCGTTGTGGATCTCGGAGACGGTGGTCGAGAAGAAGGGGCAAGTCGGCAAGGCCAAGCGCACCTATCTGGTGACCAAGACCAACGGCAAGGAGACCGACCGCAAGCTGCTGTCGGAGACGGTTCTGGAGGAGCCCGTCACGGAGGTGCTGCAAGTCGGCACGAAGCAGTCGTCGTCGGGCACCAAGCTCAACTTGGCGCGGGCGGCGATGTGGGACCGCATCGCCAAGTGCGAGTCGGGCAACCGCTGGCACATCAACACCGGCAACGGCTACTACGGCGGGCTGCAGTTCAACCTCCAGTCGTGGATCGCCAACGGCGGGCGCGATTTCGCCGCCTACCCGCACCAGGCCACCCGCGAGGAGCAGATCACCGTCGCCAACCGCTATTACGCCAAGGCCGGCCTGAAGCCGTGGGGCTGCCGCCACGCCGCCTGAACCACCACTTGGGCTCAGGCAAGCTCGAAGTCGACGCTCAGATGGACCCGCAGGTTGCGGGTGGACGACAGTTCGACGCCGAGGTCGACGGGGCCGCCGCGGGCGCGCGTCAAGGCCCGCATGACGCCGACGTCGGGGCGGCTCAAGTCGACTTGGTGGCCGGGCATGCTCCAGGAGTCGCTCAGCTCGGCGATGCCGACGATCGACAGGCCGGCGGCTTCGGCTATCGCCTCGGCTTTGCGCCTGGCTTTGGCGACGGCCTCGGCGCTGGCCGGAATGCTGGCCTCGAAATCGGGGAAAACCCATTCCAGATTCCACAAGGTGGCGTTCGGCTGCTCGCCGATGATCGACAGCACGGTGGGCAATTGGGACGGCGTCGCCTGGACGCACAACTGGTAGTCGGCCTTCTGGCTCTTGCCGATCATGCCGGATTCGCTGCTCAGCCGCACGCCCGTCACGGTGATGGCGTCCTCGCCGATTCCGGCCGCGAACAGCTCCATCGTCAAATCGCGCACCTCGGCGGCCTTCTTGACGGCCGCGTCGCCCAAGACGGCGCTGTTTCCGGCGATCGACAATTGCACTTTGGCGCCGGTTGCCCGAACCGGCGTCTCGTGGTCGACGCTGATGCGAAGCACTGCCACGCCCCAAACAATACTCGCCTCGGGCCGTTCGGCGCGCGTCTGGACGGTCTGCCGAATGCTCCCGCGACGGGCGTCGGCGGCCCCTTCTGCCGCTTCGTCCGCCACCGCCACGCCCAGTGGTCAGCCAGCGCCGGACGACGGCTTCCGCGTGCCTGGCCCGCCCGGTCCGCTCACGGGGGGACAATGGGATGGTGCCGACCTACCGAGACCAGGCGGTCGTGCTGCGCACCCACAAGCTGGGCGAGGCCGACCGCATCATCACCTTGCTGACCAGGGAGCACGGCAAGGTGCGGGCGGTCGCGCGGGGGGTGCGGCGGACGTCGTCGAAGTTCGGCGGCAGGCTGGAGCCGTTCAGCCATGTCGATCTGCTGTTGGCGACCGGCCGGAGCCTCGACTCGATCGCCCAGGCGGTGACGATCCGCAATCACAGCGACGTGATCGGCCGCGACTACCAGCGTTTCACCACCGGCCAGGTGATGGTGGAGACGGCCGACCGGCTGGTGCCGGTCGAGGGCGAGCCGGCCGCGCAGCAGTACCGCCTGCTGGCCGGGGCGCTGCGGACGCTGGCCGTGGGGACGACTGACGGCATGCGCTCGCCGGTCACCATCATGGACTCCTATCTGTTGCGGGCCACCGCCTCGGCCGGCTACGCGCCGTCGCTGTCCGATTGCGCCAAGTGCGGCGCGGCGGGCCCCCACGAGGCGTTCTCGCCCCAGGCCGGCGGCATGGTTTGCCGGGCCTGCCGCCCGCCGGGCTCGCCGCAGCCGTCCCTGGCCACCGTCGCCTACCTGCAGGCCCTGCTGGTCGGCGACTGGCCGGCCACCAGGGGGGTGGCGGCGGGCGTCGTCAACGAGGCGTCGGAGCTGGTCTCGGCCTTCACCAGTTGGCAGTTGGAGCGCGGCCTGCGCTCCTTGCGCCACGTCCAGCTCGACGAGTGACCGGATGACGGCGGCGGCGCGGGTCGGCTCTGGGGCCTGTGGCGGGTGTTGACCGTTTCGTGCGGCGGTACGCAGGCCGGGGGATTTTCGTACCGGGAATGCGTGAAAACCCGGCGGGGACAGGCTGTGTGGGGGACAATTTTCCTGGAGGATTCCACTCATCGCGGAGGTGTTACGCAATGCGGCGCAAGATTCTGGCGGCTTTGACCGCGCTCAGTCTGGCTTTGGCGCTCGGAGGCAACGTGTGGGGCGGCGCGCCCGCCGCGCGGGCCACCACGGGGGTCGTCCTGGCCGGCGACTTCCAGGCGGCCCTGACGCAAGGCGCCGACACCCCCTGTGAGGATTGGCAGGACGACTGCGCCGCTACCGCCATGGCGCTATCCGATGGCGTCTACAAGCTGACGCTGGAGCTGGCGGCGGGGAGCTATGAGTTCAAGGCGGTGGACGGCGAGTGGTATCCCAGCGGCGACAACCAGGCCGTGACGCTGGCTGCCGAGGGCAGCGTCACCTTCGTCTACGATCCGGGCACGCACCAGGTCGGCGTCGACACCACGACCCTGCCCCAGCAGGCCGACGGCTATGACGCCGCCGCCGATGCCGCCCTGACCCACGACCCGGCGGTCGATCCGGGCTCGGGCAACCAGTTCTACTTCGTCATGACGGACCGCTTCGCCAACGGCGACCCCACCAACGACTGCGGCGCGGCGGCCTGCCCGACCACGATGGATGCCACTGCCGTCACCGCGACCGGCTACAAGCCGGGCGACAACCGCTACTACCAGGGCGGCGACATCCAGGGCGTCATCAACAACCTCGATTACATCCAAGGTTTGGGCACGACGGCGATCTGGCTGTCGCCGTCGTTCACCAACCGGCCCACCCAAGGCGAGGGCGCCGGCGAGACGGCCGGCTACCACGGCTATTGGATCACCGACTTCACCACCATCGACGCCCACCTGGGCGGCAACGACGCCCTGGAGGAACTGATCGAGAAGGCCCACGATCGCGGCATGAAGGTCTATTTCGATATCATCGCCAACCACACCGCCGACCTGATCAAGTACACCGCCAAGCAGGGCATCTCCTCGTTGAAGAACGACTCCGGCGACGGCTGGTATGTGCCGGTGTCGAGCTTCCCCTACCGCGACGCGACCGGGGCGGTCTTCTCGCCCGAGGAGTTGGCGCAGACGGTGCCCGATCCGACCGACGAGCAGCTCAAGAACGGCGCGGTCAAGACGCCGACGTTGGACGCCGGCACATCGTTCCCGTACGTGCCCTACCAGCCGGACCAGGACAAGGTGAAGATGACCTGCAACGGCTTCACAGGCGACGACAAGACCGACTGCGAGACGATCCTCCAGGGCGTGACGTATTACCACAACCGGGGCGACGGCGCCATGGAGACGACCAACTCGGCCGAGGAGGCGACTTTCGGCGACTTCAACGCCCTCGACGACCTGTTCACCGAGGACCCGCGCGTCGTCCAACTGATGGGCGACATCTACACCTCGTGGATGGACATGGGCGTGGACGGCTTCCGCATCGACACCGTCAAACACGTCGACCTGGCCTTCTGGCAGAAGTTCACCGACCGGATCAAGGAATATCAGGATTCGGACGCGGGCCAGGCGGCTGGGGCGCAGGCCAACTTCTTCACCTTCGGCGAGGTTTTCGAGTCGAACGTCTCGACGACCAGCACCTATCTGCGCGACTCCAATATGAACGCCGTCCTAGACTTCCCGCTGGAGATCAACCTGCGCTCCTATCTGAAGGGCGGCTCGGGCGCGGACTTGGCGGGGCTGTTCGGCGCCGACGACTACTACATCTCCGACCACTCCGACCCGCAGGACCTGCCGACCTTCCTCGACAACCACGACATGGGCCGGCTGGGCTATCTGCTCGGCGGAACCTCGGTGGCCGATTTGGGCTCGCGGGTGGCGCTGGGCAACGCCTTGATGTATTTGACGCGCGGCCAGCCCGTCACCTATTACGGCGACGAGCAGGGCTTCGTCGGCAACGGCGGCGACCGGGCCTCGCGGCAGACGATGTGGGATCTGGACATCGCCGATCCCGAGTTCGACTACACCTCGGACACCTCGCCAGCCAACAACAAACGCATCGGCGGCGACGGCTACAGCTCGACGACCAACTATCTGGCGCCTTCCGGAGACCTGGGCGGCTGGCAGTCGACCGGCCAGAACAACTACTTCTACCAGTTGATCGCCTCGCTGAGCCAGTTGCGCAAAGCCGAGTTCGCGTTGAACAAGGGCGCCCAGGTCGTGCTGGGCTCGTCCGGTTCGGCGGTGGCGCTGTCGCGCACCGACCCGACGGAGAAGCGCGAGGTCGTCATCGGCCTCAACTCGGCCACCTCGGCCGTCACCGGCTCCGCGTTCCCGGTGCACACCCTGACGCCGAGCGCCACCTACGAGCTGATCTACTGCATCTCGAACGCCTCCGCCTGCTCTGGTGTGGCCCAGACCATCACCACCAACGCTGACGGCTACATCAACGGCGACTTCCAGCTTCCCGCCCTCGGGGCCGTCGCCTACAAAGCCCAGTCCGATGTGGCCGGATTGGCCGCTAACTCGGTGACGCTGTTCGGCGGCGGCGCCGACGGCGACCGGGTGGACGGCGTCCAGGCCGTCACAGCGGCGGTGCCCTACGGCTGGTCGCAGACGTCGTTCTCGTGGCGGCAGGTCGGCACGGACGAGTGGCATTGGCTGGGGACGGCCACCGGCCCGAGCCCGCGCGTCTTCCACGACGTCTCGGCCTTGGCCAAGGGCACGCTGATCGAATACCGCGCCGTGACGAAGGACGCCAGCGGCGACTTGGTGGCCGACTCGGCCATCCGGGCGGTCGGCGTCAACCTGGCAGCCTCGGCCCACAGCGATTACGGGATGGTCAACGTCGCCGGCACTATGCAGAGCGAGCTTGGCTGCAACGGCGGCGACTGGCTGCCCGCCTGCGCCGACACCGCCTTGACTTGGGACGCCAACCTGAAGCTCTACACCAAGACCTTCGCCAACTTGGCGGGCGGCAGCTACGAGTACAAGGTGGCCTTGAACGGCTCCTGGGACGAGAACTACGGCCAGGCCGCCAACGGCTCGCGTGGCTACGCCGGCGGCGGCAACTCGCCGTTCTCCGGCTCGGGCGGCTCGATTACCTTCTACTACGACCCGGTGACGCACGACTTCTTCAACACCTGGCAGGACGTGCCGCGCGTCGTCGGCGACTTCACCGCCGGCCTGGGCGATTGCGACGCGAACTACGACGTGAACTGCCTGGCCACCTGGATGCACGACCCCGACCACGACGGCGTCTACACCTGGGACAGCTCGGCGGTGAACATCACAGCCGACGCCACGCTGAACTACAAGGTGACGACCACCTGGAACGGCTGGACGAACAACTGGGGGCTGGACAACTCGTCGGCGAATCAGCAGGCCGGGGGCAACACGCCCGACGGCGACAACATCCCGCTGGACGTCAAGGCGGGCGACTCGCTGTCGTGCGGCTTCAACTACCAAGGCTGGGGCGAGCAGGGCAACAAGTGGGTGTGGTGCTCGGCGACGGCTTTCGCGCCGGTCGAAATCGACCGCCAGCAGGCCTATTTCGTCGACGACACAACCATCGCCTGGCCCGACGCGCTGCTGGACGGCGCCTCCTCCCAGCCGGACTCGTGGGTGTTGGTCGCGGCCGCCAACGGCGGTCTCAAGGCCACCGGCAACCAGTCCTTCAGCGCCTATGACGGCGCCGGTTCGGAGACGCTCGCGGCGCTGCCGGCCACCGCGCCAACAGCCGGCGATCCGAACGGCGTCATCACGCTGGCCAAGGGCAGCTTGACCGCCAAACAGAAGAACTCCAACTGGCTGCTGAAGTCCGGCTATTCGGCGCTGAAACTGCCCTCCGATGTGGACGCGGCCACCGTCAAGGCCATCCTGAAGGGCGAATTGGCGCTGGCCCAGCGCGACGGCACGGGCAAGCTGACCAGGCTGACCGGCGTCCAGACGGCGGGCGTCCTCGACTCGCTCTACGCCGCCGCCAGCCAGCAGACGCTCGGCGTCTCCATCGACGCCGACACCGGCCTGCCCACGCTCAAACTGTGGGCCCCGACGGCCAAATCGGTCAGCGTCCAGCTCTACGACGGCGACACCAACGTCGGCGCCGCCGATGGCCCCGCCCAAGCCATGGAGGAAGACACGGCGACCGGCGTTTGGTCGTGGACGGGCGCGGCCGGCGACCTCAACAAGGCCTATCTCTACAACGTCACCGTCTACGCGCCGCCGAAAGCCCTGCGCAGCGGCGAAACGATGAGCGATGCCGAGAAGTCCCGCCGCGACAAGGTGGCCGTCAACACCACCACCGACCCCTACTCCGTCGGCCTGACGCTCGACTCCAAGCGCTCGGTGATCGTCGACCTGGCGGCTGGAGCCAGTGACGTGTCGCCCAATCTGCCCGCGCTGGACAACAACGCCGAGCAGACCATCTACGAGCTGCACGTCCGCGACTTCTCGATCTCCGACTCCACCACCGCCGACTACGAGGGCGCCGACGCCAAGGGCACCTACGAGGCCTTCAACGCCACGCAGGAATCCAACGGCATGGAACACCTGCGCCAACTCGCCGCGGCCGGCGTCACATCGGTCCACCTGCTGCCCGTCCACGACATCGCGTCCATCCCCGAAGACCGCTCCAAGCAGCAATCGACGGCCAACTTGGGCGCGGCGGATTCCAACTCCGCCGACCAGCAGAACGCCCTGTTCGCCAACGCCGGGACCAACCCGGTCACCGGCGAGGCGAACGCCATGCTGAAGAACGTCGACGGCTTCAACTGGGGCTACGACCCCTGGCACTTCATGACGCCGGAGGGATCGTATGCCACCACCGGCTCCCAAGACGGCATCGCCCGCTCCGGCGAGTTCCGCGACATGGTCGACGGCCTGCACGACGCCGGGCTGCGCGTCATCCTCGACCAGGTGTACAACCACACCTACGCCTCCGGCCAGACGGCCGTCCAGTCCGTGCTCGACAAGGTCGTGCCCGGCTACTACAACCGCGAGAGCACCGTCGGCACGATCGAGAACTCGACCTGCTGCGACAACTACGCCTCGGAGCATCTGATGGCCGAGAAGCTGATGATCGACGCCGTCGTCAACTGGGCGATCAACTACCACGTCGACGGCTTCCGCTTCGACCTGATGGACTTCCACTCCAAGAACACCCTCGTCAAACTCAGAGACACCCTGCACTCGATCACGCCGGACAGCGACGTCAACCACGACGGCCAGCTCGACGGCATCGACGGCTCGGCGATCTACCTGTACGGCGAGGGCTGGAACTTCGGCGAGGTGGCCAACAACCGGTTGTTCTACCAGGCCACTTCGGGCCAGTTGGGCGGCACCGGCATCGGCACCTTCTCGCAATACCAGCGCGACGCCGTCAACGGGCAGCAGGAGCCGCTCGCCAACGAGGCTTCGGGCGGATTCGTGACGGACTTGACCGGTGGCACGTACAACCTGGCGGTCAACGACAAGATCCGCTGCGGCCTGGCCGGCGGCATCAAGAGCTACCAGGTGTCGAGCGGCAAGTGGTGCGACAACTACGATGGGGCCGTGATGGCCTACGGCCAGGAGCCGGACGAGGTGATCACCTACTCCGACGCCCACGACGGCCAGACCCTGTGGGACATGCTGTCGCTGCGCCTCAACCGGACTGTCACGACCACCGACTCGAACTACGTCTCGCTGGCCGACCGGGTGCGGCTCAACACGGTGGCGCTGGCCTCGATCACGCTGTCGCAAGCCCCTGTCCTGTGGCACGCCGGCTCGGAGATCCTGCGCTCCAAGAGCCTCGACCGCAACTCCTACGACTCCGGCGACTGGTTCAACTACGTCGACTGGTCGCTGCAATACACCGCCTTCGGCCGCGGCCTGCCGCCCCAAGACGACGCCGCCAACAAGGCGGCCAAGGATGCGATGTCCTACGTGCTCGACCCGGCCCATGCCAGCACGTTCAAGCCCACCCCGGCGGCCATTGAGGCGGCCTACTCGCAGGCCCTCGACCTGCTACGGCTGCGCTCCTCGACCAAGCTGTTCTCGCTGGGCAGCGCCGAGCTGATCAACCAGCGCGTCAAGTTCCCGCGCAACGCCTCCGACGCCAGCGCCACGGGCACGGTGGCGATGTTCGTCGAGGACGACTTCGACAATGCCAAGGTGGACGCCGACATCGACCCGGCGCTGAACGGCCTGCTCGTCGTCGTCAACGCCAACAAGGACGCCGTCACCCAGACCTACTCCGACCTGGCCGGGCGCGACTTCGAGCTGTCGCCCATCCAGGCCGACACCGTCGGCTACACCGACACCGACGGCGACACCGTCGTCCAAGGCACGACGTGGGACGCCGAGACTGGCGCCGTCACCATACCGGCCCGAACGGTCGCCGTCCTGATCGAGCTGTCCGAGGCCTGCGCCGCCGATCCGACCGCCGCCGGCTGCCCCGGCGCGACGGACGACTCCGGCGACACCGACCCGGCGGGCGCCGGCCAGAACGCCTTGGATGGCGCGACGGACGTGCCCACCAACACCGCGTCCATCTCGGTGGTCTTCGACAAGGCGATGGACACCACGGTGGCAGGCACGGTGACGCTGACATCCGACGGCGGCACGGCCGTGACGCTGCCGGCTGGCGCATGGAGCGAGGACGGCACGACGTACACCATCGACATTTCCTCGGTGACGCTTGACGCCTCGACGACGTACACAGTCTCGGCCAGCGGCTTCAAGACGGCCGGCGGCGTCGACTCGCCGGTGTCGTACAGCTTCACCACAGCCGCGTCCTCCGACTCCGGCGGGTCCACTGGTGAGTCGACTGGTGGTGCCACTGGCGGCTCGACGGGTGGATCCACGGCTGGCGGCGACTCGACCGGTGGTTCGACGAGCGGTGGTTCGACGACCGGTGGCTCCACCACGGGCGGCTCGACTGCCGGTGGCGGCGACTCCACGGGCGGCTCGACCAGTGGTGGCTCGACCGGTGGCACGAGTGGTGGCTCCACGTCGGGGGCGGGCGATTCCACGGGCGGTTCGACCAGTGGTGGCTCGACGGCTGGCGGAGGGGACTCCACTGGTGGCGGCGACTCGACTGGCGGGTCCGCCGGCGGCGAGCCGACGTCGGCTGCTCCCACTGCCGACTCCACCGGGGCGTCCAACGGCGCGTCGGCCGGCGCGACGAGCGGCGCGACCGGCGGGCAGGACGCGGATTCCGGCGAGGGGTCCGGCGAGCAGGGCGTCAAACAGGCGCCGATCATCAAGGCGACCGTGTCCAAGACGACCGTCAAGTCGGGCAAGAAGCCGAAGGTGACGATCACCGTCAAGACCGCCAAAGCGGCCGACGTCACAGGCACGGTGAAGATCACCGCCAAGGTGGCCGGCAAGAAGGCCGTCAAGACTCTGGCCGTGCCGAAGTCGGGCAAGGTCGTGTGGACTTCCAAGGTGAAGCTGGGCAAGAAGTCGAAGGCCAAGTACGACATCTCGGTCAGCTATTCGGGCAACGACTACGTGCTGTCGGGCACGGCTCGGGCCGGCTACCCCGCCAAGGTGACGGCCAAACTGGTCAAGGCGAAGGTGAAGGCGTCAGTGGCCCCGAAGGTCAAGCTGACGGTCAAGTCCTACGGGGTGGCCACCGTCAAGGCCAAAGTCCAAGTGACGGTGCTGGACAAGGCCGGGAAGGTTGTCAAGACCAAGGCCGCCGCGCTCAAGTCGAAGAAGGTCAAGGGCGCCGTGACGATCACCCTGCCCAAGCTGAAGAAGGGAACCTACACCGTCCAGACGACCTACAAGGGCAACACGATGGTCCTGGCCAAGGTCGCCAAGAAGCTCAAGCTGACTGTGACGTAGCCCCACCGCACAAGCGGAGGGCAGCGTGTCAGGGGCGGCCGCCGGACATGCCGCCCGCAGCGCCCCATGGAGGGTTGGGGGCGCGGACACGGCTATGCGGAGCACTTGGCGCACAGGCCGTACAGCTCCAGTTCGTGCTGGAGCTGGGTGTAGCCGTGCTCGGCGGCCAGCGAGTCGAGCCAGGCCTCGTCGATGGCGATCTCGACGGTTTGTCCGCACTTCCGGCAGATCAGATGGTGGTGGTGGCCGCTGGAGCATGCTCTGTAGGCCCACTGGCCGTCGGGGGCGCGGATGGCGTCCACCTCGCCCGCCTCGGCCATCGCCTGCAGGCGGCGGTAGACCGTCGCCAGGCCGATCGCCTCACCCAAGGCGCGCAACTGGGCGTGGATCTCCTGGGCGGTGTGGAACTGCCGCAGGCCCGCCACCACCTGGTGGATGGCCTGGCCCTGTTTGGTGTTGCGCTCAGTGCTCGTCATGGCGTCCCCCGGCGGATGTCGCGGCCAACCGCCGCCGCTTGCCGACCCGCTCAGTGCTCGTCATAGTGCCCCTCGTGGGCGGCGTGGCGGTGGCCGTCGTGGACGTAGTCGAGGTGGTCGCCGTGCACGAGCGCGGGGTGGCCGCAGCCCGGCCCGTGGACATGCTCGTGGGCGGCCTCCGGCTGGTGGGGCAGCGGCGTCGGATCGGCGTCTTCCACCGTCTTCGGCAGTTTGCGGGCCCGGCGCAGGCGCCCGGCCACGGGCAGCGTCACGACGAAAATCGCGATTGCGACGACGACGATCAGCGAGCCGGGCGGGGCGTTCAGATAGTACGAGCCGACCACGCCAGCCGCCGCCGACGCCACGCCCAACCCCATGGCCAGCCCCAGCGCCCGGCTGAAGCCGCGCGCCAGGTTGTTGGCCGTCGCCACCGGCACGATCATCAGCGCGCTCACCATCAGCAGGCCGACGGTCCGCATCGAGACGGTGATCGTCACCGCCGCCAACACCACGATCAACATGTTGTAGAGCCGCACCGGCAGGCCCAGCGTGCGGGCATAGTCCTCGTCGGAGCAGACGGCGAACAGTTGCGGCGCCAGGCCCAGCGCCAGCACCAGGATCAGCCCGCCCAAGACGGCGATCAGCGCCAGCTCGGGCGTCGAGATGGTCAGCAGCGAGCCGAACAGGTACGACGACAGGTTGCCGGCGCCCTGGCCGACCAGCCCGGCCAAGAGCACGCCGGTGGCCAGCCCGCCGTAGAAGAGCACGGCCATGGCCACGTCGGCGGAGGCCCTGCCTGAGGAGCGCAGCAACTCGATGGCGACCGCCCCGGCGATGGCAACGGCCACCGCCACCGGCAGCGGCGTTAAGCCGGTGGCCAGGGCCAGGCCGACCCCGGCGATGGCGACGTGCCCCAGGCCGTCGCCCAGCAGGCTCAAGCGCCGCTGGACGATGAATCCGCCGATGGTCGGCGAGACCAGCCCGGCGACCAGCGCCGCCAGCAGCGCGCGTTGCATGAAAGCCAAAGTCAGGAAGTCCATGACTACCGCCCGTCCAGCGTGCCGGCCAACAGCGGCGGGTGGGAGTGGTGCTCGGTCTCGTGGTGGTGACGGTCCAGGTGGAGCGTTCCCGGAGGCATGACGCGGCCGTCCCGGAGCACGATCTCGCGGTCGAGCACGGCCTCCAGGGCGTCCGTCTCGTGCAGGACGACCAACTGCGTCAGGCCGTCGGCCTTCAGGCGGGCCAGCGTCTCGGCGAGGCGCTCCTGGGAGCGGACGTCCATCCCGGCCAGCGGCTCGTCCAAGACCAGCAGCTCGGCTTGGCCGCACAGCGCACGGGCGATCAGGGCGCGCTGTTGCTGGCCGCCGGACAGCCAGGCGAAGGGCGTGTTCTCTTTGCCCGCCAGCTCGACGGCAGCGATGGCCTCGGCGACGAGCTGCCGGTCGGCGTCGGATTGGCGGCGGAACGGTTTGCGCCGCGCCAGGCGGCCCATGGCGACGACTTCGCGGACGGTGGCCTGCGGATACTGGATGGACGCTCGTTGCGGCACGTAGCCGACGCGCGTCCAGTCGCGGAACTGCGCCAGCGGCGTCCCGAACAGCTCGACGTCCCCGTGTTGGTGGGGGACGAGCCCGAGGATGGCGCGCACCAGCGTCGTCTTGCCGGAGCCGTTGGCCCCCAGCAGGGCGACCGCCTGGCCGGCCTCGACCGACAAACTGATCGACCGCAGCACCGGCAGCCGACCCAAGACGACGCCCAAGTCCCGCGTGGCGACTACCGGCATCCGTTGGCCTTCCGCAGAGCGGCCAAGTTGGCTTCCATGATCTCAGCGTAGTCGTCGCCGCGCGAGGCGCTTGTGACGCCCTCCACCGGGTCGAGCACGTCGGTGGCCAGCCCCAGGTCGTCGGCCAGCGACTTGGCCACGGCGTCGGAGGCCAGCGTCTCGTAGAAGATCGTCGTCACGCCGGTCTTCTCAGCGGTGGCGCGGACCTCTGCCAGGCGGGCGGCGCTGGGCTCGTTGTTGGGGTCCAGCCCGGCGATGGCGACCTGCTCCAACCCGTAGTCGCGGGCCAGATAGCCGAAGGCGGCGTGGGTGGTGACGAAGGTCTGGCGCTGGCAGTCGGCCAGGCCGTCGCGGAGGTCGGCATCCAGCTTGTTCATCCGGTCGGTGAACGCCTGGAGCTTGGCGGCCTCGGAGTCGGCGTCGGACAGTTGGGCGGCCACGGCCTGGGCGACCGGGATGAGATTCTTCGGGCTCAGCCAGAAGTGCGGATCGACGCCGTCGGAGGTTGTCAGCGGCTCGAAGCTGGCGCTGGCGTCGACGCTGGGGCCGTCGGGCCGAACCTGCGCCACGGCGTCGTCGACGGCGGCCTGGAATCCCGACTGGTAGACCACCAGCGAGGCCTCCTGGACTTGCCGCACCTGCTGCGGCGTCAACTCCAAGTCGTGCGGTTCGACTCCCGGCGCGGTCAGGTTGGCGACGGGCAGGTCGGTGAGCTGCTCGACGACGTACTGCAGCGGATAGTCCGCCACGACGATCTCGGCTCGGGCCGAGTCCGAGGCCCCAGACGACTGCTCCGACGCCCCCGCGCATCCGCCCAAAGCCGCCGCCATCATGCCCGTCAGCAGCATGATCGACCATCGTCTGAATCCTATGAACATGAGAACCATTATCACTTACTGTTCCCTACGACGCAACTCGTCGGGACCGCGTAACATGGCTGCCAATGGGGCGAGCCAACCAGGCGGCCGCATCGTCTTGTTGCCTGGGGGACGTGGCCCGACGCGCGGAAGGACTCGATGACATGAGCGCCGATCTTGCTGTTTTTCTGCCCGACGAGGCCCGGTTCTCGGCCGACGGTTGGGTTCAATTGGCCGGGAGTTTTGGCCTCGGCCTGACCTTTCCCGAGGGGTTCGACCTGGCCGACCAGAGCGGCTACCTGCCGTGCCGGGTCGAGGTGGCGGGCCGGCCCGGCGTCGACGCGGGCTTCGAGTTGGACCGCGTGGACACCGACACGGGCGAGCCGGCCCACTTCGGAGTCAGCGTGGCCGCCGGCGACACCGACCTGGACTGGGCCCTTGCGCTGATGTTCGCGCTGTACGGCGTGGCCGGGTGCGACGGTGCGGCCTACGACCCCCAAGAGGGTGTCGAGTACACAGCCGACAACGTGCCCGACCTGGAGGCCGAGGTCCGCCACTGGCTGGGCCTAGCTCAGTTGGGTTGAGCGTCATGGCCTTCGGTCAAACCGCTGGCGCGGGAAGGGCGGACAGGCCGTGAGAGCGGAAGTCAAGTGCGTCCACAGCCCCGATGCGGTCGACCTGGCGACTTGGGCGCCCGATGGAGTTGACCGACTTGATCCGCCAAGAGTTGTAGTAATGGGAGAAGCTGAGGAATGGTTTGAGCCGGGCCCCGAGGCGAATACAAGGTGGCGATTGGGGTCGCCGAGATGGGAGTCCGTGGTGTGGAGACGAGGAAGGATGACGCATGTCGGGCAAACAACCATCTCGTCGTGGGGTCAGGCGGCGGTGGGAGCCCCTCGTGCTTCGTGCCGCATGGGTTGTCCATGACGTGGAAGAAGCCCTCTCCTTCCCTGCGACCACGGCAGCTTTGGCGGATCGCTGTGGTGACCCCAGGTTGCGCATGGACGCGCAGCAATCGTGGGCGGCGGTCGGGCTGATGGGCCTGCTGGTGGGGTTCGCCTGTTGGCGTGGTGCGGCGGCCGAGGGTGAGTCGGCGTTGTACCGGGGCATGGTGGCCGCGCTGGGTGCGCATGTCGTGACCCACCTGGGGATGTCGGTGGCCTGGGGCGGCTATACGGGTCGGAGCAACTCCACCGTCCCGGCGGCGCCGTCGACGCGGACCCGGTCGCCGGTGGCCAGTTTCGTGGTGGCGTTCCCGCAGCCGACCACGGCCGGGACGCCGAGTTCGCGGGCGACGATGGCGGCGTGGCTGAGCTGGGCGCCGATGTCGGTGACGATGGCTCCAGCCCGTGGGAAGACGGGCGTCCAGCCGATGTTGGTGAGGCGTGTGACGAGGATCTCCCCGTGCTGGAGCTGGTCGGCGTCGGCGATGTCGTCGATGCGCCGGACGACGCCCTCCACGACGCCTCTGGCCCCGGGCACGCCGGCGACGGTGGCGGAACCTATCGAGTCGGGGTTGGCGATGGACCCGGTGCCGGCCACCCAGTAGTCGGCTCGGCGGTTCGGGTCGGACGCCCAGGCGAAGGGGTCGAAGCGCCCAACGACCAGCACCGGCGGTGTCGGCAGTTGTCGGTAGCGCCGCAACGTTTCGCGGCGGGCCGGGAAGTGCGAGAAGGGGGCCGTGTCGCCGTCCAAGGCCGCCAGCAGCTCGTCCATGGTGAGCAAGAAGGCGTCTTCCCCGATGTCCAACAACGCTGCCGCGCGCAGCGCGAACGAGCGCACCACCCCGGTCCAGCGGACGGCTTGCGAGCGGACCTCTTCCCGGCGCGCGGCGGTGCGGGCGCGTTTGGCCAGTTGCTTCTCCACCTTGGCGGCCTGCTTGGGATGCCGGGCTCGCAGCCGGGCCAAGGCTTCGCCATAGGCGGCATCCGAGCTTTCCGCGTCCACCTGTGTGGCGGCGGGCGGGACCATGAGCGAATCCGGGTTCTCTTTCGGGCGCGGCCAGGCCAGTTCGGTCTCGTTGTAGCCGCGATGGCCGTAGCGCTCCAGGTACTCCGCGCGGGTCATCTGCCCGGCGGCGACGCGCTGCAGCCCTTCGGCCGGTCCCAGGCTCTCCAGATTCCCGGCCAGCCGGGTGATCGAGGCCAGCAGGATGGCGGCGTCATCCGAGCCGACGAGGGCGCGCAGTTCGTCTGGCAGTGAATCCTTCTCCGGGGTCGCGGCGACAACTGCCCAGAACGAATCCCGATAGCCGGGGAAGATCTCGTCCAGCCAGAGTTGGCGCAGCGCGGCGCGGTCGCCGGTCGCCGTGATGCGGTCGTCCAACGCTTGGCAGCGCCCCGGGGTCTCAGCGATGAACGCCGACAGCTTGCGGCGGGCCGACAACAGCGGGCCCAGGGTGCGCAGCATCTGCAGGCCGTCACGGGATTGGTCCTGCCTGGTCATCGGCAGCATCGGGATCGGCACCGCGTCGGGCAACTCCCCCCACAGCGCCGCCATCTTGCGGCACTCGGCGCGCGGGTCATTGAAAACCTGCGGCCCCCTGATGGCGAGTTGCACGCTGAGGTTGTTGTACGGGCGTCCGGCGATGTAGCCGGACATGTTACGGCCCTGCGCGCGGATGAGCGGGCCGCCGTGCGCCATCACGTAATCGGACGCCGAAATCGTCAACGGCGTCTGCGGCTCCGGATTGGCCTCGACCAAGTTCGTCGCAGACCACAGGCAGGTGCCGCGCAGCGTGTCGTTGCGTTCGGCGGTGATCGGGTCCCAGCCGGTCATGGTCGTCACGGGCCGAGCCTGCAGCAGCCAGACCTTCTTGCCCGCCACCGCCCACTCGATGTCCAGCGCCCCCATCGCCAACGCCGCCTCGGCGGCGTGCGCCTCGCGGTGCAGGGTCTTCGCGGCCGGGGCCAACCCCTCGGGTCCGGTGTAGGCACCGTCGGGTCGGTGGAATCGGAACTCCGCGGCGTTGGCGGCGCCAGACACCAGCGATTCGCCCAGCCCGGCCACGGCGTTGCCCACCATCGCGTCCAAATCGCCGGTCAGCGGGTCGGCGCTGAACAGCACCCCGGCGTAGTCGGCCCGCACCATCCGCTGCACAACCACCGCCACCTGGTCGCCGATCTCCACCCCGCGCGCGGCCGCGTAGGCGCCCACGCGGTCCGCCCGTCCAGACCGCCGCACCTGGCCGATGGCTGCTACCACGTCGGCGGCCGCCACGTCCAGCACAGATTCGTAAGCCCCCGCGAAAGACGCGCTCGCGGAGTCTTCCGCCAGCGCGGACGACCGCACCGCCAACAGCTCGCCTTTGGACGTCAGCTTGGCGACCGCTGTGGCGAGCCGCGCCGTGGCTTCGTCTGTCAGCCGGTCCCCGTCGAACGCACTGCCCAATACGACGATCCCGGGCGGCACCGGCAACCCGGCCTGGGCCATCCGCGCCAATGACGCGCCTTTCCCGCCTGCAGCGGCGAACTCGGCGGCGGGCAGTTTGGCAAACCTGTAGAGCGGAGCGCCAGGACGCGCTTTGGCGAGGAGCGACCACGCGCCCAGCAGGGCAGTCGCCAGCAGCCACCCGGCGAACCAGCCCATCGTCCCGACCACCAGCGTCAGGGGGATCTTCACGGCCCAAGGCCAGTCGCAACGCACCAAGAACGGCACCACGGCAGCGGCCGGGCAGGAATTGCTGACGCCTTGCCGGATCGCATTGCGCACACGGGGGTTCATGCGGCCTCAGTGTACTGGATGCCACCGACGCCATTGGTCACGTGACATGGGTTCTCTTGTCACGCGGTCGTCGGGGGCAGACAGCCTGGGGAACGTGACAGAAGAACCGATGTAACGCGGTCTCAGGCGCCAAGGGCAGAACGTGACTGAAGAACCGATGTCGGTCAGGGGCGCTGTCGGAGCATGCTCCGGCGGTGACGCCAGTCGGGCAGCCAGGCGTCCATCAGGGCTTGGAAGGCGGGGCCGTGGCCGGACTCGCGGGTGTGGGCCAATTCGTGGACGACGACGTACTCCAGGCAGAGCGGGTCGTAGCGGGCCAGTTCCGTGCTCAGGGCGATGCGGTCGGTGCGGGAGCTGTACGATCCCCAGCGCGTGCGCATGCGGCGCGCGGCCAGCTTCTCGGGGTGGGCCCCCGTCACGGCGGACCAGTGCTCCAGCAGGCGGGCGGCAGCGGCCAGGACTTGGCGTCCGTACCAGCGGTGCAGGATGTCGGCGCGCTGCTCGGGCGTGGCGTCGGCCGGGGCGGTGAGCACTAGCCGGTCGCCGTCCAGCCGCGCCCCCGGGCGTCCCACCCGTACGTTCAGCGTCACAGGGCGCCCCCAAACGGCGTGGCGCTCGCCGCTGGCGTAGGACGGCGCCGACTGGGCCGCGCCCAAGATGCGCTGCCGGTGTTTGGCGATCCAAGCCGAGTGTTTCCGCACGAAGGCCGCGATCTCGCGCTGGGGAGTCCGCGTCGGGCATACCACACGCACGCGCCCGTCCGGCGGTGAGACCGACAGCCTCATTCGCTTGACCGCCCGGCGCGACACCTCGACGGCCAGACCGTCAACGTCCAGCGTCATCAGTTGTCTCCGTGATGCTCACGGCATTGCTTCACTTGAATGATGCCATCGCCCAAGACGCGGTCGACCAACCGGTCAGCGTCGATGTCATGGCAGCCTCCGAGTTGCGTTAGTTGATGCCAAGATACGTCAATTCGCGCCAGATTGCAGTACAACGTCGCTCAGTCTGGCGTCTGGTCGCGGTCCACTTGGCGCCTGGTGCCGTAAGCTATTGCGGGCGGCCGCCAGCCGGGCGGTCGAGCGAATCAAGGAGTGTCCAATGGCCAGTCGGCTCGACAACGTGATCAGCCTGACGAAGCGGCGCGGCTTCGTCTACCCGTGCGGCGAGATCTACGGCGGCACGCGGGCGGCGTGGGATTACGGGCCGCTGGGCGTGGAGCTGAAGAACAACGTCAAGAACCAGTGGTGGAAGGCGATGGTTCAAGGCCGCGACGACATCGTCGGGCTGGACTCGTCGATCATCCTGCCCAAGCAGGTCTGGGTGGCCTCGGGCCACGTCGGCGTCTTCTCCGATCCGCTGACCGAATGTCTGTCCTGCCACAAGCGGCACCGCGCCGACCAGTTGGAGGAGGCCTTCGAGAACAAGCACAAGCGGCCCCCGTCCGGCATGGCGGAGATACCCTGCCCGGATTGCGGCACCGTCGGTCAGTGGACCGAGCCGCGCGATTTCAATATGATGCTGAAGACGTATCTGGGCGTCATCGAGGACGAGACGGGTCTGCACTATTTGCGTCCCGAAACCGCCCAGGGCATTTTCATCAATTTCAAGAACGTCGAGCAGTCGGCCCGCATGAAGGTGCCCTTCGGCATCGGCCAGACCGGCAAGAGCTTCCGCAACGAGATCACGCCGGGTAATTTCATCTTCCGGACCCGCGAGTTCGAGCAGATGGAGATGGAGTTTTTCGTCAAACCGGGCACCGACGAGGAATGGCACCAGTATTGGATCGACACCCGCACCGACTGGTACGTAGACCTCGGCATTGCCCGCGACAACCTGCGTCACTACGAACATCCCAAGGAGAAGCTGTCGCACTATTCGAAGCGGACCGTCGACATCGAATACCGTTTCGGCTTCCAGGGCTCCGAATGGGGCGAGCTGGAGGGTATCGCCAACCGCACCGATTTCGACCTGGGCACCCATTCGGAGCATTCTGGGCAGGATTTGTCTTATTTCGAGCAGGCGACGGGGGAGCGCTATTTGCCTTACGTCATCGAGCCGGCGGCCGGTTTGACGCGCTCCATGATGGCTTTTTTGGTGGAGGCCTACACCGAAGACCAGGCGCCCAACACCAAGGGCGGCATGGACACCCGCACCGTTCTAAGACTCGACCCGCGCCTGTCGCCGGTCAAGGCGGCCGTCCTGCCGCTGTCCCGCAACGAGGAGCTGTCGCCGAAGGCCCGCGACCTGGCCGCCGAGCTGCGCAAGTATTGGACGGTCGACTTCGACGACGCCCAGGCCATCGGCCGGCGCTACCGCCGCCAGGACGAGATCGGCACGCCGTATTGCGTGACGGTCGACTTCGACACCCTTGAAGACCAGGCCGTCACCATCCGCGACCGCGACACGATGGCGCAGGAGCGGGTTGCCCTGGGCCAGGTGCGCGAGTGGCTGGGGGCCCGCCTGCTGGGGGCCTGACGTGCGTCGACTCGCCAAGACGGCTCAAGACAGGTGCTCGTCCGGCTCAGTGGTGGCTCGGTCGTCTGGCGACGCCCAAACACGCCTCGGCCCCGACGCGGCCCGCACACCAGGTGGCCAGACGTTGTCGCGGGGTGCTGGCCGTTTCGGCGGGTGTGGGTCGGCTGGGCAACCTGTGTGAATCGAATGTGAATGGCCCTGCGGCGGGGTCCGACGCTCCACTGCGCCACTAGCGTTGTCTCATGAGCGATACAGACGCCGCTGCCACCGCGCAGCCAGAAGAGACAACCGCAACCCCGACCGCCCCGCAGGGGGCCCCGCCCGGCCCGCCGCCGGAATGGGACGGCCAGCACCGAGGCCCAGGTGGACCCCACGGCCCCGGCGGCCACCATCCGCCTTTCGGCCCGCCGCCCGGCCAGGCCGGCCAAGAGCAGCCGTCCGCCGACGCGTCGGCAGACACCACAACCGAAGCCGCCGCGTTCAGCGGCCAGCGCCCGTCCGGCCAGCCGCCTGTCGGCGACCATCCGCACCACCACGGCGAGCACGGCCCAGACTTCCGTCCGCCGGACGGCGCCCCGCCCGCCCAAGCCGCCGACCAGGCAGCCGATGCGACCGCCGCCGCGCCAACACCCACCCAGGGCACAACCCAAGCGGTCTAGCCGAACCACCCACAACCCACGTGGCCGCGTGTGCCTTAACGGGGCGCGGTCACGTGGGTTTGTCACGCTTGCTGAGGGCCGCCGCCTAAGATGAGGGCGTGCAGCTCGGGAACTTGGCCGTCGAACCGCCTGTCGTGCTCGCCCCGATGGCGGGCGTGACGAACCTCGCTTACCGGACGCTGTGCCGCGAGCAGGGAGCGCCGCTGGCGGTCTGCGAGATGGTCACCTCGCGCGGCATCGTCGAGCGCATCCCCAAGACGAAGGAGTTCTTGGCCTTCGCCCCCGACGAGATCAGGTCGGTGCAGATCTATGGCGTCGAGCCGCGCGTCATGGCCGAGGCGACGCGCATCCTGTGCGGCCAGTACGGCGCCCGCCACGTCGATCTGAACTTCGGCTGCCCGGTGCGCAAGGTGACCCGGCGCGGCGGCGGGGGAGCGCTGCCGTGGAAACGCGACCGGCTGGAGGCGATCCTGACGGCGGTCGTCAAGGCCGCGCAGCCCTATCAGGTCCCGATAACGGTGAAGACGCGCTTGGGCATCGACGACGACCATCTGACTTATCGTGACACCGGCCGCATCGCCCAAGCGGCGGGCTGCGCGGCGGTCACGCTGCACGGCCGCACCGTCCAGCAGGCCTACGCCGGCCAGGCCGATTGGGACGCCATCGGCGAGCTTGTCGCGCTGCTGGACATCCCCGTGCTGGGAAACGGCGACATCTGGGAGGCCCCCGACGCGCTGGCAATGATGCGGCAAACCGGCTGCGCGGGCGTAGTCGTGGGACGCGGCTGCCTGGGGCGTCCGTGGCTGTTCCGCGACCTGGCGCGGGCGTTCTCGGCAACGGACGGCGGGGACGGCCCGAACCAGGTGGCGTCAGTGGACTCACGGCGCGGCGAGGGGCCAGGCGGCCCGTCTGGAGAAGCGGCGTCGGCCTGGCGACGTTCCGCGGGCGATCCGACGGCCGGTCTGGGCGGCCCAGGCTCGCATCCCAAGTTGGGCGAGGTTTGCGCCATGCTGCGGCGTCACGCCGAACTGTTGGCCGATCTTCACGGCGAGACGCACGGCTTGAAGGATCTGCGCAAGCACACTGCGTGGTATTTCAAGGGCTATCCGCTGGGCGGCGAGCTGCGTCACGCCTTTTCCGGTGTAGCCAGCCTGGCCGAACTGGACGCCTTGATCGCCCAACTGGACCCGGAGGCGGCCTTCCCGCAACGCGAGGTCGGCAAGCCGCGCGGCCGCCAGGGCAGCCCGAGGAGCCGCGTCGTCCTGCCGTACGGCTGGCTGGATTCGCAAACTCTCGGCGACGAGGACATCTCCGCGGCCGAGTCCGACTCCAGCGGCGGATAGCCGCCCGGCGGCGAGCCAGCCAGCGGCGCGAGCGGGAGCTGAGGCCCGCGCTTTCGATGAAGCGGGAGTACGTGGGTGTCGTCCACTGCGGGCGGTCTGGATCGGCCAGCCCTTGCGAACCCCGCTCGACGCTCAGCCGACGGTGGTCAGGTAGCCCGTGGAAAGGCCCAGGGCGCCGACGATGATGAACGGGGCGAGCACGGCTAGGACGAGCCCGATGACGCCGAAGACGCGGCCGCGCCGGGTGACAGCGGCGACGATCGACGCGATCCCCCCGGCGAAGCCGATCACGGTGGCGGCGGCTATCGCGATGGCGGGCATGGTCAGCGGGCAGGTGCCGTTGGCGACGTCGGCGGAGATCTGTGGCGCGATTTGCTGCTGGAAGATGGCGCTGATCTGCTCGTCGGTCATCGCGTTGTTGGCCCCGGCTTGGACGAGCGCGGGCAGGTACTGGCTGACGAAGCCTTGGACCAGCGCGAAGCTGGCGGCGCAGGCGCCGATCAGGCAGAGCGCGACGACGGCCAAGGCGATGACGCCCAGCACGCGCGAGCGTTTCCTGCCGCGCTTGGAATCGACGGCCCCCTCGGGCGGTTGTTGGGGCGTCAATTGCGGGAACGAGTATTGGTCGCCGGGAGAATCGTACGGCTCGCTGGCCGGGAACCGTGTGGCGCCGTTGCCCTGGTCGGCGAAAGTCGCCTGGTCGGCAAACGGCCTCTGATCGTCGTGCGGCGCCTGATTGGCAAACGCCGTCTGGCCGGCGAAATCGGTTCGGCCGGCGAAATCGGTTCGGCCGTCGATACTGTCTTGGCCGGCGAGACTGGCTTGATCGGCAAAGGTTGGATCGGCGAATGCGGGCCGGTCGCCGCGGATGGGTTGCCCCGCGGCTTGGCCGGCGAAGGATGGCCGCTGGGCGAACTCGGCCAGACCGGACACGGGCGGCTGGCCCTTGGGCGGCGTTTGAGCCGCGAAGGCGCCGGGTTCGGCGTAGCGGTCCTGCCCGCGGTAGCCGTTTTGGTCGCCATAGCCGCTCGTCTTGGGTTGGCTCTCGGCGTAGCCTCTCGTCTCGGGATGGCCGTCAGGCTCGGCGTACCGGCTGGCGTAGGTCCGCGACGGGTAGCCGGACTGGTCGGCCAGGCCTGTTTGAGCCAGGTAGCCGGACTGGTCGGCGTCGGCCGTTGGAGCCGGATAGCCGCTCGGCTTGGGATAGCCGGGCTGGGCCGGATAGGCGGCTTGATCGGGCTGGGAGTACGACCCGTGCAGCGGCTCGGGATAGGTCGGCGCAGACGCCGCTTCTGGCGCCCAGGCATTTCTGGCGGGCTCGCCGACGTTCCGGGCTTGGGCTTCGAGGTGTTGCCAGGAGGCCTCGAAGCTCGACGTCGAGGGCGGGGACGTGGTGCGGCTCGTGGACACCGGCGCGGTCGGCGGGGTTGGCGCGGGCTGGCTCGGGCTGGTCGGCGCGCCGCTTTGCGCCTGGGCCGGGTCGGAGGCGAATGGCGTGTTGGCGAAGTCGCTGGTTTGATACCGCCGGGGGGTGGCCGCCCCCGGATCGCCGGCTTGGGAATAGCGCGGCGGCGCCCATTGGTCGTCGTCCGGCAAGCTGTAGCGGGCGGCGCGGGGGGCGGGGGGAACGGTGTTGTCGAATGCGTCGTTGGGAAGGCCGACGGGGGGAATGCGCTCGGGCTGTTCTGGCGTCACATCAACGATTGTAATGCCCAACGCAATTGCGAGAGTGCCAATATTGGACCATGAGCGATTTGACGCCGCGCGCCGTGGCTTGGGCGCAGACGATGGCCGGCCATCCGCAGCCCGGATTGGTGGTGGCCCACGACGGCCCCTCGCCCAGGTTGGCGGCGGGCGCGCCGGTCGGACGCGAGCAGCGGGAGGCTTGGGAGGCCGAAAACCTGCGTCCGGGGGCGGCAATGGCGCGCGGCGCGGGGCGGCGGGCGGTGGCCGAAGAGCCCGATCCGCAACGGACTTGTTTCGAGCGCGACCGCGACCGCATCGTCCATTCCTCGGCATTTCGCCGTTTGGCTGGAAAAACGCAAGTTGTGGTGTTTCCGACCGATCATCAGCGGACCCGTTTGACGCACGCTTTGGAGGTGGCGCAGGTGGCGACGTCGATCGCCCGTGGTGTCGGAGCGAATGTGGCGCTGGCCGACGCCATGGCGCTAGGCCACGACTGCGGCCACGGGCCGGGCGGGCACGCCGCCGAGGAGGCGTTCGACGCCTTCCTGCCCGGCGGCTTCGACCACGGCCCCTGGGGGGCCGATGTGGCGCTGGCAAGCCTGAACCTCACCGCCGAGACGCTGGACGGCATCCGGAACCACTCGTGGAGCTCGCCCGCCCCCGCCACCGTGGAGGGCGAGATC
>JAISUF010000115.1 GCA_031272195.1 Propionibacteriaceae bacterium
TGTCTAGATCGGGTTCGCCGACCACAACGGCTTCCAAGGCTGTCATGAGACCGTCTGCTTGGCGCCGCGCTTCCGCCACCATCCAGTCGGGTTCCACGCCAATTTCCGAGGCGGCGGCCCACCGCGCCCGGACTGCATCCGAGTCCGGCAGCAGGTTGTCCAGCCATGGCTCCACGACCGCCGAGACATAGACTCGGCTGGCCAGTGGCATGGACAGCGACAGGGGCGCGACTCTCCGACTGCTGCGATAACCGTCGTCATATGCGAATTGGACGCCTTGCCCGTCCCGCGTCAGACGGCCGGCCATCGCCCCGCCCAGCCAGACGGCCAGCTCGTCGCTCATCCGACCTGCTCCATGAGGGCGGCGTAGCGGGCGTCGGAGTCGTCGTCGTAGGCGTTGACGCCGAGGCTGACCGCTCGCAACGCCTTGAGCACCAGGCCAAGCCGCGCGGTTGGCGCACCGCCCTCGACGACGACCACCCACCCCATCGGCTGCCCGGCCAGGATTTCGGGTCGCGCCGGCGGGCCATTCGTCGGCGTGTCAGGCGGCGGTTGCCGGACATTCTTTCAACCGGGCGGCTAGGGTGTACGTGTGAGTGGGGATACACAAGTCGTCGCGGTGCTCGGACACGGGGTGGTCCGTCCCGACGCTCCGCTGCTGACCGCCTTCGACTTGGGCGTGACGCGGGGCGACGGCTGCTTCGACACCTGCCGCGTCGTCGTCGAGGCGCGCGGCAAGCGCGTCGACCACTTCGAGGCCCACCTGGCCCGCTTCAGCAACTCCGCCAAAGCCCTCGGCCTAGGGCCGATCGACTTGGACGCCTGGCGGCAACTGGTCGGACAGGCGATCTCGGCCTGGACGCTGCCCGGCGAGGCGCTGTTGAAACTAAACCTCACCCGCGGCCCCGAATACGGTCTGCGAACCGGCCCGACCGCCTTCGTCACCATCGTCCCCATGCCGGACGCCGCCAGCCGGCTGCGCCGCGGCATGACGGCCGTGACGTTGAACCGCGCCTACCTGAGCCTCGGCTTCACCGACTCGCCGTGGCTGCTGGGCGGCGTCAAGACGCTGTCGTACGCCATCAACATGGCCGCCCGCCGCGAGGCCAACCGGCGCGGCAGCGACGACGCCATCTTCCTGTCGGCCGACGGCTGCCTGCTGGAGGGCACCACGGCCGGGCTGATCTTCGCCATGGACGACAAACTGTGGACCACCCCGACCGAGAACTCCGGCGTGCTCCGCTCGATCACCGTCGAAGCCATCCTCCACGAGGCCGAACGGGAGGGCATCAGCGTCTCCCGGGCCTTCTTCACACTCGCCGACCTGACCAGGCTGCAAGGGCTCTGGTTCGCCTCGGCGACCGGCGTCAAGCCGGTCTTGCGCGTCGACGACACCAATCTCCCCCACGAACCCGCACTGACCCACAAGCTGGCCGAATGCGGCGGGTTCGAACTCGGCTGACCAGCCGAGGCCCGTGACGACACAGCGTCGTCATTTTCGGTCGATATGTTGACACCGACGACAGGAGGAGACCCGGTGAAACGCATAATCCAAACGCTGTTGGCCGCTGCTTTGGCCCTGAGCGCGCTGCCCGCGGCCCAAGCGGCGGCGGAAGACCGGCTGACGGAGGGGACGCTCAGCCAGTTCTTCCCGGACGCCAACCTGGCCCAGCAGGTCCTGAAGGCCCTGCCCGCCGAGCAGCGTCCCACATCGATCGCCGACGGGACGGTCACTGCCGCCCAACTGGCCGCCCTGACCAGCCTGAACGCCAGCTACTGCTGCGAAGGCGCCGATTTCGAATGCTATTGCGACGAGCCGCTGCAGGTCGAGGACCTGACCGGCCTGAACTACCTGACCGGCCTGACCAGCTTGACGCTGGACAACGACGACCTGGGCGCCCTGCCCGCCGACGCCTTCGCCGGCCTGACCAGCCTGACCTACCTGAGCATGTCGTCGGCCGGCGTGACGCAAATACCGGCGGGGCTGTTCGCCTCGACCAACAGCCTGCGCCAGCTCAACCTGCAGGGCAACGCCGTCACCACGCTGCCCGCCGACCTGTTCGGCCCGGTGACCGGCCTGACCCACCTCAGCCTGGCCGACAACTCGATCAACGCCATTGCCGCCTCCGGGATCGCCAAGCTGACGTCCCTGAGCGTGCTCGACCTGTCCGGCAACTACCTGCCCAACGCGTCCCTGACGCCGATCAGCAAACTCACCGGCCTGACCAAGCTCTACCTGGCGGGCAACAACGTCAAGACGCTGTCCTACCACGAGCCGTTCCTTCAGTTGGCCAAACTGACCGTCCTGGACCTGTCCAACAACCCGCTCAAGACGGTGCCCGACGGCGCCTTCGACGCCCTGACGAACCTGCGCGAGCTGTACCTCGGCTCCGACGTGATCGTCGACGACGCCAACCTGGACACGCTGACGTCGCTGGCCAAGGCCGACTTCATCTCCGCCTACCACCTGCCCGCGAAGAGCGTCGCCATGGCCCAGAAGACGACCCTCCAGCCGAACCTGGCGCCCTACGCCGGCCGGCTGCGGATCAAGTCGTCCACCACCAACGCGGGGCTGCACATCGAGTTCACGTCGTCCAAGCCGTCGCTGGTCGGCGTCGACTCGGCCACCGGCAAGCTGAAGGCCAAAGCGACCAAGAAGAAGGCCACGGCGACAATCACGCTGACCGTCGGCGACTGCGACCTGACGACGCCCAGCCGCCGGGCCCAATTCCTGGCCCCGGACGCGATCTGCCACGACGTGTCGAAGAAGTCGTACACCGTCACCGTCACGCCGAAGGCCGTCAAGGCCAAGAAGCTGAAGGTGTCGGGGCCGTCCAAGCTGGCCGTGCGCGGCTTCGACTGGCTGGTGGTCGACGCCGGGAGCGCCAGCAACGCGGCGCCGGTCTTCAAGTCGACCAATCCCGCCGTGCTGACGGTGGACAAGTACGGCAAGGTGACCGCCGTCAAAGCCGGCACAGCCAAGGTGAAGGTGTCGGCCGCTGGCAAGACGGCCGTCAAGAAGATCACCGTCTCCTGAGCCGGACGGAGGGCTTCCGCCCTGCGCCGGGGGCGGCGCGCGGTAACATCAGGGGCGTGGCGCGGATCGAATCACTTGAGGGACGCTTGGCCCGCATGGGCTTCGGCGATCCGACGCGGGTGATGGAGGTGGTCCGCGATTGGCCGCCGGGCGCCGCCGAGACCGTCCTGGAGCGGCTGGCCGAGTCGGCCGACCCCGATCTGGCCCTGTCCGGCCTGCACCGCCTGGTGGAGCGCGACGGCGACCTGCTGCTCGACTTGGGCCGCGACCCGCGCCTGCTCGAACGGCTGGCGGGAGTCCTCGGCGCGAGCGTCGGGCTGGGACAGCAGTTGGCCGTCCACCCCGAAGGCGTCGCCACCCTGCGCGGCGACATCTCGCGCCGCGCGGCCGCCCAGCTGCGGGAGGAGCTGCTGGAGGCCGTCGGCGCCGACGCCGCCGCGTCCGCGCCGGTGGCCGAGGCTGGAAGCTCCGACCGGCTGCGGCTGGCGTATCACAACGCCCTGCTGCGGATCGCCGCCCGCGATTTCACCGCCGCCGACCCGACCGACGTCATGCCGGAGATCGCCGCCGAACTGGCCGACCTGGCCGACGCCACCGTCGAGGCCGCCCTGGCGCTGGCGCGGGCCGAGGTGCCCGGCTGGGAGACCTGTCGGCTGGGCGTCGTCGCCCTCGGCAAAGCCGGGGCGGGCGAGTTGAACTACGTCTCCGACGTCGACGTGCTGTACGTCGCCGAACCCGCCCCTGACGGCGACGGCCAGCCGCTGGCCGAGCCGGCCGACGCCATCGCCACCGCCACCCGGCTGGTCGCCGCGCTGAGCCGCATCACCTCCGCCCACACCGCCGCCGGCACAATCTGGCAGCTCGACCCCAACCTGCGGCACGAGGGCAAGCACGGGCCGCTGGTCCGCTCGCTCGCCTCGCACCGCGCCTACTACGAGAAATGGGCCAAGAACTGGGAGTTCCAGGCGATGCTGAAAGCCCGGCCGATGGCTGGCGACCTGGCGCTGGCGCAGGAGTTCGTCGACATCGTCTGGCCAATGGTGTGGCAGGTCGCCGACAACCCCGACTTCGTCGCCGAGGTGCAGGCCATGCGCAAGCGCGTCATCTCGCTGCTGCCGGCCGGCGAGGCCGACGCCGAGATCAAGCTTGGCGCCGGCGGGCTGCGCGACGTCGAGTTCACCGTCCAACTGCTGCAATTGGTCCACGGCCGGGCCGACGAGCGCCTGCGCCTGCGCGGCACCTTCCCGGCCCTGCGCGCCCTCGTCGCCCATGGTTACGTCGGACGCGGCGACGGCGCCGACCTGGACGCCGCCTACCGGCTGGAGCGCGTCTTGGAGCACCGCATCCAAGCCTTCCGCCTGCAGCGCACCCATCTGATGCCCGCCGACGAGTTGAGCCGCCAGCGGCTGGCCCGCCAAGTCGGCCTGGCCAGCCCCGACGAGTTGTCGCAGCTTTGGCGGCAGACCGCCCGCCGCGTCCTGGCGCTGCACCAGCGGATGTTCTACTCGCCGCTGCTGGAGGCCGTCGCCCGCATCCCGTCGGCCCAGGTGCGGCTCACCTCGGAGGCCGCCGAGACGCGCCTGCGGGCCCTCGGCTTCGGCGATCCGGCCGCCGCCCTGCGCCACATTGAGGCGCTGAGCACGGGCATGAGCCGCCAGGCCGAAATCCAGCGCCAACTGCTGCCGGCCATGCTGGGCTGGTTCTCGGCCGGGCCCAACCCCGACCACGGCCTGCTGGCGTTCCGACAAGTCTCGGAGTCGCTGGGACGCACGCACTGGTATCTGCGGGCGCTGCGCGACGGGGACGCGACGGCGGAGAACTTCGCCAAGATCCTGTCGTCGTCGCGCTATGCCGTCGACCTGCTGCTGCGCAACCCGCAAAGCGCCGCCCTGCTGTCCGACCCGGCCGGCCTGGAGCCGCGCCCGGCGGCCGACATCCTCGAGGAGATGCAGGCCTCGCTGCGCCGCCACGACGGCCCGGATGAGGCGATGGGCGCGGTGCGGGCGGTGCGGCGCTCGGAGCTGCTGCGGCTGGCGATGGGCGACATCTTGGGGATGGTCGGCCCCGAACAGTTGGGCCAGGCCTTGTCCGACGTGACGCGGTCCAGCGTCGAGGCCGGCCTGGAGATCGCCTCCCGCGGCGTGGACGGCCTTCCCAGGCTGGCGGTGGTGGCGATGGGACGCTGGGGCGGCCAGGAGTTGAGCTACGCATCCGACGCCGACGCCATGTTCGTCGTCGACGACACCGCCGACTCGGCCGGCATCGCCGCCGCCACGGCGGTGATCAGCCGCCTGCGGCAGGCACTGGCGCAGCCGGGGCCCGATCCGGCCCTGGAGGTCGACGTCGACTTGCGCCCGGAGGGCAAAGGCGGGCCGATCGTCCGCACACTGGCGTCATACCAGGCCTACTATCGGCGTTGGGCCTCGACATGGGAGCGCCAAGCGCTGCTGCGGGCCCGTCCCGGTGCCGGCGACACCGACCTGGCCGAGCAGTTGATCGACACCATCGACGCCGTCCGCTATCCCGAGAACGGGTTGACGCCCGCCGAGGTGTCCGAGATCCGCAAGCTGAAGGCCCGCATGGAGGCCGAACGCCTGCCGCGCGGCTCCGACCCCTCGCGCAACACGAAGCTGGGCCCCGGCGGCCTGTCGGACGTCGAGTGGGTGGTGCAGCTCCTGCAGCTGCAACTGGCCGGCGCCGACGTCACGCTGCGTTTCACCAACACCCTCGACGCCCTCGACGCGCTGGCCGCCGTCGGCGCGGTCGCCGAGGCCGACGCCGCCGCCCTGCGCGAGGCCTGGCTGACGGCCAGCCGCATCCGCAACGCCATCATGCTGCTGCGCGGCCGCGCCTCCGACGCCATCCCCTCCGACTTCCGCGAGCTGTCGGCCCTGGCCACCATCCTCGGCTACCCGAAAGGCGAGTCGTCGCGCTTCACCGACGACTACCGCCGCCGCGCCCGCCGCGCCCGCGAGGCCATGGACCGCCTGTTCTGGGCGTGACGACGTTGGCCCCGCCCGCTGTGGGATGCCCTGACTCCATTCCACCCGTTCACGGCGGAGCCGCCCATCGCGTACCACGGACGTACTACACTTGGAGTGTGGGCACAGCATTGAAGACGAGAAGAATCGAGGCGCGGCTGAACGAGGCCGACGACGAGTTGATAGACCGGGCCGCCGAACTGGTCGGCGAGTCAAGGTCGCAATTCGTCGTCCGGGCCGCGGCGGATCGGGCGGCCAGACTGGTGGCGCGCTGCGACGTCACATTGATTCCAGAAGACGACTTCGACGCGCTGCTCGGCTCGCTCGACGAGGCCGGCCCCGCCCTGGCGAAACTCGCCACAGCCGCAGCCCGCCCCCGCCCCTACGCTCGCCGATGAGTTGGACTTCCGAACTGCTGGCCGAACACCACCAGCTCGCCGAGTTCTCGTGCGGCAAGCCCGAACTCGCTGTGTGGCTGGCCTCCCACGCCCGTCGGGCGCAGCGCCAGGGAACAGCCCGAGTGTACGTGTGGGCAGACCCAGACTCAGGCTGCGTCGTCGGCTACTACGCGCTGGCCCCGACCGCCGTCGGACGCGCCGGCCTGCCGCGCTCGGCAACCGGAGGGGTGAGCACCATCCCAGGCCACCTGATCGCCAAGCTCGCCCTCGACCAGTCCATCCAAGGCCAAGGCCTGGGCACGGCTTTGCTGCTCGACGCCATCGAAGTGGTCGTCGAAGCCTCCCGCCGCGCAGGCGGGCGCTTGATCGTCGTCGACGCGATCGACTCCGCCGCAGCCAGCTTCTACGCCGCCCACGGCTTCCGCCGACTAGCGGACACCAACCGCTGGCACATCACCGTCGCCCAGGCCGCCTCGCTGACAGGCACCAGCCAGGATGGCGCCATCCGTGCACCATGACGTCTTTCAGCTTGGCCACTCGAGGCTGGCTCGCACCAGTCTCTGGTGACCTGTAAGTGCCTTCTCGCCAGTCTTTGATGACTTTTCCCCACTTAACGATCACGCAACCGCTCAGCTCGCCCCTGCACGGCTCAGTCTTTGTCGACTCGCAAGATTTCCCCGGTGGCGGCGTCGATCTCGTACTCGTAGCCGACGCCGCCCACCTGGAACTCGACGTCGTAGGCGTCGCGTCCGAAATCGTAGGTCTCCAGTTCGGAGGTGATGTGGTTGACGTCGTCGGCCGTCACGCCGGCGCCGCCCACCGTGACGAAATAGTCGGCGCCCAGCTTGCGCCGCAGATAACCCATGTAAACGTCCACGACGTTCGAGCCGGGGTCGAAGTCCAGGTTCCACACCTGCGACAGCAACTGCTCGCGGGTGAAGACCCGGCCCGGATGGCGCATCAGCGTCTCCAACAGCGCGAACTCCCGCGCCGACAACTCGACCTCGCGGTATGCGCCCGAGGCGTGGCGGCCGTGTGGCTGCCGGCGAGGAACTACGGTTGTGCCACGCTGGCGTATAGTAAAGGAATGTAAAGCTCAGTAAAAGATTGTAAAGGATCGTGAAGGATGGCGCGGAATCCGTTCACTCCCACCTTCGGCAGCGTGCCGCCACTGATGGCGGGTTGACGACGCCATCGAAGGCCTCGCTAATGGCGACAGCGCCATCGGCGTCGTCGCCAACCGCCTGGGCGTCAGCCAAAACTACGCCAACCAATACCGCTCCCGCCTAATTCAGCAGGGGCTGATCGGACCGCGCGGCCGGGGCCGCCTCGGGTTTGAAATCCCAAGGTTGCGCGACTACCTCCTGTCCCGCTGACAGCAGCGGAGCACCCGGCTGGCTTGCCGCAGCAGGCGTCGGACAATCGAGGGGCCTTGGCCGGGCAAGCACTGGACGGCGGGCGCACAGGCGGACAGTCCCTTACCACACGCGCCTGCCTGTGGCACTGGGGCATTCGTCCTTCGCGGCGGGACATTGGTCGCAGCGGCGGTGACGTTTGGTAATCGGTCACTCGGCCTATCTTTGCAAAATAGGCCGATCTACCGATGCCATTCCTTAGACGACCCCTGCAAGAATCCTGGCAGGAAGACGGCTGCAACTCCCTCTGTGACGGCTTCCAAATCCCACCCCTCGGGCAATGGTCGGCGGGTGGTTCGACGGGAACTGGGGCCCCGCCGAACCGCCGCTGGCCTGCCCGTACCACCCAGAAAGGTGCCTCATGGCTCGCCCGTCTTCGCCCACCCGAACCGTGAATCGTCCGCCCAACCGATCATCCATCCGCCGCGCGACCGCCCTCGCCGCGACGGCCGCCATGCTCTGCGCGGGGCTTGTGGCCGGGCCTGCGCCGACCGCCCACGCCTCGTCCATCGGCGGACCGATCGCCACCTCCGAGATCCTGTCGCGGGCCCAAGACTGGGTGAATCGCGGCATCCCTTACAGCATGAATGCGTCGGCGACGGACGCGGAGGGCGCCCACACCTACCGCACCGACTGCTCCGGCTTCGTCTCGATGGCCTGGCACGCCGCCAAGTCCTACGTCACCGGGCCAGAGACGCCCAACCTGCCGAGCGTCTCCAACGCCGTCTCCTACGACAATCTGCAGCCGGGCGACGCCCTGATCAAGCAGGGCGTCGGCGCGGCGGGGCACGCCAGGCTGTTCGCCTCGTGGTCGGGGAGCGGCAAGACGGCGATGTACGTCTACGAGCTGTCCGGCGGCACAACGGCGGCCTACCGCTATTACTCCCGCTCGTCGTTGGAGGGCAGCTACCAAGCCTGGCGCTACATATACGCCGTCAACGACATGCCTGCCCCAACCGTCGGCACGGTCACCATCGCGGGCACGCAGTCCGTCGGCTCGACCCTCACCGCCCAGGCGAGCGTCAGCCCCGCCTCGGCCACCGTCACCTACCAGTGGTATCGCGACGGCTGGCAGTTGGCCGAGCGGACCGCCAAGACCTACGCGGTCACCGCCGACGACGCGGGCAAGCAGCTCAAGGTCACCGTGACGGCCAAGGCCAACGGGCAGACCGCCAGCAATTCGGCAAGTGTGACGATCCCGTCTGGCGTGTTGCCGAGCTACGTCAAGGTGAGCGGACCGGATGCCACGCTGGTTGTGGGCGGCACGGCCCGCCTCACCGGCACCGTCTACCCCGCCAATGCCACCAACAACACGCTGTCCTGGAGAGTCACCGACACATCGATCGCCACCGTCTCGCCAGTCACGACTTTCACCAACTCCGCCACTGTCACGCTGACAGGGAAAAAGACCGGAACGACCAAGGTGTGGGCCGAGACTGTGAACGGATTCAGCACCTACGTGACCATCACCGTCAAGGCTGCCGAGACGACGAAGCCAGACGTGACGCTCTACTGGGACACCAAGCAGGGCGGCGCCAGCCTGCCGCTGTCAGGCGATGGCTGCAGGAACTTGGAGGGCAACTGGGACAACCAAACCACCACGCTCGTCGTGGCCAACACCGCCAAACAGGTGCGGCTCTATCAAAACAAGGGCTGCTCCGGCCCCTATCTGGCGGTCCCGGCGGGCACCCACGACCTCTGGGATTTCGGCTTCAACGACCAGACTTCGTCGGTGCAGATCCTCAACGACCCCACTCCGTATGGCGTCGTGTGGTACAACGACGTCAACGGCGACCTAAGCTCCAACGTTCGCACGACCGAGAGCGCCACTCCCGCCAACGTGCCCTCGATGCCCACGGGCTGGAACGACCAAGTCAGCTTCCTCTACGTCCCCTACTGCTCTAAAGTCACCATCTACGAGCACGTCAACTACGGCGGCGCCTCCCTCCCGCTCACGTCGGGCATCTACAACCTGCCCACATATACCTTGAGACAAGGGGTGAACTGGAACGACCAACTGTCCTCTTACAAGGTCGTCAAGGACACCTCCAAAGCCGGCTGCTGACTCAGCCGGGCGCTGGACAGGTTTGGCGGGTCACCCCCATCCCAGGCCCGCCAAACCGCCAGCTGCCGATGAATCACCCGTAACCAACTGCCGCAAGCATGACCTTTGTCGGCAGAAAACCGACGCAACCCTAGAAGGCACGATTTCAATGACAACATCTGACACTCCCACGACGAAGATGAAGAACGCTCCACACAATAAGAAACTGTTGTTGGCGACATTGCTCGTCAGCACCCTGACCCTCTCGGTGTTGACACCAATCGGCACTGGCACATACCCCACTGCAGCTGCCGCAACTCTTCCAGCCAAGTACGACTTGCGAGAAGCGCATCCGGAGTGGCTCAGCCCAGTGCGAGACCAGACTCCGCATGGCACATGTACCATGTTCGGAACTGTTGCCTCCGCTGAATACAGCTTATTAAAAAATGGGATTGTGCAACAGCCGACCCAAGTCTCGGTTGTTCAGCTGGACAACTTGATTTCACAGCAGCCAACTGCCACCGCCAACGTCTGGGATGGAGCAACTATCACTGGTGGCGGCAGCGCAGCCAACGGCTGGGCCGCATGGATGGGTGCCCAACGTGAATCAGATTATCCGTACTCAGGCTATGGGAAGACGGTCTTGAGCTCATCACAACTGAA